>JAGWVM010000187.1 GCA_018970895.1 Lysobacteraceae bacterium | reverse complement strand
TAGATCACGTCGTCGCCGAGATTGGCCGAGTTGTTGATGCCGGACACGACAATGTGCGGCTCTTCCTCCAGCAAACCGGACAGCGCCAGGTGCACGCAGTCGGTCGGCGTGCCGGCGACCCGGTAGTAGCCGTTGTCCATCCGGGTGACCCGGATCGGGGCATCCAGCGTGAGCGAGTTGCTGGCACCGGAACGGTCCCGGTCGGGCGCCACCACCGTCACTTTTCCCACGGCGCCGAGTCGCTCGGCGAGCACGCGGATGCCCGGTGCATCCACGCCATCATCGTTGCTAACCAGGACTCGCATGCTGTTCCGTCGAATGGTCTTGAACCGGGCCCGGCCGACCCGGACGGCGCCCTCTCTTGCAGCGCTCCGAGTCTAACCGAGCGGCCCCGCCGTTTCACGAACAAGCGCACCGCATGCCGCGCGGGATGCATGTCCATTGGGTAGCATGGCCGGATGAAGCGCCGCGCCCCCGCCACGGTCACCGAGGACGATGCCCGCCTGTTCCGCGAGGCGATCGGCGAGATCCGCCGCATCGACTCCGAGCCGGTCGTGCCGTCCGGGCCGAAGCCCGAGCCGCGGGCCCGGATGTTCGAGGCCGACGAGGCCGCCGTCCCGGGCGAACTGCTGGACATGGCGTTCGACCCGGCCCTGATGGAAGTGGGCGAGGAACTGAGCTTCCTGCAGGACGGCTATCCGCCCAAGCTGCTCAAGCAACTGAAGCGCGGCCAGTTCAGCGTGCAGGACGACCTGGACCTGCACCACATGAACGCCGCCGCGGCCCAGGCGAGCATCACCGACTTCCTCGCCGAGGCACGCGAGCAGGGACTGCGCTGCGTGCGCATCGTGCATGGCAAGGGCCTGCGCTCGAAATCCCGGGGGCCGGTACTCAAGGCGCTGACCGACCGCCTGCTGCGACGGCGCGCCGATGTCATCGCCTTCGCCTCGGCACGCCCTGCCAAGGGCGGTACCGGCGCCGTGGTGGTACTGCTGTCTGCCCGGCGCTGACCGGCCGGCCCGCAGTCCGCGTCACCCCGTGGCGGCGAGCTCGCGAATCACCGTGGTCGCGTAGGCCCCGGCCGGCAGAGCGAACTGCAGTTCCAGTGCATCCTCCGCCAGCCATTGCCATGCCAGGCCGGCCGGCATCAGGCGCAAAGCGCGTCGGTCATGTGTCGTCCGGGCGGCCGTCAGGCCGTCCACCAGATCCTGCCACTGGCCGGCAATGCGGCGCTCGAGCGCGCCGACCATGCCCTGGGATGCCGGCTCGCCCTCGCCCCACAGTGGCCCGCTCGGATGGATGTCGCCCTGGGCCAGACGGCTGGCCAGCGCGGCGTCGAACGGCTCGGGACCAAACCAGGAACGCGAGCCGGCCAGTGCCCAGATCTCGCCTTCCAGTGCCGTATCCCAACTACCCTGCTCGACCCGCTCGGCGAGGACGCTGTTGAAGATCTGAGAACGAGCGGCGGACAGCAGCAGACTGCGCTTGTCCCGGTCGACACGGCGTCCGGCGAACATCGCGCGTGCCTGGGCAAGGTTGCCACCTTCGCGACCGAAGCGCTGCTCGCCGAAATAGTTCGGCACGCCGCGCGCGGCGATCTGCCCGAGCACCCGGCCGGCTCCCTCGCGATCGCCCTGCACGTCGCGCAGCACGATCACGAAGCGGTTGCCGCGCAGACCGCCGCGCTTGAGCTTGCGGCTGTGCCGCGTCGCGGCGAGCACCTTGACCTCTTCGTGCGGGAAGGCCGACCAGTCGGGATCGCCGCGCCCGGGAAGTTGCACGGAAAACGCCTGGCGGGTGACCGCATGGCGATCCTTCAACCCGGCAAAGCCCACGTTGACCGGTGGCACCCCGGCGAATTTCGCCAGCTCCCTGGCCACCCAGTCGGTGTTGGCGCCACGCTTCTCCACCCACAGCAGGGCGTGCTCGCCGGTGCCGTCGGCGTCGTAGCCGAGCAGCTCCTCGACCCGGAAGTCCTCGGGCGTGGCGCGCAGCCGGGCGGTCAGCGGCACCTGGCCGTAGGCGGTCGGCAATTCGGAAACAGACATGGCACTCCGCCGGACGCGCCGGCATGCAGGAAAGCGTTACATCAGGAAAAGCGTGGCGAGTCCCAAGAAGATGAAGAAGCCGCCACTGTCGGTCATGAAGGTGAGGAACACGCTGGCACCCAGCGCCGGATCGCGCCCCAGCCGGATAAGCGCCATCGGGATGCCCACGCCCATGAACGCCGCCAGCAGCAGGTTCAGCGTCATCGCGGCGGTCATCACCAGCCCCAGCATCGGGCTTTCATACAGCAGCGCCGCCACGGTGCCGATCACCCCGCCCCAGATCAGGCCATTGAACAGCGCCACGCCCAGCTCCTTCTGCCACAGCCGGCGGATCGCGTTGGGGTTGACCTGATCCAGTGCCGAAGCACGAACGATCATCGTGATGGTCTGGTTGCCGGAGTTGCCGCCGATGCCGGCCACGATCGGCATCAGGGTGGCCAGCGCCACCAGCTTCTCGATCGAGTTCTCGAACAGGCCGATCACGCGTGATGCCAGGAACGCGGTCACCAGGTTGATCGCCAGCCAGCTCCAGCGGTTGCGCACCGACGCCCAGATCGAGGCGAAGATATCCTCCTCCTCGCGCAGGCCGCCGCGGCTGAGCGACTCGCTCTCGCCCTCCTCGCGGATCACGTCGACCATCGCGTCGATGGTGATGCGGCCGATCAGGTGGTTGCCCTCGTCGACCACCGGCGCGGTCACCAGGTCGTAGCGCTCGAACGCCTGCGCCACCTCGTAGGCGTCGTCGCCCGGATGGAAGGTGTTGACGTCCGGCGCCATCAGCTCGCCGACCATCCGGTCAGGCGGATTGACCAGCAGCCAATGCAGCGGCAGCACGCCGGTCAGCACGTTGTCGTGGTTGACCACGAACAGCTTGTCGGTCTGCGGCGGCAGCTCTTCGAAACGGCGCAGGTAGCGCAGGACGGTTTCCAGGCTGACGTCCTCGCGGATCGTCACCATCTCGAAGTCCATCAGCGCGCCGATCTGGTCGTCCTCGTAGGACAGCGCCGACTGCAACTGCTCGCGCTGCTGCGCATCGAGGCTGGCCATCAGCTCGGGCAGCACCTCGGTCGGCAGGTCCTCGACCAGGTCGGCCAGCTCGTCGGCGTCCAGCGGCTCGACCGCCGCCATGATCTCGCCCTGGTCCATGTCCGCGATCAGCGATTCGCGGACCGCATCGGACACTTCCAGCAGGATTTCGCCATCGCGGTCCGAGCGCACCCGTTGCCATACGGCCAGGCGCTCGTCCAGCGGCAGTGATTCGAGGATGAACGCGATGTCGGCCGGGTGCAGCGGTTCCAGCTCGTGCTGGAGCACCTCGGCGCTGTCCTTCAGCGCTTCGGCAATCGGTGAACGCGCCACCGGTTCCGCACCGTCCTCGCGCAGCGCCACCAGCTCGTCGCGCATGCGCGACTGCTGGCGCAGCAGGTCGACGATGGTGTCGAGCTGCTCGTGCAGGCGCTGGCTGGCGCCGCGGGCATCGGTCTCGCTCATGCGCGTTCCAGCAAAACGCAGGCCTGCGCCGCGATCCCCTCGCCGCGACCGGTGAAGCCGAGCTTTTCGGTGGTGGTCGCCTTGATGCTGATGCGGTCCACGCCGCAGCCGAGGTCCGCGGCAAGGTTCTCGCGCATCGCCGCCGCGTGCGGTCCGACCTTGGGCGCCTCGGCGATCACGGTCACGTCGGCGTTGCCGAGCCGGTAGCCCTGACCGGCCATCAAGCGGGCGGCGTGACGAAGGAACTGCCGGCTGTCGGCGTCGCGCCATTGCGGATCGGACGGCGGGAAATGCTTGCCGATGTCACCCATCGCCAGCGCACCGAAGATCGCGTCGCACAGCGCGTGGATCACCACGTCGCCGTCCGAGTGCGCCACCACGCCCCGGCCGTGCGGCACGCGCACGCCACCGAGGGTGACGAAGTCGCCCTCGCCGAACGCATGCACGTCGAAACCCTGTCCGATCCTCACCGCGTCACTCCTTCCCTGCCGGCGCCGTGCGGCCGAGCAGGAATTCGGCCAGCGCGAAATCCGCCGCCGTGGTCACCTTGACGTTGTCCTCCGCGCCTTCCACCAGCCGCGGCGCGCATCCGGCCAGCTCCATCGCCATCGCCTCGTCGCTGACGATAACGCCCCGCCGTGACGCTTCGCGCAACGCGGCGGAGAGTGCAGCACGACGAAACATCTGTGGGGTGAAAGCCCGCCAGCGCTGGTCGCGCGGCTCGGTGAGCACGCTGCAGCCGGCCGCGTCGGCGCGCTTGAGCGTGTCGCGCAGCGGCGCGCCGAGCAGTCCGCCTTCGCCGGCGCCGGCCCGTTCGATCAAGCGGGAAATGTCGTCCAGCCGCACGCAGGGCCGGGCGGCGTCGTGCACCAGCACGAAGTCATCGTCGCCGACGTCTGCCGGCAACGTCTGCAGCCCGGCCAGCACTGAATCGCAGCGCTCGGCGCCACCGGCCGTGGTCAGCACCGGCTTGCCGCGAATAGTCGAGAGCTCGGGCCACAGCGAATCTCCGGGCGACAGCACCACCATCAGGCCGGCGATGCCCGGATGCCGCGCGAGCCGGTCCAGCGTGTGCTCGATCAGCATCCGGCCGCCGATCGGCAGGTACTGCTTGGGCCGGTCGCCGCCGACACGCATACCGCGCCCCGCCGCGGGGACCACGCACCACAAACCGGATGTACTCATGGCGTCCCGCTGCTGGACGGAGCCGCCGCCGAGGACGATGCGGACGCCGGACCTTCCACCACCTGGTAGAAGGTCTCGCCGGGCTTGATCAGGCCCAGCTCGGCGCGGGCGCGGGCCTCGACCGCCTGCTCGCCGCTCTTGAGATCGGTCACGTCTGCGGCCAGCGCCTGGTTGCGCTGCTGCAGGTGCTGGTTTTCCTCGGCCTGCTTCTTCACCGCCGCGCGCAAGGTATCGACCTCACGCATGCCGCCGGCGTCGCTCCACAGCTTGAACTGAAGGGCGACGAGCAGTGCGATCAGGATCAGCGCGACCCAGCGCAGCATGGCGGCGGATTCCGGATCAGCCGGGCAGTCGGCCGAGGCTCGGGAAAGCGTCGCGGCCGGCGTAACGTGCCGCCGAACCCAGCGCCTCCTCGATGCGCAGCAGCTGGTTGTACTTGGCCACGCGGTCGGTGCGGCACAGCGAGCCCGTCTTGATCTGGGTCGCG
>JAGWVM010000038.1 GCA_018970895.1 Lysobacteraceae bacterium | reverse complement strand
TGCACGGCGCCAACCGCCTGGCCAGCAATTCGCTGCTGGAAGGCGTGCTGTGCGGCCGCCGCGTCGGCGAATCGCTGGCCAGGCTGCCACGCTCGACGGTGCCGGCCGGCGCCCACCACTGGGTCGGCCGCGGGGCCGAACTGCCCCCCGCCGAGTCGGCCGCGCTGCGCGACCTGCTGTGGCAGGCCGCCGGGCCGGAACGTGACGCGGCCGGCCTGAAGAGCGCGCTGCAGACCTGCGCGGCGTGGCGCAAGGATGGATGGCAGGCGCAGCTGGCGCACTGCCTGCTGACGGCTGCGCTGCAGCGTGATCGAAGCCTTGGTGCACACTATCGGACCGATGCGACATGATGCCGTGACCGCGGCGGATGTCTGCGCCGGAACAGACGCCCGCGTATGTTGCAGCCGACTTGACTGGCATCAAGACGCATAGCGTGCGAGTCTCCCAAACTTCCCCCCACATTTTCTGCAGGTTCTTACATGACACGCCCTTCGTCGTTCGACTACAACCAGCTGCTCGCCTGCGCCCGCGGCGAAATGTTCGGTCCCGGCAACGCGCAGTTGCCGATGCCACCCATGCTGATGTTCGACCGCATCACGCATATCGACGACCACGGCGGCGCCGCCGGCAAGGGGTGCATCCGCGCCGAGCTGGATATCCGCCCCGACCTGTGGTTCTTCGGCTGTCATTTCGAGGGCGATCCGGTGATGCCCGGCTGCCTCGGGCTGGATGCGCTGTGGCAGCTCAGCGGATTCTTCCTGCCATGGATGGGCGAGCCCGGACGTGGCCGCGCACTGGGCGTGGGCAAGGTGAAATTTTCCGGCCAGGTGCTGCCGAGCGCAAAGCTGGTGCGTTATGAAATCGACATCCGCCGGGTGATGCGCGGCAAGCTGGCGCTGGTGATCGCCAATGGCAGGGTGCTGGTCGACGACCGCCTGATCTACGAGGCCGACGACATGCGCGTGGGCCTGTTCCAGTCGACGGAGGGTTTCTGATGCGCCGGGTCGTCGTCACCGGCATGGGCATCGTGTCCTGCATCGGCAACGAGGCCAGCACCGTGGAACGCTCCCTGCGCGACCTGCGCAGCGGCATCTCGGCGATGCCGGACTACGCCGCGCGCGGCATGCGCAGCCAGGTCGCCGGCGTGCCGCAGATCGACCTGGTGGCGGAGATCGACCGCAAGCGCAAGCGCTTCATGGGCGATGCCGCGGCCTATGCCTGGGTGGCCATGCGCGACGCGATCGCCGATGCCGGGCTCAGCGCCGAACAGGTAAGCGATCCGCGCTGCGGCGTGATCGCCGGCTCCGGCGGCGGTTCGGCGCAGTGGCAGATCGAGACCGCCGACCTGCTGCGCGAGAAGGGCGTGCGCAAGGTCGGTCCGTACATGGTGCCGCGCACGATGTGCTCGACGGTGTCCGCCACGCTGGCGACCGCGTTCGCCATCCACGGCCTGAGCTATTCGATCTCGGCCGCCTGCGCCACCTCGGCGCATTGCATAGGCGCGGCCGCCGACCTGATCCGCCACGGCGCCCAGGACGTGATGTTCGCCGGCGGCGGCGAGGAAGAGCATTGGGGCATGACGGTCGAGTTCGACGCCATGGGCGCGCTGTCCAGCGGCTACAACGAAACCCCGCAGGTGGCCTCGCGCCCCTATGACGCCGGCCGCGACGGCTTCGTCATCGCCGGCGGCGGCGGCATGCTGGTGCTGGAGGAGTACGAGCATGCGCGGGCGCGCGGTGCGCGCATCCATGCCGAACTGGTCGGCTACGGCGTGACCTCCGATGGCGGCGACATGGTCGCGCCCTCCGGCGAAGGCGCCGTGCGCTGCATGCGCATGGCCATGCGTGACCTGAACGCGCCGATCGACTACCTCAACACCCACGGCACCGCCACCCCGGTGGGCGACATCGTGGAGTTGCAGGCGGTGCGCGAGGTATTCGGCACGGCGGTGCCGCCGCTTTCCTCGACCAAGGCGCTGACCGGCCACTCGCTCGGCGCCGCCAGCGTGCACGAGGCGATCTACAGCCTGCTGATGATGCGCGACGGGTTCATGGCCGGGTCGGCCCATATCGACGCGCTCGATCCGGGCGCGGCGGATTTCCCGATCCTCCGCGAGAGCCGACCGGCGCACCTGTCCACGGTGATGTCCAACAGCTTCGGCTTCGGCGGCACCAACGCCAGCCTGGTGTTCGCCCGGGTCTAGCCCGGCGCGCCGCCCGCAAGGCGCGAGGCCGCCAGGCAGCACTCATCCGGCCCACGCGTGCAGCCAGCCCAGCGGATGGTGCTCCCAGGCGATACCGACGATGCCGACATAGAGCAGCAGCGCCGCGGTGAAGAAGCCGCGGCGCATGCCTGCGCTGCGCGCCCGCTTCAACGCCAGGCTGCCGCAGATCACATAGAGCACCACGCCCACCAGCTTCACCGTCAGCCAGCCGTTGGCGAAATAGGCGCCGGGCAGGAGGGTCAGCAGCATCAGGGCCGCAGTGAGCAGCACGGTGTCGACCGCGTAGCTGAGGTAGCGCAGCGGCGCCCAGTGCGCGACGGTGCTTCGACCGGCCTGGACCAGCGTGCCGCGCAGCGCGAACAGCAGCCCGCTGAGGATCACGCAGGCGATGTGCACGGCCTTGATCTGGGGATAGAACTCGAACATGGGTAACCGGATCCGTGAAGGCGGGGCGCGCCGGACGACGCGCCCCGCGGGGGTCAGGCACGCTCGCGTGCCGCCTGCGGCAACACCGCACCCTTCGGGCTGCGCCGGGGCGCCAGCCACAGCGAGGCGACGAACACCGAGGTGAGCAGGGCGCCGACCGCGAACAGGCTGTCGCCGGGCACGCGCATCCACACCAGCAGGTGCACCAGCGGCTGGTCCATGAAGTGCTCGGAGCGGGCGAACCAGTAGCCGTGGTTCAGCGCCGCGTTGAGCTGCAGCACGCCCAGCGGCAGCAGGGTCAGCAGCGCCATCAGCGACAGGCCGATGTTGAGCGTCCAGAACGCGCCCTTCAGCCAGCCCTCGCGCCACTCGGCCGCCGGCTTGATGCCGCGCAGGCAGAACAGCATCAGGCCGAGGCCGAGCATGCCGTACACACCCATCAGCGCGGTGTGCCCGTGCAGCGGGGTGAGGTTGAGGCCCTGCATGTAGTACAGCGCGATCGGCGTGTTGACCAGGAAGCCGAACAGGCCCGCACCGACCAGGTTCCAGAAGCTCACCGCCACGAAGAACATGATCGGCCAGCGGTAGCGCGCCATCCACGGCGCGGCGTGCTGCTTGCGCCAGTTGTCGTAGGCCTCCAGTCCGATCAGCGCCAGCGGCACCACTTCCAGCGCCGAGAAGCTCGCGCCCAGCGCGATCACCGCGGTGGTGGTGCCGGTGAAGTACAGGTGGTGCAGCGTGCCGAGCACGCCGCCGGCCATGAACACGAGGGTGGCGAAGAGCATGTTCACCGTGGCGCTGTGCACGCGCAGCAGGCCCAGCCGCACGAACAGGTAGCCGATCACCGCGGTGGCGAACACCTCGAAGAAGCCCTCCACCCACAGGTGCACCACCCACCAGCGCCAGTACTCGACCATCGCGATGTGGGTGTGCTCGCCCCACATCAGCCCGGCGCCGTAGAGCAGGCCGATCGCGATGGTGGACAGGAACAGCAGGCCCACGATGTTCGAGGTCTCGTCGCGACGCCTGATCGCCGGCCACAGCGCGCGGCCGACCAGGAACAGCCACAGCATCAGCCCGACGAACAGGAAGATCTGCCAGAAGCGGCCCAGGTCGGTGTACTCCCAGCCCTGGTGGCCGAACCAGAAGTTGTACTTCAGGCCCAGCTTGTCCATCACCGCGAACCACTGGCCGGCGAACGAGCCGACCACGATCACCAGCAGGCACACCCACAGGACGTTCACCCCCAGCCGCTGGAACTTCGGCTCGCGGCCGCCGATCAGCGGCGCCATGTACAGGCCGGTGGCCAGCCACGCGGTGGCGATCCACAGCACCGCCAGCTCGGTGTGCCAGGTGCGGGTGATGCTGTACGGCAGCACCTTGGCCAGCGCGAAGCCGTAGGCCTGCTGGCCTTCCACCTGGAAGTGCGCGGTGGTGGCGCCGAGCAGGATCTGCACCAGGAACAGGCCCATCACGGTCCAGAAGTACTTCGCCGTGGCTTTCATCGAGGGCGTCGGGACGAACGCCGCCAGCGGGTCGTGCGCCGGCGGCACCGCCGGGCTCTCCTTGTGGCTCTGCACCGCGTGGTACCCGCCGATCAGGCCGATGCCGAGGATCAGGAACAGCACGCTGAACACCGACCAGATCAGCGCGGTGCCGCTGGGCCGGTTGCCGACCAGCGGGTCGTACGGCCAGTTCTGCGTGTAGCTGACGCTGTGCCCGGGACGCTCGGCGGCGGCGGCCCAGCTGGTCCACCAGAAGAACGCGGTGACCGCGCGGCGATGCTCCATCTCGGGAATGGTGTCCTCGCGCATGGCGTAGGTGACGCGCAGCGCGTGGGTGGCCGGGTCGTTGCTGAACAGACTCTCGTAGTGGCGTGCCACCACGTCCATCGCCTGCGCCCGCAGCGGCGAGACGGTGATGGTGCGGGTGCTCGCGTCGTACGTATTGCGGCGCTCCTCGGCCTTGACGCGCGCCTTCAGCGCGGCCTGCCGTTCGGCATCCAGCGACGCGAACGAGGGTGCACCTTCGTCGCGGGCCAGCAGCTCGAGCATGGCGTCGGCCTCGCGATGCAGCCAGTCGGCGCTCCAGTCCGGCGCCACCAGCGCGCCGTGGCCCCAGATCGAGCCGAGCTGCTGGCCACCGATGCTCTGCCAGACCTCGCGGCCCTGATCGATGTCGGCGTGGGTGTACAGCGTGGTGCCCAGGGTGGTGACCACCGCGTCGGGCAAGGGTGGCGCCTGCTGGTGCACCTCCTTGCCCACCCACAGCAGCACCGAGAAGGAGGCCAGCAGCAGCACCGCCAGCCCCAGCCAGAGTTTTCGGGTTGTCGTCATGGCACGTCTCCGCAAGGACGTGCGCATCGTCGGCGGCGCGGGGGGCGGCTGCCCCTGACCTATATCAGGCGTGACGGCCCCGGCCTGCGCGGATTGTCGCAGCGGTCGACGGCGTCACGCCGGTCCGGGTCCGTGGCGTTCGCTGATTGCCAGCCCGGCGGCATCGTCGCCGTCGGCGACCAGCCGGCGATGGATGCCCTGCAGCGTGGCGAGCAGTTCGGCCCGCGCCTCCTCGGCGAACGGGTTCTCCTGCTGGATCGCGGCGAACAGGTGGCCGGCGTCGCCGCGCACCGCGGCAAGCATCGCCTTGAGGCCGAGGAACGACGGCGGCGCCACCGCCAGTTCGTCGTCCACGCCCATGTCGACCAGGCCCTTGGCGATGAAGAACGCCAGCGCGTGGGTGTGCGCCATGGCGCGGTCGTGCGCGGCCGGCTCCTGCGCGATCACCTCGCAGCCGAGTCCCGCGAACAGCGCGCTGGCGCGTTCAGCGGCCCCGGGGTGGCGCGCGCTGGCGCAGACCACCACGCGCAGCGGTCGCTCGCCGCGGGCCAGGCTCAGGGGACCGAACAGCGGGTGCGTGCCGACGTGCGGGATCGCGTCGCCGAGCCGCTCGTCCATCAGCGCGCAGGGATGCAGCTTCACGCTGCCCACATCGAGCACCGTCTGCCCCGACCGCAGCAGCGGACGCAGGTCGCGCAGCGCGTCGGCCATGTGCGGCACCGGCATCGCCAGCACCACCCACGACGCGTCGTCGACGGCCGCCTCGAGCGAGTCGGCGGCATAGTCGGCCGGCACGTTGCCGCGCGGGTCCCAGGCACGCACGGCGTGGCCGGCCTCGCGCAGCAGGCCGGCGAGCGCCTGGCCGAAACGGCCGTGACCGAGGATGGCGAACGACATCGGATGAGACTCCGCAGCAGACCGTCAGGCACGGCGCAAAGCCGTGCGGACGTCCATGCTACGGCATCGGTTCGTCAAAGCCGCGGCCGTCACGCAGCACCGCGCGCAGGCGCGCCTCCCACGGCGCGGTGTCGATGCCGCGCGCGGCGAGCCAGCCGCGGTCGAACAGCGTCTCGGCGTAACGCTCGCCGCGGTCGCACAGCAGGCTGACGATGCTGCCGCGCTCGCCGCGCGCCTGCATCGCAGAGGCCAGCCGCAGGCAGGCGACGAACTGGGTGCCGGACGAACCGCCGTAGCGGCGACCGAGCAGTTCCTCCAGCAGCGAAGCGGCCGCGATGGACGCGACGTCGGGCACTTCCAGCACCTGGTCGACCACCTCGAACACGAAGCCCGGCTCCACCCGGGGCCGGCCAATGCCCTCGATCAGGGTCGGCTGGCTGGCCACGGCAGTGCGATCACGGCGGCGCCAGCCCTCGACGAAGGCGCTGCCGCACGGCTCGGCAACGCACAGCCGGGTCGCCAGGCGGCGGTAGCGCAGGTAGCGACCGATCGTCGCCGAGGTGCCGCCGGTGCCGGCGCTGCAGACGATCCACGCCGGCTCGGGCGAGGCCTCGCGCGCCATCTGGCCGAGGATCGACTCGGCGATGTTGTTGTTGCCGCGCCAGTCGGTGGCGCGCTCGGCCAGTCCGAACTGGTCCAGGAAGCAGGCCCCGCGTTCGGCGTGGGCGGCGGCCGCCGCCGGCACGTCGGCCGGGTTGTCGACCAGGTCGCACTGGCCGCCCAAGGCCTGCACATCGCGGATCTTGCCCGGCGCGGTGCAGGCCGGCATCACGGCGATGAACGGCAACCCGAGCAGCCGCGCGAACCACGCCTCGGAGATCGCCGTGCTGCCGGACGACGCGTCCACCACGGTCTGCCCGGCGTGCAGCCGGCCGTTGCACAGCGCGTACAGGAACAGCGAGCGCGCCAGCCGGTGCTTCAGGCTGCCGCTGGGGTGCGCAGCCTCGTCCTTCAGGTAGAGGTCGATGCCGGGAAAGGCCGGCAGGTCGAGCTTGAGCAGGTGGGTATCCGCCGAGCGCGCCGCTTCCTGCGCCAGCCGCTCCAGCGCGCCGTGCACCCAGGCGCGGCCGGTGGACAGCGGCGGCAGGTCGGCAAGACGGTTCATGCGCCGCGCGCCAGCAGCGGCATGCCCAGGTCGCGCCCGCGCGGCCGCAGTCCCAGGCCGAGCCTGAGGCTCTGCCCGATGCGTTCGGCGTAGTCGATCATCCGCGCCGCGTCGGCCTCGTCCAGCACCTCGGCGCAGGTGACACGCCACAGCGCGAGCCAGTGGTCGAAGTGTTCGGCGCGCACCGGATGGCGCTGGTGCGCGGCCATCGGGTTGCCGCGGTAGGTGCCGGCGCGGCACGCCACCGAACACCAGAACGAGGTCAGCAGGCGCTTGTGCTCGTCCCAGTCGTGCACGGCGGGATTGAACACCGGGCCCAGGGTGTCGTCCCGGCGCACCTTGTCGTAGAAGCGGTCGACCAGGATGGCTACGGCGGATTCGTCGGGAAGCGGGGCGGTGGCGTGCATGGCAGTCCGGCGCGGATCCGCGCGGCGCGTGGTGCGTCAGGCAGACGGTGGATGGGCTTCGGGTGCGGCCGCGGCCGCATCCTCGGGTGTCGAGGATGGCGCGGGCGCCGGCGGCCGTCCCTGATCTGGGTCATCCTCGAGCAGGGGCAGGATGCCGGGGTTCTCCAGGTCGTCGAACTGCTGGTGGTTCACCGCCCAGAAGAACAGCGCCACGGCGATCACCACCACCAGCAGGGTCACCGGGATCAGTACCAGGATGATGTTCATGCGGGTCCTCCCGGCGCGGGCAGCCGGCGCCCGGTGCGCAGCGCGTTGAGCACCACGCCGAGCGAGCTCAGCGCCATGCCGATGCCGGCCAGCCACGGCGGCACCAGGCCGAATGCGGCGAACGGCACCGCCACCAGGTTGTAGCCGAGCGCCCAGCGCCGGCTCTGCGCGACGATGCGCTGCATGTCGGCGGCGACGGCACGCGCGGCGAGCAGGCCGTCGAGGCGGTCGCCGGCCAGCAGCAGCCCGGCATGCGCCTGCGCCAGCGCGGTGCCGCCGGCCAGCGCGGCAGACACGTCGGCTCCGGCCAGCACCGGGGCATCGTTGCTGCCATCGCCCACCGCCAGGGTGATGTGACCGCGGTCGCGCGCCTGCCGCAGCAGGGCGAGCTTGTCGGCCGGGGTCTGTTGCGCCGCGTATTGGCCGATGCCCAGCGCTGCGGCAGTCGTCGCCACCCGTATCGGCGCGTCGCCGCTGGCCAGCATCAGCTGCACGCCCTGCGCCTGCAGCGCGCCCAGGGTGTCCACCGCATCCTGGCGCAGTTGTTCGCGCGGGCGGAAGCCGGCCAGCGGACCGTCGGGGTCGGCCAGCACCAGGCCGCCCTCCAGCGCCGGCGGCACGGCGCCGTCGAGCACCGCGTCAGCCCGTCCCAGCCGCAACGCGCGGCCGGCGATGCGGCCGGCCAGGCCCACCCCGGGGAGCGCGCGCAGATCCTCGACCACCGGCAGTGGCGTGGCCGCCAGCTCCGCCGCCAGCCGCGCCAGTGCGCGCGACAGCGGATGGCTGCTGCCCTGCGCCAGCGCACCGGCCAGGCGCAGCGCATCGTCGCGCGTGCCGCGGCAGACGACAATGTCATCCGGCACGAAGCCCGGGTGGGTCAGCGTGCCGGTCTTGTCGAACAGGGCGAAGTCCACGTTCGCCAATCGCTCCAGCGCGGCGCCGTCGGCGACCAGCACGCCGCGCGCGGCCAGCACGCCGAAGGCGCGGGCGCGGGTCGCCGGTACCGTCAGCGCGAACGCGCAGGGACAGGCGATCACCAGCACCGCCACCGCCGCCTCGAACGCACGGTCCGGATCGACCAGCAGCCAGCCCAGCGCGGTGAGCAGGGTGAGCACCAGCACCCGCTGCACGAAACGCGTGGCCTGCGGATCGGCGGTCCCTGCGGCAGCAACGCGATCGCCCTGCGCGCGGCGCGCCAGCGCGCCGATCCGCGCCGCGGCGGTGTGCTCGCCGCTGTGGCGCACGGTGAGCTGGACCGGCCCGGACAACAGCACGCTGCCGGCCACCAGGCTCTCGCCCTGCCATCGCCGCACCGGGCGCGACTCGCCCGACAGCAGCGCCTCGTCCAGCTCGGCGTGCGCGCTGTCCAGCACGCCGTCGGCCGGCACCGTGGCACCCTCGGCCACGTGCACGCGGTCGCCCGGCAGCAGCTCGGTGGCCGCCACCCACTCGCGCCGGCCGTCGGCGCCGAGGCGCTCGGCCAGCAGCGGCGCGGCGTCCACCGTGGCGTCGCCCAGCGCGCCGCTGCGCTGGCGCGCGCGCAGTTCGACATAGCGCGCCACCAGCAGCAGGAACACGAACATGCTCACCGAGTCGAAATAGATCTCGCCGGCACCGCGCCAGGTGTTCCACGCGCTGCCGGCGAACACCAGCGCCACCGCCAGCGCCACCGGCAGGTCGATGCCGGGGCGGCGCGCGCGCAGCTCGGCCAGCGCGCCGCGGTAGAACGGCAGCGCGGCGTAGCCGACGATCGGCAGCGTGGTGAGAAACCCCAGCCAGCGGAACAGGCCGCGCGTGCTGAAGTCGACGAAATCGACCACGCCGATGTAGATCACGAAGGCGTAGGTCATCACCTGCATCGCGCACATGCCGGCCACCAGCAGGCGCTTGAGCAGGTCGTGCGCGGCACGCTGCGCGGCGCCGTCGGTGCGCGCGCGCGGCAGCGGTTCGGCGCGGCAGCCGATGCCGGCCAGCGTGTCGAGCAGCGCCGGCAGCTGCTGGTGCGCCGGATCCCACACCACCGACACGCGCTGGCGCGTGGCATCGACGCCCACGCGCTGCACGCCCGGCAGCGCGCGCAGCACCTGCTCGACGCGCAATACGCGGCGCGGATCGTCCAGCGGCGACACCCGCAGGCTCGCTTCGGCGCGGCCGTCGCGGCGCGGCCGCAGCACCTGCGCGACCAGCTGCGGGTGGGCCCAGACCGCGTTCATCGCGGCGACGCCGCGCTGCCCGCCGCGGCCGGATGCGCGCGGCCGTGCGAAGGTACCCCGAACACCGGATGCGGCGCGTCCACCGGCACGTCGGCGTGGCGCGCGCCCATCGCGATGATCCACACGCAGCCGGCCAGCGAGGCGACGAACACCACCAGCCCCAGCCACAGCACCGGCTGGCGATACCAGCGGCTGCGCGGGTCAGCGTCCGGCATCACCGACGTCCGGATGCGCCAGGTGGTAGACGTAGGCGGCGAGGACGCGCATCTGGTCGGTGCTCAGGCGCTTGTCCCAGGCCGGCATCGCGCCCTGGCGCCCGCCGCGGATGGTCTGCTCGATGTCGGCCACCGTGCCGCCGTGCAGCCAGATGTGGTCGGTGAGGTTGGGCGCGCCCAGCGCCGGGTTGCCCTTGCCCTGCGGCCCGTGGCACGCCGCGCAGGTGGCGAACAGCGGCTTGGCCGCGGCGGCGGCGGCCGCGTCGTGCGGCGCCCCGGACAGGCTGAGCACGTACTGCGCCAGGTTTTTCACGTTGGTCTCGCCCAGGCTCGGCCCCCAGGCCGGCATCACGCCGGCGCGACCATGCTCGATGCTGGTGAGGATGTCCTTGCCGGTGCCGCCGTAGAGCCAGTCGTCGTCGGTGAGATTGGGCGCACCCAGCGGCTGGTTGCCGTGTGCGGCGGGGCCGTGGCAGGCCGCGCAGTTGTCCATGAACAGGCGGTGGCCCATCTGGATCGCCGCAGGATCGCCGGCGAGCTGCTCGATCGGATACTCCCGGAAGCGCGCCAGCAGTTCATCGAGCTTGTCGTCGTTGGCCGCCACGGCCTTCGCCAGCTCGCCGTGCGCGGTCCAGTGCAGCGCGCCCTTGTGGTTGCCGAAGCCGGGATACAGCACCAGATAGGTGAATCCGGCCACGAACATCGCCGCGGACAGCACCACCCACCACAGCGGCAGCCGGCGCACGCCCTCGCGCAGCACGCCGTGCGCCCACACGTGGCCGCTGGTGCCGTCGGGCTGGGTCGGGATCTTGGCGCGCGGCGCCCACAGGAACAGGAAGAACGTGATGCCCAGGTTGAGCACGATCAGGAACATCACCCACATCGACCAGCCGGCACTCATCGCTGTTCTCCCGCGTCGTCACCGGCCGTCGGTTCGGCCGCGTCCTCCATCGGCAGGCCCGCCATGCGCTGGAACACCTCGCGGTGCCGCTTGCGCCAGGCCCAGACCCAGATGCCCACGAAGGTGAGCATCAGCACCACCGTCACCGCGCCGGCGAGGAATCCCCAGGCGTCGTGGCTCATGGCGTCCCTCCCGCCGAGGCCGCCGCCGCGGGCGGCTGCGGCTCGTTCTTGATGCCCAGGCCCTGCAGGTAGGCGATCAGCGCGTCCATCTCGGTCTTGCCGGCGACCGCGGCGGGGGCCCCGGCAATGTCCGCGTCGGTGTACGGGTCGCCCAGTTCGCGCAGCACGCGCATGCGCGCCTGGATGTCGGCCGGGTCCAGCGTGGCCCTCGCCAGCCAGGGGAAACCCGGCATGTTGGAGGCCGGCACCAGCGCGCGCGGGTTCATCAGGTGCATGCGCTGCCACTGGTCGGAGTACTTGCCGCCGACCCGCGCCAGGTCCGGTCCGGTGCGCTTGGAGCCCCACTGGAACGGCCGGTCGTAGACCGACTCCTCCGCGGTGGAATAGTGGCCGTAGCGCTGGGTCTCGGCGCGCAGCGCGCGGATCATCTGCGAGTGGCACAGGTAACAGCCCTCGCGCACGTAGATGTCGCGCCCGGCCAGCCGCAGCGGGTCGTAGGGCTTCACTCCCGGCGGGGCCTTCACCGAGTGCGCCGCCATGAACAGCGGGGTGATCTCGGCCAACCCGCCGATCGACACCATGATCGCGATGAGAACCCCGAGCAGGCCGGCGTGCTTTTCGATCGCTTCGAAATGTTTGTAGGCCATGGTCGCCTCCTCAACCCGCGGCCGGCAGCGGTGCGGGCACCTGGTGCGGCACCGGCTCGGGGATCGGCACCGGGATCGGCTTGATCAGCCGCGCCCGCGCGTCGTCCGCGGTGTGCCACAGGTTCCACGCCATCACCCACATGCCCGACAGGATCAGCAGGCCGCCGCCCCAGCGGATCAGGTACATCGGCTTGACCGCGATCAGGCTGGCGATGAACGGATAGGTCAGCGCGCCGTCCGGCTGGGTGGCGCGCCACATCACGCCCTCGGTGACGCCGGCGGTCCACATCGAGCCGACGTACATCAGCGTGCCCATCATGTGCAGCCAGAAGTGCAGCTCCATGCTCTTGCGCGAATGCATCTCCGGCTTGCCCAGCGCGCGCGGCGCCATCGCGTAGAGCGAGCCGATGGTGATCATCGCCACCCAGCCGAGCGAGCCGGAGTGCACGTGGGCGATGGTCCAGTCGGTGTAGTGCGAAAGCGAGTTGACGGTCTTGATCGCCATCATCGAGCCCTCGAAGGTGGCCGCCGCGTAGAACACCAGCGACATCACCATGAACTTCGCCGCCGGGTCGGTGCGCAGCCGCTCCCACGAGCCGTTGAAGGTCAGCAGGCCGTTGGCCGCCGAGCCCCAGCTCGGCATCAGGAGGATCAGCGAGAACGCCATGCCGACCGACTGCACCCAGTCCGGCAGCGCGGTGTACATCAGGTGGTGCGAGCCGGCCCACATGTACACCGAGATCAGCGCCCAGAAGTTCACGATGGAGAAGCGGTAGCTCCACAGCGGCTGCTTCGCCTGGCGCGGCACGAAGTAGTACATCATCCCGAGGAAGCCGGCGGTGAGGAAGAACGCCACCGCGTTGTGGCCGTACCACCACTCCACCATCGCGTCGACCACGCCGGAGTAGATCGGGTAGGACTTCCACAGCGACACCGGCACGGCGAGGTTGTTGACGATGTGCAGCAGGCCGACGGCGATGATGAAGGCGCCGTAGTACCAGTTCGCCACGTAGATGTGCTGGATGCGCCGGCGCGCCAGGCTGGCGAAGAACACCGCGCCGAAACTCACCCAGACAATCGCGATCAGGATGTCGATGAACCACTCCGGCTCGGCGTATTCCTTGCTCTGGGTGATCCCCAGCGGCATGGTCACCATCGCCAGCACGCAGATCAGCTGCCAGCCCCAGAAGGTGAACGTGGCCAGCCGGCCCAGCGCCAGCCGGGCGTGCCCGGTGCGCTGCACCACGTAGTAGCAGGTGCCCATCAGCGCCGAGCCGCCGAAAGCAAAGATCACGCCGAAGGTGTGGTCCGGGCGGATCCGGCTGAAGGTCATCCAGGGGATGTCGAAATTCAGCGCCGGCCACATCAGCTCGGCCGCGGCGTAGACGCCGAACGACATGCCGATGATGCCCCAGACGGCCGCGGCCAGCAGGAACTGCCGGACCACCTTGTCGTTGTAATACTCGGTATTAGGCATGGCTTGCCCTCGGAAAAGTGGCGAAAGTGTCATGGCAGGTTTCATCCGGATCGCTGATCTGGATCAGTCCACTGCGACAAGCCACCGCGCCACGCTCCTGTGGACTATCCGCCGAGCCCGCGACCGGGCGGGCTTCCGGATCCTTCGACGTCGTGTTCGACCGTTGCGCGCCTCCCCTGGCTGGAACGTGTCAGTGTCGGCAGGCCTGCGCCCGCGGGTCCATCAGCCGGCGCCACAGGGGCGGCGCCAGCGCCAGCACGAACATCGTGGCGTAGCCCGCCGGCAGCTGCGGACTGTCGTCATGGTGGCGCAGCGCCTGGTAGCGGCGCCGCGCCACGGCGTGGTGGTCGGAGTGGCGCTGCAGGTTGAACAGCAGCCAGTTGGTGTAGCGCTGCGGCGCGTTCCACGAGTGGTGGTGGGTGACCCGCTCGTAGCGGCCGGGCGCGAGCTCGCGCCGCTCCAGCCCGTAGTGCTCGACGTAGTTGATCACTTCCAGCGTGGCCGCGGCGATCAGCCCCTGCAGCAGGAAGAAGCCCAGCGCGCGCGGCCCCCCGGCCAGCGCGAACGCCGCCATGAAGCCCAGCCACAGCGCGTACCAGCGCACCATCTCGTTGCGCGCGCTCCACGGCGAGTGACCGCGCGAGCGCAGCCGCTGCGCCTCCAGCCGCCAGGCGTTGCGCACGTTGCGCCACAGCGCGCGCGGCACGAAGGCATACACCGATTCGCCGAGCCGGGCGCTGGAGGAATCCTCCGGCGTGGCCACGTGCAGGTGGTGGCCGCGCACGTGTTCCACCTTGAAGCCCGGGTAGCCCACGCTGGTCAGCAGCACGCCGCCGAGCAGCGGCTCCCAGCGCGTGGACTTGTGGATCAGCTCGTGCGCCGGGTTGATGGCCAGCACGCCGCCGATGACCCCGGTGGAGACCAGCCAGCCGAGCTGGCCGGCGAGGCCGAACGGCTGCTGCGCGAACTGCCACGCGCACCACGCCAGCAGGCCCAGCCACGCCGGCACCACCAGCGCGGTCAACGTGCGGAAATAGCGGCCGTCCTCCAGCCGCTGCGCTTGCCCGGCGTCGGCCGGGTTGTGCGTGTCCAGGCCGCAGGCCGCGTCGATCCAGGGCACCACGCCGAAGATGAAGGCCAGCGGAAACCACGCGGCGAAATCGAGCGGCAGGCCCCATCGCGCGAGCTGGAGGCCGGCGGCGGGGAGCCACGCGGTGGAAAACGCCAGCAGGAAGCCGAGATCGCGAACGCGCATGGCGACCAGCCTATGCCCGCGGGCCGGCACTGTCACCCTGCCCGTTCAGGCAGGCAGGCGCGCCAGCCAGTCGCCCAGCTGCTTCATCACCTGGCCGCGACCGGGCTCGGACTCGTTGAACAGCTCGTGGTAGAGCGTGTCGAAGTGGCGCGTGGTGAGGTGCGGCGACGACCAGGCCGCCGACGCGAACTCGCGGCTGCCGGCCGGATCCACCAGCCGGTCGGCGCCCGCGGCGAGCAGCAGGGTCGGCACCGGCAGCCGCGCCGCGTCGGCGATGCAGGCCGGGCCGGCGCGGAAGATGAAATCGGCCATGCGCGGCGTGATGCGTCCGCTGCACAGCGGATCGTCGCGGTAGGCCGCCACCACCGCCGGATCGTGCGACAGATGCTCCAGCGCCAGTCCGGTGCGCAGCGGCAGGTTGGGCAGCGTGCGCGCCAGCACCGCGGCCAGCGACTGCAACCACGGCGCCTCGTGGCTGCGGAACGTCGGCGAAGACAGCACCAGCGCGGCGGGGGTCACGCGGCCGTCGAGCACGGCGCGCGCGGCGACCAGGCCACCCATGCTGTGGCCCAGCAGCAGCGGCAGCGCGGGTGCCTGCGCGGCGTAGTCGGCGTACACCGCGGCCAGGTCGGACAGCAGGTCGTCCTCGCGCGACAGCGCCCCGCGCGGCCCCGGCGTGCGGCCGTGTCCACGCTGGTCGTAGGCCATCACCTCGTAGCCGCGGTCGTTGAACCAGGCCGCGACGTGGCCATAGCGCCCGCCGTGTTCGCCCAGCCCGTGCACCAGCAGCACCGCCCGGCTCGCACCGGGCACCGCCCAGCGGCGACGCACCAGCACCTGGCCGTCGGCCAGCCGCAGTTCGTCCGTCTCACCTTCCGGCGCACGGGCATAGGGCGGTTGCGGGCGCGTGGCCACGTCCATCGACGAACTCTCCGGCACGATGCACAAAGACCGGATGATGCTACGCCCGCGTTCCGGGCGCCACGTTGACGGCCCGCGCCCGCGGCGTGCGGCACACTGCCGGGCCACCCCACATGGAGTCATGCGATGGGCTGCCTGCCCCTGCCTCTGCTGTTCCTCGCCGGCTTCGGCCTCGGCTGGCTGATCGACGGCGCCACCGGCGCGCTGTGGGGCGCCGGCATCGGGCTGCTGCTGGGACTGCTGGCTATGAGCTGGCTGGTGCGGGCGATCCGCCGCCGGCGCTGATCCGTCCGCGGACGTGATTCCCGGAAAGGTGCCGGTATTCCTGCCGAAGCAGTAGGAGCCCGCTCGCGGGCGATGCTTTTGGTCCTGATCTCCATCGAAGGAAAAAGGCATCGCCCGCGAGCGGGCTCCTACCGGGCAGCGGCCGGATGGACTCAGTGCGCGACGGGCGTGCAGGCCTCGAGCGTGCAGGTGGCCGCCGGCAGCTCGGTCGACAGGTCGACCATCAGCGTCGCCGCCGAGGTGTGACCCAGTTCGAAGCGGTAGCGGCCGGCATCGCGCACCCAGCCGTGCTTTGCCGCATCGTAGTGCGCCAGCCGCACCGGGCTGGCGACGATGCGCACCTCGCGGCTCTGGCCGGGCTTGAGATCCACCCGCTGCCAGCCGGCCAGCCGCTTGGTGGTGTCACCCGCGGGCGGTGCCACGTAGAGCTGCGGCACGGTCACGCCCTCGCGTTTGCCGGTGTTGGTGATGCGCAGGCGGACGCTGATCTGCCCGTCGCGGTTCTCCAACACCGGCTTGCCGTAGTCGAAGGTGGTGTAGCTGAGGCCGTAGCCGAAGGCGAACAGCGGCTCCAGATGGCGCTTCTCGAACCAGCGGTAGCCGACGTCGGCGCCCTCGATGTTGTAGTCGACGTCCTGCTGCGGCTCGCCCTGCGGCGGGATGCCGATCGCCGCCAGCCCGGCGCCGGGGATGGTCGGGCGCGGCAGCTGCGACTCGTCCTTCGGCCAGGTCATCGGCAGGCGGCCGGAGGGGCCGATCTCGCCGAACAGCACGCGTGCAATCGCCTCGCCGCCGTTGGCGCCGGGATACCAGGCCTCCAGCACGCCGTCGACCTGATGCAGCCAGGGCATCTTCACCGGGCCGTTGGTCTCCAGCACCACGATGGTGTGCGGGTTGGCCTTGGCCACGGCGGCGATCAGCGCGTCCTGGTGGCCCGGCAGGGCCATCGTCGGCACGTCGAACGACTCGGCGGTCCACTGCTCGGCGAACACGATGGCGACCTTCGACTGCGCCGCCAGCTTCGCCGCCGCGGCGATGTCCTCGCCGCTGGCATAGGCCACCTTGCCGCCGTTGCGCTTGCCGATCGCCTGCATCGGCGAGGAGCGCTGGTAGACCTTCGGCCCCGGCCAGGTGGTGGGCGCCACGCCGGTGACCGGGCTGCCGCCGCGCGGCTTGACCCCGGACGAGCCGCCGCCGGTGGTCACGCCCACGTCGGCGTGGCTGCCGATGATGGCGACCTGGCCCACCGCACGGCCAAGCGGCAGCGCGTCGTGGGCATTGCGCAGCAGCACGATGCCTTCCTCGGCGGCGCGCTGGGAGACCTTCGCATCGGCGGTGTAGTCGATCGGCGCCACCTTCGCCGGGTGCTCGAACGCGCCCACCGCGAAGAAGCTGCGCAGGATGCGGTGCACCATGTCGTCGATGCGCGATTGCGGCACCTCGCCCCTGGCCACCGCCTCGCGCAGCGGCTTGTCGAAGTACACCTCCTTGTCGAAGCGCTCGCCGGCGGACTCCTGGTCCAGCCCGGCCAGCGCCGACTTGGCCGCACTGTGCACCGCGCCCCAGTCGGACATCACGAAGCCCGGGTACTTCCAGTCGCGCTTGAGCACCTGATTGAGCAGCCAGTCGTTCTCGCAGGCGTAGACGCTGTTGACCCGGTTGTACGAGCACATCACCGAACCCGGGTGGCCGTCGGCGATGGCGATCTCGAAGGCGAGCAGGTCCGACTCGCGCGCGGCGGTGTGGTCGATGTTTGCGCTGAGCGTGTTGCGGGCGGTCTCCAGGTCGTTCATCGCGTAGTGCTTGACGGTGGACACCTCGTGCTCGCTCTGGATGCCGCGGATCGCCGCGCCGACGATGGTGCCGGCCAGCAGCGGATCCTCGCCGGCGTATTCGAAGTTGCGGCCGTTGCGCGGGTCGCGCTGCAGGTCCACGCCGCCGGCCAGCAGCACGCCGAAGCCCATGCGGTGAGCCTCGCGGCCGATCATCGCGCCGCCGGCGAAGGCCACCTCGGGGTTGAAGCTGGCGGCCACCGCCACGCCGGCCGGCAGCGCGGTGTCGCCGTCGCCGAACAGCAGCGGCCGCGCCACGCCCTGGCCGGCATCGGTCTCGTGGATCGCCGGCAGGCCCAGCCGCGGCATCGCCGGAATGAAGCCGGCGGTGCCCAGCGAGCCGGCCGGCTTGTTGTGCTTGCCCTCGAAGTCCGCGCCGTACTCGCTGCGGATCAGCCGGAACTTCTCGTCCTGGGTCATCGCCTTCACCAGCAGGTCGGCGCGCTGGTCGGGAGACAGCGCGGCGTTCATCCACGGCCGGGCGACGGGCGCCTCGGCGGCGGCAACGGTGCCGGCCAGCCCGGCCAGCGAGGCGGCGATGCCGGCGGTGAGCAGGGTGCGCATCAGGCGCGGACGGATGGCCATGGGATCACTCCTTGGACGGGCACGGGGAAGACGGGCAAGCAACCCGTCGAGCATGTGCAAAGCGCGTCGCAAGCACAAGGCGGTTGCGTCGCAGCCCGCGCGACCGCCGCTTGCCACGCTGCCCGCCCTGCCCCATATGGGACGGGTGACGCCCGCCGCTCCCACCGCCGCGCCGAGGCCGGACATGGACACCGCGCTCGCCGACTTCCACCCCGCCGTCGCGGCCTGGTTCCGCGGCCGCTTCGCCGCGCCCACCGCGGCGCAGGCGCAGGCGTGGCCGGCGATCCACCGCGACCGGCCCACCCTGGTGGCCGCCCCCACCGGTTCGGGCAAGACGCTCACCGCCTTCCTCGCCGCCATCGACGCGCTGGTCCGCGAGGGCGTGGCGCGCGGCGGCGCGCTGCCGGACGAGACGCGGGTGGTCTACGTGTCGCCGCTGAAGGCGCTGTCCAACGACATCCACCTCAACCTGGACGAACCGCTGGCGGGCATCCGCGCCGAGCTGGAAAGGCTCGGCCTGCCCGACGTGGCGATCCGCACCGCGGTGCGCACCGGCGATACGCCGCAGGCCGAGCGCAGCCTCACGCGCCGGCGCCCGCCGCACCTCCTGGTCACCACGCCCGAGTCGCTGTACGTGCTGCTCGGCTCCGCCTCCGGCCGGGCGATGCTGGGCTCCGCGCGCACGGTGATCGTGGACGAGATCCACGCCGTGGCCGGCAGCAAGCGTGGCGCGCACCTGGCGCTGTCGCTGGAGCGGCTGGACGCGCTGTGCCCGCAGCGACTGCTGCGCATCGGGCTGTCGGCGACGCAGAAGCCGATCGCCACGGTGGCGCGGTTCCTGGTCGGTGCATCCGCCCGGGCAGAGGAGGACACACGCTGCACCATCATCGACGTCGGCCACCAGCGCTCGCGCGACCTCGGCCTCAGCGTGCCGCCGGTGCCGCTGGAGGCGGTGATGTCCCACGACGGCTGGGCGCTGATCTACCACCAGCTCGCCACCCTGATCGAGAGCCATCGCACCACGCTGGTGTTCGTCAACACGCGGCGGATGGCCGAGCGGGTCACCCGGCACCTGTCCGAGCGGCTGGGCAAGACGCACGTGGCCGCGCACCACGGCAGCCTGGCCAGGGAGCAGCGGCTGGATGCCGAGCAGCGGCTCAAGCGCGGCGAGCTGTCCGCGCTGGTCGCCACCGCCTCGCTGGAACTGGGCATCGACATCGGCGAGGTGGACCTCGTCTGCCAGATCGGCTCGCCGCGCTCCATCGCCGCCTTCCTGCAGCGCGCCGGCCGTTCCGGCCACGCAGTGGACGGCACGCCGAAGGCGCGGCTGTTTCCCACCACCCGCGACGAGCTGGTGGAATGCGCCGCGCTGCTGGACTGCGTGCGCCGCGGCGAGCTGGACACGCTGACCATCCCGCCGCAGCCGCTGGACGTGCTGGCGCAGCAGATCGTCGCCGAGGTGGCCTGCCGGGAGTGGCGCGAGGACGCGCTCTACGCGCTGGTGCGCGGCGCCTGGCCGTACCGCGCGCTGCCGCTCGAGACCTTCGACGCGCTGGTGCAGATGCTGGCCGAGGGCTACAGCAGCCGCCGCGGCCCGCGCGAGGGCTACCTGCACCGCGACGCCACCCACGGCCTGCTGCGCGCCCGCCGCGGCGCGCGCCTCACCGCGCTCACCTCCGGTGGCGCCATTCCCGACACCGCCGACTACGCCGTGGTGCTGGAACCGCAGGGCACGGTGATCGGCTCGGTGCACGAGGATTTCGCCGTCGAGAGCCTGGCCGGCGACATCTTCCAGCTCGGCAACACCAGCTACCGCATCCAGCGCGTGGAAGCCGGCCGCCTGCGGGTGGAAGACGCCCACGGTGTGCCGCCGAACATCCCGTTCTGGCTGGGCGAAGCACCCGGACGCAGCGATGCGCTGTCGTTCGGCGTGTCGCGCCTGCGCGAAGAGATCGACACCCGGCTCGACCTCGCGCCTGACAGCACCGGGGACCACCGCGCCACCGCGCGCGCCGTCGCCTGGCTGCGCGACACCCTAGGCCTCGGCGAATCCGCCGCCCGGCAACTGGCCGACTACCTCGCCGCCGCCAAGACCGCGCTCGGCGTGCTGCCCACCCAGTCCACCGTCGTCTTCGAACGCTTCTTCGACGAATCCGGCGGCACCCAGCTGGTGATCCACGCGCCGTTCGGCAGCCGCATCAACCGCGCCTGGGGACTGGCGCTGCGCAAGCGCTTCTGCCGCCAGTTCAACTTCGAGCTGCAGGCCGCGGCCACCGAGGACGCGATCGTCCTGTCGCTGTCCACCAGCCACAGCTTTCCGCTGGAAGAGGTCGCCCGCTACCTGCACCCGGCCAGCGCCGAGCACGTGCTCACCCAGGCCTTGCTCGACGCGCCGCTGTTCGGCGCGCGCTGGCGCTGGAACGCGGTCACCGCGCTGGCGCTGCCGCGCTTCCGCGGCGGCAGGAAGACCCCGCCGCAACTGCAGCGGATGAAGAGCGAGGATTTGCTCGCCACCGTATTCCCCGATCAGGTCGCCTGCCTGGAGAACATCGTGGGCGAGCGCGAGATTCCCGACCACCCGCTGGTCGCCCAGACCCTGCACGACTGCCTGCGCGAGGCGATGGACCTGGACGGTCTGCTTGCCGTGCTGCGCGGTCTGGAAACCGGCGCCATCCGCGTGATCGCCCGCGACCTCACCGGCCCCAGCCCGCTGGCCAGCGAAGTGCTCGCCGCCGCGCCCTACGCCTTCCTCGACGACGCCCCGCTGGAAGAACGCCGCACCCAGGCCGCCGGCCGCTGGAACCCGAGCGACAATGCCACGGACCTGGGCACGCTGGACCCCGCCGCCATCGACGCCGTGCGCGACGAAGCGTGGCCGCAGGTGCGCAGCGCCGATGAAATGCACGAAGCGCTCGATGCGCTTGGCGGCCTCACCGCGGCCGAGGTCGCCGCGCACGGCTGGTCCGACTGGATCGATGCGCTGGAAGCCGGCGGCCGCGCCACCCGACTCGTTCCCGTCACGGCGCTGGCTCCCTCCTCGAAGGACGAGAACCCGCCCCCGACCCGATCGAGGGGCCGGGGTCAGCGGGCCGTTCTTCCCACCGTCCACACCACCGTCGAAAAACTGCCCCTCTGGCTCACCCTCCATCCGCACGCAGGCATCGAGCCCGCCGTCACCGTCCCCGCTGCCTTCGCCAAAGCGTGGACCCGCGACGACGCCCTGCGCGAACTCGTGCGCAGCCGCCTGCTCGGCACTGGCCCGGTCACCGTCACCGCGCTGGCCTCGGCGCTGGCCGTATCGCCACAAGACGTCGACCAGGCCCTGCTGCGCCTGCAGACCGAGGGCTACGTGATCCAGGGCCGCTTCACCCCGCAAGCACAAACCGCCAATGCCCCGCTGGAATGGTGCGAACGCCACCTGCTGGTGCGCATCCACCGCTACACGCTGGGCCGCCTGCGCCGCGAGATCGAGCCGGTGAGCCGGCGCGATCTGATGCGCTTCCTGTTCGATTGGCAACAACTCACCCCCGGCACCCGCCGCCGCGGACCAGACGCGCTCGCCGCCACGCTGGCCCAGCTGGAAGGCTTCGAAACTGCCGCCGGCGCCTGGGAACCCGAGCTGCTGCCCGCGCGCATCGAGGACTACACCAGCACCTGGCTGGACGAGCTGTGCCGCGCCGGCCGCATCGGCTGGAGCCGCCTGCGCGCGGCCAGCGGTGGCGGCAACGGGCCAGTGCGCAGCACGCCGATCGTGCTGCTGCCGCGCCGACAATTGGCCGTCTGGACGGCCGTGTCCGAACGCGAAGCCGCCGAGCCGCCGGCACTCTCGTCCCGCGCCCAGGCCGTGGCCGACGCCCTGCGCGACGAAGGCGCGCTGTTCTTCGACGAACTGATGGCCAGCGCCCGCCTGCTGCGCACCGAACTGGAAGACGCGCTGGGCGAACTCGTCGCCGCCGGCCGCGTCACCGCCGACAGCTTCGCCGGCCTGCGCGCCCTGCTGATGCCCGCCGCCAAACGAGACAGGGGCCGCCACCGCCGCATGCGCCGGCACAGCTTCGGCGGCATTGAAGACGCCGGCCGCTGGTCACTGGTACGCACCGGCGCACCGCGAGACGCCGACGACGACGCCCAACATCGCGAGCAAATCGAACACGTCGCCCGCACCCTGCTGCAGCGCTACGGCGTGGTGTTCTGGAAACTGCTGGAACGCGAAGCCAGCTGGCTACCCAGCTGGCGCGAACTGCGCCAGGTCTACCAGCGGCTGGAAGCGCGCGGCGAAATCCGCGGCGGCCGCTTCGTCGACGGCCTGGTCGGCGAACAGTTCGCCCTGCCCGAAGCCATCCCCGCGCTGCGATCCATCGCCCGCCGCGAGGCGAGCGACGAGCTCGTCATCGTCAGCGGCTGCGATCCGCTCAACCTTACCGGCAGTGTGCTCGCCGGGGAGCGGATTCCTGCCGTGATCGGCACGCGCATCCTGTTCGAGGATGGTGTGCCGGTGGCTGCGTGGGTGAGCGGCAAGGTGCGGTGGTTGGTGGAGGGGGATAGGGATAGGGAGAGGCAGTTGCGGTGGCGGGAGGCGCTGTCAGTTAGGGGCTCGGCTCGTCGGGTGGACACCGGAGACGCAAGCCGATTAACGCAAGCCGATTAAGGAGCGCAGACGCGACTCGGTAAGTGAACCTGACCCCGTTATGTTTGCTAGGTGGACATGCAGCATCGCGGACAATGTCGGCCTACCGAGTGACATCACTTTGCGCACTGTCTTTTGCCGACCCCTTTTTTCCCATCCCGCTGACCATCCAAAACACTGCTGCTGCAAGCGCTCCGCAGGCACCGAGGAACACCACGCCTTCCAGATAGTGAGTCCAGCCAGCAAGCGTCGGCACACCGTTGACGGCCAGCTTCACCCCACCCGCCTCCATGAACTCGCCCGGATTCGATGCGAGATCGGGAAAGGTCAAAAGTCCGAACGGGACCGCCGTAAGGAGGAACCCCGCCAGCCAGGCGCCCCACCAGCGCATTGCTGACCGGCCGCGCAGAGCCAGATACGCGGGGATACCGAGGACCAGCACGCTAACCGTCGACACAGTGAGGCAGAGCAGGGCGAATCCTCGCGTATGCACCCAGATATATGGATCGCCGGCGTCGAGCTTGGTGAATTGGTCGTAGAGGTACAAAAGGGTTATGGCCCCCACGGGCGCAAGCGCTGCCGCAACGAATGCGAGTATCAGCCTCATAAGGCGCCCATTCCTGCCGGCCCTGTCGTGAGCAACTGCAGCGATCCTTGATCGTGCAGGCCGGGGCCGTCAACGGAAAAGCCGCACCGTTCGCTGTGCAAAGCTCGACTAGTCCGCTGTAAAGCAGACGGGGGCAGGTTCACCGTTGCGTGCGGGGAGCGGAACCAGACCCGACAGCGCCACTGCCCTCTGCATAAACGCACACCCCCAGCCGCTGGCTCTTGGCCCGGTACATCGCCGCATCCGCAGCGCGCAGATAATCGTCGGTGGTGGCGAAGCCGGCCTGACTGACGACCACGCCGATGCTGGCGGGGCAGCGCACTTCATGCGCGCCGATTTGATACGGCGCCGCCAGCGCGGCGGCGATCTGCCGGGCGCGGTCGGTGGCGTCGGCGGGATCGACCGACTCCAGCAGCACGTTGAACTCGTCGCCGCTCATGCGGGCGACCAGGTCGATGGCGCGCACGCAGATTTCCAGCCGGCGGGCGACCTGTTGCAGCAGCAGGTCGCCGGCGTGGTGGCCGAGGGTGTCGTTGACAGCCTTGAACTCGTCCAGGTCCAGCAGCAGCACGGCGAAACGGGTGGGATCGCTGTCGGCCGGGAGCTTACCGCGCCGGGCGGCGGCGTCCTGGTGCACGGCGATGGCGTGTTCGAGGCGGTCGCGGAACAGCGGCCGGCCGGGCAGGTTGGTGAGGGCGTCGTAGGAGCTGCCGCGTTCGGCCAGGTCGCTCAGCGAGCCGGCCATGCGCACGGGATTGCCCTGTTCGAACTGGGCCACGCCGCGC
Source organism: Lysobacteraceae bacterium (assembly GCA_018970895.1). Classification (GTDB taxonomy): domain Bacteria; phylum Pseudomonadota; class Gammaproteobacteria; order Xanthomonadales; family Rhodanobacteraceae; genus Dyella_A. Next base: position 3,226 of record JAGWVM010000038.1, on the reverse strand, counting down.
CAGTTGAGCCACACCAGCCGCCCCGCGCCGTGGTGCGCGCGGAAATCCACCGAAAAATTGGGGCGCTGGCCCGCCAGGTGTCGGCGGAAGGCGGTCTGCACGCGCTCGCGGTCGTCCGGGTCGATGAGCTGCAGCAGGTAATCCCAGCCGTGCGGATGCAGGGTGTCGCCCTGATCGAGCCCGACGATTTCGTTGAAGCGCTCGGACACGTGCAGCTCGTCGGTCTGCAGGTTCCAGTCCCAGATGCCGTCGTTTGAGCCGCGGGTCGCGAGCGCGTAGCGGTGGTGCGACTGCAGCAGCTCGAGCTCGGTGTGCTTCTGCCGGGTGACGTCGATCATCAGGCCGATCATGCGGTTGGGCCGGCCCGGCTCCACGTCCACGCGGCACAGGTCGCGCACCCACACCACCTGGCCGGACTTGGCGAGCAGCCGGTAACTCATCTCGTACGCGTAGCTGTGCGTGGCGTGGTAGGCGGCCTCGTCGATGACCAGCGCCTCGGGCAGGTCATCCGGATGCACGTGCGCGCGCCAGAAGCCCGGATCGGCGCGCCACTCCTCCACCGCGTAGCCGAACAGGCGCTCCACCTGCGGGCTGAGGAAGGTGTTGCCCACGCCGAGCTCGGCCTCCCACACCACGCCGTCGATGCGCTCCAGCAGCCGCAGGAAGCGCTGGCGATCGTCCATCAGCACCTGCTCGCCGATCTCGGTGAGCTCGATCAGCACGCCCTGGCGGCTGATCACGCGGTCCTCGGCGTCGGTCGCCGGGCTCAGCTGCAGGCGCATCCAGCGGTAGTCGGCGTCGGCCCGCCGCAGCCGGAACACCGGCATGCCGGCGCGCAGCGCCGCCGTGTCGTCGGGGTGCACGAAATCGAGCAGGGAGCGGCCGAGCGCTTCGTCCACCGGGTGGCCGGTGAGGGTGTGCCAGGCGGGGTTGAGGTAGGTGATCGTCCACCACGCATCGGTCTGCACCACTGCTTCGGGAAGCAGCTGCAGCAGTCGGTCGAGCGGCGTGGGCGGACTGGGCATGTCGGTACCATGCTCACCGAAGCGTCACCGCGCCGTCCAGAGGACGGCTCTGATGCACGTCGCCAAGCGGGATGCGGGGCGTGGAACGATCTGCAGGGGGGCAGGTGGCACCCGGGCGGGTTCGGTCCGGGGAAGCGTCCGGCCCGCCACGTTGCCCGGGGGCACGGCAGCGGGATGGATCGCTTGATTGAGCTCATCGGCGGCGGGGTTCCGAAGTTGAGCGCACGATCCGGCATTCAGTCCGTCGTGTGGCCCCGGGATTCATGCGCGGGGCCTGCGCGGGACCCGTTTCTTCGCGGCGACGGCGCCGGTGGTTGGCGTTGCCGTTCCCAGCTGCTCCAGCCAGGCCAGCTCGTCCACATAGGCCAGGAACGCGCGCAGGTAGCCGGGCGAGGTGTCGCGCATCAGCGCGATGGCACGGCTGGCGAGTGCGGCGGAATTGAGCGGGCCGGCGTCGGCGGGGCTGTGGGCGACGGCCTGCCGGAGCTGGCTGTCGGCGCGCAGGGTGGACCAGCGCTGGCGGAAGTCGGCAAGGACCGGGAGCTCCGGGTAGGCGCTGCGGTCGCCCGGCGCTTCGCGGGCAAGCTGCTCGGCGAGCGCGCGCAGGGGGCCGGGAGGGCGGCCGTCCGGATGGGCGTCGGCAAGCTCGGCCGGGGTGCCGGCATCGAGCCTGCGCAGTTCGGCCAGTCGCGCATCGAGCCGGCGGCGCGCTTCGCCGTCGAGTCCGGCGGCGCGCTGTGCCAGCGCGGCGATCAGGCGCGCGCGGATGGCCGGACCAGACTCAGGGCGCATGGCCGGGGTCGTGGGCTTTCGGGGCCGAAGTGCCGGCCGAGGAGCGCGGGATCGGCGCGATCTCCACCCGGCGGTTTTTCGCGCGGCCGGCCTCGTCGGTATTGGCGCTGACCGGCTGCTGCGCACCGAAGGCGGCGGCGAACACCGCATTGGCCGGCACGCCGGCGGCGATCAGGGCGCGGGTGACGGTAAGCGCGCGCTGGGCGGACAGCTCCCAGTTGTCGGCGAAGCGGCGATTGTCGCCGTGCACCGGCTGGTCGTCGGTGAAGCCGCTGACCATCAGCAGTTCGTCGCGCGACGCGAGGTACTGCGCCAGCGGCGCGGCCAGGCTCTGGATCAGCTGCCGGCCGTCCGGCTGCAGCTGGTCGGAGTTGAGCGCGAACAGCAGGTTGCCGCGGATGCCGATGCGGCCGTTGACCAGGGTGACGCGACCCTGCGCCAGCGGGGTGGCGAGGGCTTTCTCCAGCGTGGTGCGGCGTTGCAGTTCGGCCTGGCGCTGCTTCTCGGCCAGCTCCAGCTTGTGCGAGAGCTGCAGCTGCACGCCGATGACGCCGACCAGGATCAGCACGAAGGCGCCGAGCAGCACCGACATCAGGTCACCGAAGGCCCAGATGGGGGCGGTGGATTCGGGCTCGAGTTCGACGTCGTCGGTCATGGGGCGGAGGGGTGGGCAAGGGGTATGCATCGGACCGCTGCACAGCGGCGGCGTAGGAGCCCGCTTGCGGGCGATGCTTCTGCTCCTGGTTTCCATCGAAGCAAAGGAACATCGCCCGCGAGCGGGCTCCTACAGGTGCGCGCGGTGACGTTTGGCCGAGGTTGCTGGAGGTGGGTCATGCCTTCGCCTTGCCCGGCGCGCGGCGGCCGGCGAGTTGCTGCATGTCGGCGAGGATCTGCTGCTGCGAGAGCACGCTGAGTTCCACCACTTCCCTGGCCTGCCCCACGTAGTAGGCAAGCTGTTCATCGCTGCGGGCGAGCGAGGCGTCCAGCGCGGTGGCAATCTGCTGCAGGCGCTCCATCAGCGCGTCGTTGGTCTGCGCGAACTGGGCCACGCCGGCACCGAAGGCGTCGCCCAGGCTGGCCACTTCGGTGGCGCTGGCGGTGAGCTGGGCGGCGGCGGAGTCGAGCTTGGCGGTCTCACTGTCGATCTGTGCGGCGAAGCGGCTGCCGACGCGGTCGAGCAGCTCGGCCGAGGTGCTGACCAGCGCGTCGACCGCGCTGCGCTGCTCGCTGGAGGCGTGGTTGACCGCGTCGAGCAGGGTCTCCAGCGTGGCCAGCAGGCGGCTGCGCTCCTCCAGCATGGCGGTGTCGCGCACCATGGAATCGGACAGTTTCTGGCGCAGCTCGCCGACCACTTCGGCGGCCACGCGCGGCGCTTCGGACGCCGCTTCGACCAGCCGGCCGATCTCGGC
>JAGWVM010000037.1 GCA_018970895.1 Lysobacteraceae bacterium | reverse complement strand
GTTGGCCTGGGCCAACACCGAGATACCCGCCTGCTGCAGCACCTGGGCCTTGCTCAGGTTGGCCGTCTCGGCCGCGAAGTTCGCGTCCTGGATGGTCGACTGCGAGGCCTGCAGGTTGGTCGACTGGGCGGCCAGGGTGGAGATCGTCGACTGGAAGCGGTTCTGCACCGCGCCCAGCTGGGCGGCGAAGTCGCTGACCGACTTCAGCGCGACGTCGACGCGGGACATCAGGGCATTGGCCGAATCGACCGTCAGCACGTTGCCGGAGTCCAGATAACCGTTGACCGCAATCGATTTGCTGTCATTGTTTGCAGCCGTCGTCGAACCATTGGCATACGAGTTGCCGACGACCGACGTCTGAGGCGTGGCCTGGGTAGCGAAGACAGACGTGGCGGCGAACGAGCCAGAGTCCGTAATCGTCAAGGCGCCTGTGGAATAAAAACTGACACCGCCCTTCCCATCTACTGCCGCGCTCACACCGGGAATGCTGGCGGCATTCACCGCGTCGGCGAATTGCTGCACATTCGACGCGGTACCCGAGAGGGTCGTGGTCGAGCCATCCGACCCAACGATCTGAATCTTCGAAAGATTCATCGTCACGGCGTTACCGGATGCGTCCTTGAAGGCATTGTCGAGATTGCCGGTATTGAGCTCGGAGATCTGGCCCAGCGCCGACGAGCGCATGTCGCTGGAGAGGCTCACCGAGATGGTCTGGCCCACGTCGGAGCCGACCTGGAAGCTCTGCGTACCCAGCGAACCGTCCAGCACCTTGCGGCCGTTGAAGGTGGTCTGGTTGCCGACGCGGGTGATCTCCGCCAGGCGCTGCTGCACTTCCTGATCGATGGTGGCGCGATCGGCCGAGCTGTAGGTGCCGTTGGCAGCCTGCGCGGCGAGGTCACGGATCGCCTGCAGGTTGGCGGTCACCTGGTCCAGCGCCGAACCGGCGGTCTGCGCCAGGTTGATCGCGTCCGAGGCGTTCGCGCTGGCCTGGGCCAGGCCGCCAATCTGCGTGGTGTAGCGCTGGGAGATCGCGAAGCCGGCGGCGTTGTCCGCGGCGCTGTTGATCTTCAGGCCCGAGGACAGGCGCTGCGTGGCCTGGGCCAGCATGTTGCGCGACTTGTCCAGGTTGTTCTGGGCGTTCAGCGAGGAAACGTTGGTGTTGATGACGAAAGACATGGTGTTCTCCTGTCGGAAACCGGGTAGTGCCGGATCGGATGGACTTTGGGTTTTTCCCGGCGGGGTTCCGTGTGGAATGCCATCCGCCTCAGGGCCTGTTTCGTCACGGTGAAAAATTACTTGAGCGCCTGGACTTGATTTTTTTGTGCGAAGTGATCCGCACGGCGCACCCACCCGCCGAAACGGTCTGCTTCATCGGCGCGACGCGGCGGGACTTGAGGGCATGAAGCGCTTGCGCACCAGACGAAAACGCCGCGCATGGGCGCGGCGTCGTCCTTCGCATGGGTGGGCGGGCGCGAGCTACTTGAGGTAGTTGAACAGGCTCAGCGACTTGACCTGCGCGAACACCTGCTGCGAGGCCTGCAGCGAGGTGGACTGGATCGACAGCTGGCTGATCGCCGAATAGACGTCCACGTCGCGCGTGTCCGACAACGTGGACTGGTAGGTGACGTTGAGATCCTGGTACGCCGCGCGCTGGGCAGTGAGCGCATTGGTGCGGCCGCCGATGTCCACCTCGGCGCGACTGACGCTGGCCTGCGCCTGGTCCAGCGCCTCCAGCTGCCGGTTGAGCACATTCGAGCGCTGCGTGACGCTCGTGCCGGGCTGCAGCGCGGCGATCATGGTGTTCAACGTGGTGAACACGTCCTGCGATGTGCCGGGCCGGATCGCCACGGTATCGCCGGCCGACGGTGTGCCGGAAAGCTCCACGTTCAGCCCGTTGAAGCTGATGCTGGCGCCGGGCGTGTAACTGCCGGTCAGCGGGTTGCCCGCCGCGTCGGTCGCCGGCTGGCCGGCCGCATTGGTGGCGGTCCAGTTGCCCGCGCCGTCGAAGGTAAGCGTGTAGCCACCTCCGCCGTTGACCGCCAGTCCCGCCGCGTACGCGGCCGGATCGGATACCTGGTTGGCGCCCACCACCAGCGACCCGCTGTTGCCCGTGCCCGCCGACGCCACGAAGCGCCCGTTGCCGGCAGCCACGTCCATGAACAGGCCGCTGCCCGATTCGCCGGTCGGCACGGTCAACCCGCTGCCGATTGCCGCGTGCGGCTGGCTCTGGTTGCCGGTGTAGCTCACGCTGCCGTCGGCGTTCTTCACGAACGGCGTGGCGGTGTTGCTCGTGCCGGCGAACAGCGCCTGTCCGGTGGCGTCGGTGGTGTTGGCCATCTGCAGCAGCTGGTCGCGCATCTGCCCGAGCTGCACCGCGATCGCCTGGCGGTCGCTGTCCGACAGCGAGCCGTTGAGCGCCTGCAGGGTGAGGTCGCGCGCGCTGTTGTACAGGTCGTTGACCGAATTGAGCGTGGACTGCGAGGTGTCCAGCCGCGTGGTCGCCGCGTCGATGTTCGCGGTGTACTGGGTGTTGGCCGCCAGGATGTGGTTGAGGCTGACCATGCGCCCGGCGCCGGCCGGGTCGTCGGAGGCGACGTTGATCCGGCGTCCCGTGCTGACCTGGTTCTGCGCCTTGGCCAGTGCACTTTGCTGGTTGAGCATGGTGCCGAGCGACTGCTGGAACATCCAGTTGGTGGAAAGGCGCATGGCGATTATCCGTGGACGGCCTGGAGCAGGCTGTTGAAGATGGACTGCGCGGTGGAGATGATCTGCGCCGACGCCTGGTAGGCCTGCTGGTACTTGACCATGCTGGCGGCCTCCTCATCGAGATTGACGCCGGACACCGACTGCTGCGCCGACATCGCCTGGCTGTGCAGGCTGGTCTGGGTGGTGACGTTGCTGGCCGCCTGGGCACCGGCATTGCCGATCTCGGTGGTGAGCACGGTGTAGTTGTCGATCACCGAGCGGCTGCCGCCGGCCAATACCTTGGCGTCGGCCAGCCGGGACAGCGCAAGCGCGTTGGTGTTGTCGTTCAGTCCGTTGCTGTTGGCGCTGACCGCGAAGCTGTCCCCGGCGGCCGGAGCACCCGACAGGGTCAGGCTCCAGCCGTTGGCCGCCAGCGCCTGTCCGGGCGTGTATGCCCCGCTGCCAAGCACCGTGCCGCTGGTGCTGTCGGTGATGGCATAGGTGCCCGCGGTGGGAAAGCTGACCGTGACATTGGCGAACAGGGCCGCATTGGCCGGGTCGGTGACCTGCAGCGAGGACACCGCCGCCGAACCGGTATTCGCGCCGGCCGGCTGCGCCTGCACCGCCGCCGCCGCCGCGATGCCGGACGGATCGGTCATCGCCACCGCCAGCCCGGTGGCGGCGTTGCGCGTGGGTTCGATGCGGAAGCTGTCGCCGGCCTGCGCCGCGCCGGACACGCTCAGGGTCAGCCCCGCCCCGCTCAGGGTGCCGTCGGGGTTGGTGGTCAGCGCCACCGGTTGTCCGGCGGTGGTGCTCATGCTCCACGCGCTGCCGTCGTAGCGCAGCGTGTAGTCCGCGTTGTCCAGTGCGTTGACGTTGCTGATCTGCACGCCCACGGCGGCGGATCCGGTGTTGTTCATCGAGGCCATCGCCTGCGGCGTCGGCAGGGAGAAGATCGGCGCGCCGAGCTTGCCGTTGAGATCGAGCCCCTTGCCCTGCTGAGCGTTGACGCTGGTGGCCAGCGCGATGGCGGCCTGGCCCAGGCGGTTCTGTGCCGGCTCGAGCACGTTGGCACGGTAGTCGAGCAGCGCGCCCAGCGAGCCGCCGGACAGCCGCGTGGTGATGTCGGTACCGGAGCTGTCGAAGACGTTGGTGCGGCTGGCGTCGTAGGCGTCGTTGGCGACGCCGAGCTTGAACGCGCTGCTGCCGCTGACCAGCGCCTGGCCGCTGCTGCTGTAGACGCTCAGCGTGCCGTCGGACTGCGCCACGGCGGTCACGCCGACGTAACCGGAGAGCGTGTTGACCAGCGCGTCGCGCTGGTCCAGCAGCGCGTTCGGCGCGCCGCCGCCCTGGCTCTCGTGGATCTTCCTGTTGAGGCTGGCGATGTTGTCCAGCGCGGTGTTGATGCTGGCCACGGTGCTGCCGATCTGGCCGTTGATCTGCTGCTGCTGGCTGGCGAACTGCGCGCCCAGGGTATTGAACACCGAGGCCGCGGTGCCGGCGTTGCCCAGCGCAGCCTGGCGCGCGGAGCTGTCCGCCGGCGCATTGGCCACGGTGTCGAAGCCGCCGTAGAGACCGTCCAGCGCCCCCTGCAGGTCGCCGCTGGCGCCGAGCATGCTGTTCAGCGTGCCGGCCAGGTCGTTGTAGGTGTTGGCGCGCTGCAGGTTGCCGTTGCTGGTCCACACCGCCTGGGTGAGGTAGCTGGAGTACGCGCGCTCCACCGCGGTGACGTCCACGCCGCCGCCCACGGTGTAGCGCGGCAGCTGCGGCACCACCCGCTCGGTCTGGCGCACCACCTCGCGGCTGTAGCCGTCGGTGCCGGCGTTGGCGATGTTGTTGCCCACCGTGTTCAACGCGACCTGGGCCGCGTTGAGGCCGGAGACACCGGTGCTGAGCAGGTTAGCCATGGATTACGTCCCGGCGGTTCATTCGGTGGAGATCGGCGCGGACGCGCCGTTCTTGAGGGCATCCAGCGCCTGGCGCATCACCGGGCTGTTGGCGATCGCCGCGATCTTGTGGGCGTAGCCCGGATCGGTGGCGTAGCCGCCCTGCACCAGGCCGCGGGCAAACCCGGCCACGTCGTCGCCCTTGCCCAGTGCCTGCGCGTAGCGCGGATTGTCGCCAAGCAGGCGGGCGTAATCGTTGAACGACTGCGCCGGCGATTCGTACGCGCGGAAGGATGCGCGCCGGCGCACCGGCACCCCGCCCTCCACTTCCAGCGTCGGCACGCTGACGCTGCTGCCGTCCCAGCTGCTGCCCGCCTTCATGCCGAACAGGTTGTAGCTGGGGGTGCCGTCGGCATGCCGGGGCATGTGCTGGCCCCAGCGGGTTTCCAGCGCCGCCTGCGCCAGCACCGCACGGACCGAGACGCCCAGCTTCTGCGCGGCCTTCTGCGCGAACGGCGCCATCGTCCTGACGAAGCTCACCGGATCGCCCGGCACCAGCCGCGAGGCCATCGTCGCCGCACTGCCCAGCGCGCCGGCGATCGAGCCCAGGGCGTCGGCTCCCGGATCGTCCCAGCCGGACGATGCGGAAGCCGGACGGGCCGCTCCGGACGACGGATCGATCGCACCGGCCACCGAGCCCAGCCGGGCATGCCAGTCGTCGCCGGCGACCCCCTCGGTGCCGGGAGCCGCCTTGCCCTGCGCGTCCTTGCCGCCGAGCTGGCGCACCAGCAACTCGGCGATGCCGAGGCCGTGACCGTGCGAGGACAGCGTGACGGCCAGCTGCTGGTCGGCCAGGCCCTGCCAGGAGGTGCTTGCCTGGCTGTCGAAGTTGGGATCGCCGAAGCTGGCGTCGCGCATCGACTTGAGCACCATCTGGGTGAAGATCGACTCGAACTGCTTGGCGACGATCGGCAGCGCGGCCTTGGCGTCGCTCTGCGCGGTGTGGCGCAGGGCGTTGAACCCGGACAGGTCGGTCCAGGTACCGACACCCTGCGCGACGCTGTCGAGCGGACCGGCCATGTCAGATCACCACGAGGTCCGCGTGCAGCGCACCGGCCTGCTTGAGCGCCTGCAGGATCGAGATCAGGTCGTTCGGCGAGGCGCCGACCTGGTTCACCGCCCGCACGATCGTGTCCAGGCTCACGCCCGGGCCGAACTTGAACATGTGGCCACCGTTCTCGCTGACCTGCACGTTGCTGGACGGCACCACCGCGGTCTGGCCCTTGCTGAACGCGCCGGGCTGGCTGACCAGCGGCTGTTCGCTGATGGTCACCTGGATCGAGCCGTGCGCCACCGCCGCGGCGGTGACCCGCACGTCGGAACCGATCACCACCGTTCCGGTACGGGAGTTCACCACCACCCGCGCCGGCGGATCGCCGGGGGTGACGTCGAGGTTCTGGATGTCGCCCAGCCAGGAGACCTTCTGCGACGGATCCTGCGGGCTGCGCACGGCGATCGAGCCGCCGTCCAGCGCGTTGGCGGTGCCGGCGCCGTAGGCGGCGTTGATCGCCTGCACCACGCGCGAGGCGGTGGTGAAGTCCGGCGTGTCGAGGTTGAGCACCAGGTCGCCGCCGCGCGCAAACGACGAGGGCACCGAGCGCTCCACCGTGGCACCGTTGGGGATGCGACCGGAATCGGAGATGTTCACCTGCACGCTGGAACCGCTCTTGCCCTGCGCGCTGATGCCGCCGATCACCACGCTGCCCTGGGCGATCGCATAGGTATTGCCGTCGGCGCCCTTCAGCGGCGCCATCAGCAGCTGGCCGCCGCGCAGCGTCTTGGCGTTGCCGATCGAGGCCACGGTGACGTCGATGGTCTGGCCCGGCTTGGCGAACGGCGGCAGGTCGGCGGTAACGATCACCGCGGCCGCGTTCTTCAACTGCGGGCGCGCGTTGGCCGGCACCACGATGCCGAACTGCTGCAGCATGTTCTCCAGGCTCTGGGTGGTGAATGGCGCCTGCGTGGTCTGGTCACCCGAGCCGTCCAGGCCGACCACCAGGCCGTAGCCGATCAGCTGGTTGGTGCGCACGCCGGCGACCGAGGTCAGGTCGCGGATCTTGTCCGCATGCGCCGGACCGGCCAGGCCGAGTCCGAGGCCGAGCACGGCCAGCAGGGCCGAACCGGCCTGGCGCCAGCGCAGCAGCGCCCGGCGCAGCTCGATGCGGCGCTGCGTATCGGCGGCGCGGGCGCCCAGCGGCAGTCCCGAGGAAGACAGCTCGTTGCGGCGCTGCTCGTAAGGTGCATGCACCGACGCGGGAACCGATGCGTGGTGGAGACGCTTCATCAGCTGGCGGGTTTTCATGCGTACGTGCTCGAAGAAGGAAGGAACACCTGACCGCCGGCCCTGCAGGAGCCCGCTCGCGGGCGATGCCTTTGCTCCTGATCGACATCAAAGGCAAAAGCAAAAAGCATCGCCCGCGAGCAGGCTCCTACCGGGACGTGGACGGTGACCGGGGACAGGCGCATCAGAACGGCATCCACTTGGAGTTGAAGAAGCGCGACAGCCAGCCCTGGGTGTTGGCATCGGCCAGCGAGCCGCGACCGGTGTAGGCGATGCGGGCGTCGGCCACGCGGCTCGAGGCCACGCTGTTGTCCGGGTTGATGTCCTGCGGCCGCACGATGCCGGAGATGCGGATCAGCTCCTTGCCCTGGTTGATCGTCAGCCACTTTTCGCCGCGCACCACCAGGTTGCCGTTGGACAGGCGCTGCGCCACGGTGACGGTGATCTGGCCACTGAGCTGGTTGCTCTGGGTGGACGAGCCGTCGCCGGAGAAGCTGCGATCGCCGCTGAGCCCGATGCTGGCGGGATTGCCGTTGAAGGTGACCGCCTTGCCCAGCAGGGTCGGCGCGTCGATCGCCGTCTTGTCCTTCTTGCTGGTGCTGGTCGAGGCCTTCTTGCTGGCCTGCGTGCTCTCCTGCAGCACCACGGTGAGGATGTCGCCGACGCGGTGCGCGCGCGGATCGACGAACAGCTCCATGTTCTGGTTGTCGTGGTAGATCGCGCCGTCCGCGACCGCCGGCTGCGGCGGCTCGACCGGGGCGGTGGCGGCCCACTGGGCATCGTCGCGCGACGGCGCGACGGTGGCGCAACCGGCCAGCGCGATCAGGCCCAGCGCGGCGACATGACGGAATACCCGGGTGATCGTGTTCATGGCGCGCCTCACATCTTGTTGGTGAGGTCTTGCAGCATCTGGTCGGCGCTGCTGATGGCCTTGGAATTCATCTCGTAGGTGCGCTGGGTCTCGATCATGTTGACCATCTCCTCCACCACGTTGACGTTGGAGGACTCCAGTGCGCCCTGCATCAGCGTGCCCATGCCGTTGAGGCCGGGCTGGCCGGTCTGCGGCGCGCCGCTGGAGGCGGTTTCCATGTACAGGTTGTTGCCCTTCGGCTGCAGGCCGGCCGGGTTCACGAAATCGGCCAGCTGCAGCGTGCCCACCTGCACCGTGGCGGCCGAGCCGGCGGTAGTCGCCGACACCGTGCCGTCGGCACCGATGCTGATGCTCTGCACGTTCGGCGGCAGGGTGATGCCCGGGTCCAGCGCGTAACCGTCGGCAGTGACCAGCTGGCCGTTGGCGTCGGTGTGCAGCGAGCCGTCGCGGGTGTAGGCGATGGTGCCGTCGGGCATCGACACCTGCAGGAAGCCGCGCCCCTGGATCGCCACGTCGAGCGAGTTGCCGGTCTGGCTGATCTCTCCCTGGGTGAACAGCTTCTCGGTGCCGACCACGCGCACGCCGGTGCCCAGCATCAGGCCGGTCGGCGACAGCGTCTGCTCGGTGGTCTGCGCGCCGGGCTGGGCCTTGTTCTGGTACATCAGGTCCTGGAACGAGGCGCGCGAACTCTTGAAGCCGGTGGTGTTGGCGTTGGCCAGGTTGTTGGAAATGACGTCCATGCGCGTCTGCTGCGCATCGAGGCCGGTCTTGGCGATCCAGAGGGACGAGAGCATGTTCGGGGACTCCTGGGAGGTGACGGCGATCCGTCACGCGATCGGTCGTTAGTTCGACTGAAGCAATTTGGATGCCGACGACGCGTTGTCCTCGGCGGCCTTGATCGACTTGATCTGCATGTCGTACTGCCGCGACAGGGCGATCATCTTCACCAGCTCGGAGGAGGCATCGACGTTGCTGCTTTCCAGCGCCCCGGCGGTCACCCGCACGGTGGTGTCCGGCGTCGCGGTGCCGCCCCCGGCCAGATGCATCAGGCCATCGCCACCCTGCACCAGCTGCGCGGGCGGGGGGTTGACCAGGCGGATGCGGTCGAGCGCGGCCACCGTGGCCGGACCTTCGCCGATCGGCACGCTGGAGATCGTGCCGTCCTCGCCGATGCGCAGCTGCGCACTGGGCGGCAGGCTGATCGGTCCGCCGTTGCCCAGCACCGGATGGCCGGCCGCGTCCGTCAAGAGACCGTCGGCGGTCAGCTGCAGGTCGCCGGCACGGGTGTAGCCCTCCGAGCCGTCCGGCGCCTGCACCGCGATCCAGCCGCTTCCCTGCACCGCCACGTCCAGCGACCGGCCGGTGGTGGTGATCGCGCCGGGCGTGGTGTCCACGCCGACGCCGTGGGCCACGGCGTTGATGCGCGTGGCCTCGCCCGGACCCTGCACCGGCAGGCTCTGGAAGGCGGTGAGCTCGGCGCGGAAACCGGTGGTGGAGGCGTTGGCCAGGTTGTGGCTGACCGCCTCCTGGGCGCGCATGATCTGCGTCGCCCCGGTCATCGCCACGTACAGGGAGTGGTCCATGGCGGTCTATCAGCGGCCGACGGCGTTGAACAGCGTGGTGGCCAGGGTGCTGTCGGTGCTGAGCACCTGGGCGTTGGCCTGGTAGTTGCGCTGGGCCTTGATCATGTTCACCAGCTGCGCGGTGGTGTCGGAGGTGTTGGACGTTTCCAGCGCGCCGGACTGCAGGCTGCCGAAGGTGCCCGTGCCGGCCGTGCCCATCTGCGGCACGCCGGAGTCGCCGCTGGCCGCCCAGCTGGTGTTGCCGAGCTGGCGCAGGCCCTGCACGTTGGAGAAGTTGGCGATCGCGATCTGGCCGAGCTGGGTGCTCTGGTTGTTCGAGTAATAGGCGGTGACCACGCCCTTGGAATCGATGTCGATGTTCGACAGCGTGCCGGCCTCGAAGCCGTTCTGCTCGATCGAGCCGGCGGCGAAGTCGGTGCCGAACTGGGTGGTCTTGGCGACGTTGAGCGACAGCGTCAGCGGATTGGAGCCGTTGCCCAGGTTCACCGCGTTGAACGCCAGCGTGCCGTTGGCCGGCGTGGCCAGGTTGCCGCTGGTGTCGTAGGTGAGCGACTGGGTGCCGGCGTTGTTGCCGTCCACGTAGAGATGCGCATCCCAGGTGTTGGTCGCGGTCTTGGCGTAGTAGATGGTGGCCTGGTGCGCGCCGCCCTGGGAGTCGTACACGGTCACCGGCGTGGCGGCGTTGAACGAGGTGGCGTCGCTGGGGCTGAACGCCGCGGTCGGTACGGTGGCGCTGGCCGGCAGGTTGGAGTTGAGGGTGATCAGCGAGGTGGCGGTGGCGTTGCTCTGCGAGGACAGCAGCTTCAGGTCGGTCAGCGTGCTCGTATCGAAGCCGCCGATGCCGTTGGGCGGGTACACCTGCAGCTTGGCACCGGTGGAGGACTCGACGAAGTCGTCGGCGCTCTTGTGGAATGCTCCGGCGCGCGTGTAGACCGGACCGCTGCCGTCGTTGACCACGAAGAAGCCGTTGCCGCTGATCGCCATGTCCAGCGAATTGTTGGTGGTCTCGATGTCGCCCTGGTTGAACTGCTGCGCGACGTCCTGCGTGCGCACGCCGCTGCCGGTGGCGATGGAGTTGAGGTTCAGGCCGGTGACCGCGTACACGTCGGCGAACTCGGCGCGCGAGCCCTTGAAGCCGGTGGTGTTGGCGTTGGCGATATTGTTGGCGATGACGTTCAGGTCGGTCTGCGCGGCGTTGATGCCGGTGAGCGCGGTGTTCAGAGCCATGGGGTGTTCCTCGATGAGATGGGGGATGCCACGCGAGCGTCAGAGAATCTGGGCCACCTGGCTGAGCGCGACGCCGCCGACGCCAGCCACCTGCAGGTAGGTCCCGACGTTGGCGCCGCCGTAACCCACGGCGGTCACCTTGCCGGCGACATAGGTATCGAACGACGTGCTGCCGTTGGCTGCCGCGATCGCGTAGCTGCCCGGGGGCAGCGGGTTGCCGGCGTTGTCCTTGCCGTCCCAGCTGAACTGGGTGAGTCCGGAACTGGTGGCGTCCACGGTCATCGTGCGCACCACGTTGCCGCTGGCGTCCAGCACGTTCACCGCCATGGCGCCGGGCGCGGTGACATTGGCCGCCGCGGTGACGGTGCCGCCGCCGTACTGCAGCGTGGAAGTCGGCACCATCACCACCCGGTTGACCAGGTTGGAGGATCCGAGCACCTGCGAGGTCTGCAGCGCGCCGTTGACCGTGGCGTTGAGGGTCTGCACCGAGCTGACCATGTCCTGGGTCGACTGCAGCTGGCTGAACTGCGCCATCTGCGAGACGAACTGGGTGTTGTCCACCGGATGGGTCGGGTCCTGCGCCTGCAGCTGCGCGGTCATCAGCTTGAGGAAATCGGCCTGGCTCATGCTGCCGGCCTTGGCCGCGCTGCTGATCTGGCCGGCGGCGCTGCTGCCGGCGACGGCCGCGCCTGCGGCACCAAGGGTGTTTGCGGTGTTGATGGTCATGGCTGCTCCGAAGGGCTCACTTGCCCAGCTCCAGGGTTTTCACCATCAACTGCTTGGTGGTGTTCATCACCTCGACGTTGTTCTGGTAGGAACGCGAGGCGGAAATCATGTTGACCAGCTCGTCGACGGGGTTGACGTTGCTGCCGTAGACGTAGCCGTTGGCGTCGGCCATCGGGTTGCCGGGCTCGTAGCGGCTGGGGATCGCTGCCTGGCTCTCGGTGACGCCGTCGACCTTCACGCCGGTGGTTGCGGCGGCATCGATGCCGCCGGCCATGAGGCCGTCGACCTGCTGCTTGACCGCGGCGAACAGCGGCTCGCGGGCGCGGTAGGCACCCTGCGGCGTGCTGGACACGCTGTCGGCATTGGCCAGGTTGCTGGCCACCGTGTTCAGCCGCAGCGTCTGCGCGGCCATGCCGGAACCGGCGGTGTCGAAGATCTTGAACATCGACATGGCGATTACCCCGTGATGGCGGTGCGCAGCATGCGGATCTGCGCGGTGATGAAGGCCAGGCTGGCCTGGTAGTGCACGCCGTTGGCGGCGAAGTTGGCCTGCTCGACCTGCTCGTCGACGGTGTTGCCGTCCATGCTCGGCTGGCTCGGGTTGCGCCACAGCAGCTTGTCGGCCTGCTGCGCCACCGGATCGAGCTGGCCGGCCGACGGCGTGCTCAGCGGCAGCTGGCCGCCCGACTGGCCGCTGGCCTGCTCGAGCGCGGCGCGGAAATCGATGTCGCGCGCCTTGTAGCCGGGCGTGTCGGCATTGGCGAGGTTGCCGGCCAGCACTTCGCTGCGGCGCTGCCACAGGCCCAGCGCCTGGGTGTGGATGCCGAACAGGTTGTCCAGGGGTGCGCTCATGACTTGCCTCCGCACGGCGATGGGCCGCACGGGGCTGGAGGCAATTCGCGTGCCACGACGGCACAAGTCGCGTCAGGACAAGGGTTTGCGCCCTTTCCTCGGCCGGGTGCGCGCGGCGAAAGACGGATTTCCGTCGCCGTGCGGGGCGGTCGGCGACGGCGCGCCGACCTTCGCTCAGCCGGGCAGCAGGTCGAGCACCGCCTGGGCCAGCTGGTCGGGCTGGAACTTCGCGATGAAGCGGTCGGCGGCGACCTCCTTCACCATCGCCTCATTGAAGATGCCGCTGATCGAGCTGTGCAGCACCACCTTGATCCGCCGGAGCGCGGGCTCTTCGCGGATCGCCCGGGTCAGCGCGTAGCCGTCCATCTGCGGCATCTCGATGTCCGACACCACCAGATTGATCCGCTCGGACGGGTCCGCATCGGCCAGTTCGCGCAGCCGGGCAAGCGCGCGCACGCCATCCTCGGCCAGCACGCATTCGATGTTCATCTGCTTGAACACGCCCTCGACCTGGCGTCGGGCCACCGCCGAATCGTCCACCACCAGCACGCGCCGGGGGTGCATCGCATGGCCATCGACGGCCCGCTGCATGTGCGCCGAAAGCTCGCCCGGCACGCCGTGGATGGTGGCCAGCACGTGTTCGACATCGACCACAGCCACCAGCGCCCCGTCGACGCGGGTAATCGCGTTGACCCGGGTGCCGAAGCCCAGCGCCGGCTCCGGCGTGACCAGCGATTCGCCGGGGCAATGGACCATGTGCAGGAGGTCGGCAACCAGGAAGCCCTGCACGCTGCGGCTGAACTCGGTCACCAGCAGGTGCGCCGAGGACACGTCCTTCAGCGGTGCGTAGCCCAGCGCCGCGGCCATGTCGATCACCGGGATGGTCTGGCCGCGGTAGTCGCAGGTGCCGGCGATCAGCGGATGCGCGCCGGGCATGCGCTCCAGCGGTGGCCGGCGCAGCACCTCGCGCACCTTGAACACGTTGATGCCGAACAGCTGCGGCTCGCCCAGGCGGAACAGCAGCATCGCCACCCGGTTGTGGCCCGCCAGGCGGGTCTGGCGTTCGACGTTTTCCAGCAGCGCGCCGGCCATGGGATCTCCCTCGGGACAGTAAGCCGCCCTCGGTATCGGCACCCCGCACCGCGTCTTGAGCGCCCGCGAGGGGTCGCCGCGTCCGACCCGCAGCCCATGGCACACGCCTTGCTTGCTCAAGTTCAGTCGCCCGCGGCCGATCCCGCGTTGGTCCGTCCGAAAAGGAAACATCCGTCCATGAGCTTCATCCGCAGCCAGCACCTGGCCGCCTTCGTCCACGCCGCGACGAGCGGCGACGAGGCACGACTCGCCGGGCTTGGCAGCCGGCATCCGGCGCTGGCCGAGGTACTGGCGCCGCTGCTGAAGCTGGCCGCTCCGCGCGCACCAGCCGGCGTGGCCCTGCAGACCATCGAGCAGCAGAGCCTGCTGCTCGGCTCGGCGCACCAGCTGGCGCGAGAACAGGCCGCGATGGAGGAGTCCGCCCGCGAGTGCCGCGACAGCGTCGGCCGTTTGACGGACGGCAGCGCCGGGATCTCGACGGCCCTGCAGCAGGTTTCCGCGGGGCTGGACAGTGCCGACCAGGCCGGCCACGCCGGCAGCGGCAGCGTGAGCGAGCTCGACGGCCAGCTGCGCCTGCTGCGCAGCGCGATGGCCGCGATGAACCGCAACCAGAACCGGCTGGCCGAACAGGTCGAGCAGATCCGCAAGCTCACCGGCGCGGTGCAGGAGATCGCCCACCAGACCAACCTGGTCGCCCTGAACGCGGCGATCGAGGCGGCGCGTGCCGGCGAAGCCGGCCGCGGCTTCGCCGTGGTCGCCGACGAGGTCAAGCAACTGGCCGAGAAGACCGCGCTGACCACCGCCGAGATCGAGGCGGTGACCGGCTCGATCGGCGAGTTCTCGCTGCAGCTCGACGGCGACGTCCGCCAGGGCATGCAGCGGCTGGAGCGGGCGCAGCAGGGCGTGGGACAGGCCGACGCCTCGCTTCAGCGTGGCGCCGAGTCGCTGAAGCTCGCGCGCGAGCGCATCGCCAGCCTGCGCCAGACCCATGACGCCCAGCACGTGCGCGCCAGCGGCGCGCAGGCCACGCTCGGCGCGCTGCAGCGCCGCTGTACCGAGGCGCGGCGCCAAGCCGAGGTGCTCGCCCGGTCGGCGCTGCTGTCGCAGCGGCTGGGGCTGGAATGGCTGGAAGGAAGCAGCGGTCGGGACCCGGCCGCACTGAGCCTGACCGTGCGCGAATCGGCCCAGGGCATGCGCCAGGCGATGGAGCTGGCGCTGGCCGAACCGGCCGCGCTGGACCGGCGCTGGTTCGACATCCACGCGCTGCAGCGCGCATTGCAGCGTCTGCTTGCGACCCAAGGCGACCCGGCGATGGCCGCCGGCATGATCGAGACCTGCCAGCGACTGGGCGAGCGCGGCCATGCTTTCGTGGACCTCCTGTGCGAGGGGCGCACGTCCGAAGCCAGCGCCCTCACCGCCCCGCTGGAGGCCGAGCGCGAGGCGCTGGTCAACCAGTTGGCCCAACTGCTGGCCGTGGGCGCATGAACGATTGCCTGCGACGGCTGGCGGGTCTCCTGCTGGCGCTGGCGACACTGCCGGCGTGGGCCGGCGGCGATCCGGTGAGTGCGTTCGCAAGCCAGTGGCTGCGGCAGCAGTACGCCGCACCGGGAAGCCGGGTGGTGACACAGGCCGCGGCCATCGACCCGCGCCTGGCGCTGGCCGACTGCCGCGGGATGATGGTCGCCAGCCTGCCGCCCAACCTGCCGCCCCGACCGCGCATGAGCGTCCTGGTGCATTGCACCACCGGCTCCGGCTGGTCGATCCGCGTGCCGGTGGCACTGCAGGTGTTCCGCGACGTGCTGGTCACCACCCGGGCGCTGCAGCGCGGCGACGGCGTGCAGCCGGGCGACGTGCGCGCCGAGTCCCGCGACATCACCCGGCTGGGCTACGGCTATGTCGACCGGCTCGATCAGGTCGCCGGTCGCACCCTGGCCCGGCCGTTGCCACCGGGCAGCGTGCTGACGCCGTCCGCGCTGGGCGGCCGCGACCTGGTGCGCGCGGGCGACCGCGTGGCCGTGGTGGCCGACATCGGCGGCATCGAGGTCCGCGCCGGTGGCGTGGCGCTGGGCAGTGGCGACAACGGCGCCCGCCTGCGCGTGCGCAATGAAAGTTCGGGACGGGTCATCGATGCGATGGTCCGCGGCCCCGGCGAAGTTCTGGCGCTACCTTAGGGCGCGATGAAAAACCGGCTGACCCGCCCTAAAGTTCTTGCGCAAGCTGCCGATTCCGGGGACACAGGGGCTCAATACGAGCAGAGAAGGCACCCATGAACACGACGATTTCCAACAACGGCCTGCCCAAGCTTCCGCAAACCGGCGTCAGCCAGGGCAGCGGCGCGCAGGGCGGCAGCTCCGCCGGTGCGGCCCCGGCCGATGCCGTGACCGGCACGGCCGGCGCCGCGGACAAGGTCAACCTGACCGACTCGGCACGCGCGCTACAGCAGGCGGCGCGTTCCGGCGAAGCTTCGCCGGTCGACTCGGCCAAGGTCGAGCGGATCCGCCAGTCGCTTGCCGCAGGCACCTACCAGGTGAATCCGGAGCGCATCGCCGACCGCATGCTCTCGATGGAACACCAGATGGCCGGCACCAAGCCGGTGGCCGGCGGCGCATGAGCACCGGCCTGCACGTCGATCTGGACGGCGCCCTGGGTGCCGTGCTGGACGACATGCAGCAGGCGCTGGCCGCGCTGGCCGGCGTACTCGAGGACGAACGCATCGCCCTGCTCGCCGCCGACGTCGCCGCGCTGGACGCGGCCGGCGGGCGCAAGCAGGCGCTGGTACAGCAACTCGAACAACTGGATGCCGAGCGCGTTCAGCTCGGCCAGGCCGCGCCGCGCGCGGCGCAGGCGCTGGAAGTGCGCTGGCAGTCCCTCATGCCGGCGCTGGCCGCGTGCCGTGACCGCAACCAGCGCAATGGACAGCTGGTTGGCCAGCGGCTGGAGAGCACCCGCCGGGCGCTCTGGATCCTGACCGGACAGCAAAACGACGGTGGTGTCTACGGACGAACGGGAAGCCTGCATCTGCGCCCGCGTTCACAGACCCTGGCCGAAGCCTGAGACGATGATTTCCGCGGGGCGCCCCGGCCCCGCAACCACGCGCGAAGCCTCCCCCCATGAAAGAAGCCGTCGTTTCCGTCTCCGCCCCGACCGCGCCGGCCGCCATCAACAGCGAACAGCCGCTGCCGGTGGTGCGCCTGCCGATGCTCGACGCCAAGCGACAGCTGTTCGCTTACGAGATCCTGTTCCACCGCGAGGGCATCGACGAGGCGGCGCTGATGCAGCGCGTGCTGTCGACCATCCTCGACGGCGCGCTGACCCGCCTGGTGCGCGGCAACCGCACCTTCCTGCAGCTCTCCCGCGATTTGCTGCTGGAACAGACCGACGTGCTGCTGCACCAACCCCGCTTCGGCGTGCTGCTCGCACCGGAGGTGGCCCAGGACACCGCGCTGATGGAGCGCCTGAAGCAGATGGCCCAGCGCGGCTGCCTGCTGATGCTCGACGTGCCCGGCGCGGACATGCCCGGCTCGGCCGCGCTCGAGGCGCTGCTGCAGATCGTGCAGTTCGTGCGGCTGGACGCCAGCCGGATGGCTCCGGAGACGCTGCGCGAAACCAGCCAGCAGCTGCACGACCGCGGCATCTGGGTGGTCGCCGGCCAGGTCGACGACCACACCACCTACCAGCGCTGCCTGGAACTGCCGCTGCAGGCGATCCAGGGGCGTTACCTGCTGATCCCGGAGACCGTCGAGGTACCCGTGCTCACCGCCAACCGGCTGAGCATGCTGCGGCTGATGCGCGAACTGCAGGAGTCCAATCCCGGGCCGGTCGAGCTGGGCGACATCATCCGCGACGATGCGATCCTCAGCTACAAGCTGCTGAGCTGCGTGAACTCGGCGTACTTCGCGCTGCCGCGGCAGCTGAAGTCGGTGCAGCAGGCGGCGATCTTCTTCGGCGTCACCCGCATGCGCAACTGGATCTACACCATGTCGCTCAGCGGGCTGGACGATCGCCCACCGGAATTGCTGCGCGCGGCGCTGATCCGCGCCCATATGTGCGAGAAGCTGGCCGCTGGCGCCGGCATGCCGCGTGACAGGCAGGAGATGGCCTTCACCACCGGCCTGTTCTCGCTGCTGGACACGCTGATGTGCGCCCCGATGGAGTTCGTGCTCAGCCACCTGCCGCTGGTGCCGGAAATCGCCGACGCGCTGGTCGGTGGCCGCGGCCCGTTCGGCCCGCTGCTGGAGCAGATCTTCGCCTGGGAAGCCGGCGAGCTCACCGGACAGAACGCCCAGCCGCAGCGCATCCAGCGGATGGCCGCGATCTACCTGGAAGCCACGCAGTTCGCCGACCAGGTGTTTTCGCACGCCGAGGGACGCGCCAGCTGACCGGTTGCCGCGGCCCCCGGCGCCAGCCGGAGCCGCTCAGCCCGCTTCGTGGCCGTGACGACGCCACAGCGGCCACGCGCACAGCAGCAGCCCGAGCAACGTCAGCTCGAACCAGTGCAGGCTGACCCCGCTGCTGCCCCCGAGCCACATCACGCCACCCACGCTGCCGATCACCAGCGAGGCCAGACCGACGGTCAGCAGCAGGTCGCTGGGGTGCTGGCGACGTTCCCACAACAGCACCACCGCACCCAGCGTGGCGAGCAGGAAGCTGATCACCCGGCGCAGCAGGACGGCGTCGGGTGGTACCGGCAGATCGGGGAAGATATCCACCAGCGGAAGGTCGCCGACCTGCACCTCGTAGCCCTTGCCGTCCGGCGCATCGTCGGCCGGCACCAGCAGGTCGCCCTTCAGGCGCGCCACCAGCGTCACCGTCTGCAGCGGCACCATCGTCCAGCTCACCCGAAGGTCGCCCAGCCGTGGCGCGTCGGGATCCTGGCTGGTGGTGAGGTAACCGTCGTGCAGCGCGAAGCTGGCGGCGAGATTGGGGGGCAGCGCCTTCGGATCAGGCGTCATGGGCACACTGCCCGGCAGGGCATGCAACAGCACCGGCGAGAGCCGGAAGCCGTCGACATTGACCTCGCCGGCGTCGAACTGGCGACCGACCACCGGAAACCGTCCCGGGTTGCGATGTCCCGCCGGCTCGCTGAAGTGCCGCGAATCGACCGGGCGGTCGACCCAGTCCATCTCGTAGTGGGCTTCGCCGCCGACCACGATCTCGCGCCACTGGAACATCTCCACGTGACGCACCAGCACCGGCGTGGCGGTGCTCTGGTTGAATTCGATGTCGCGCGGCGGTGCTACCACGTCGATCGGACCGGCCACGCGCATCATGTAGCCGTAGAGGCCGGCACGCGGCCCGCCCTGCCGCGCGGCATCGATCACCTCGCCGCCATGCCGCTGCTCGGCCTGGCGGTAGGCCAGCAGGGCGTTTTCGGTAGTCGCGAGCAACCCGAGCGCGGCGAGCAGCAGTCCGGCACCCAGCACTTTCGCCAGCACGCTGCCCGAAGCCGGCTGGTGCAGCGGATTCCAGCGCGCCATCACGCCGTACCCCATGCCGGCGCGCCGGCCAGCCCGGAGTGCTCCTCGCAGGTGCCGAAGCGACCGCTTCCGTCGCGTGTCACGGTCGCCACCGCGCACGCGTGGTCATGCGTGAAGAACAAGCGCACGCCGCGCGCCAGCTTGTCCTCGAGGAAGGCCCGCTTTTCGTCGATCAGCGTCTCGGCACAGCGGTCGTAGCCCATCGTGATCGGCAGGTGCACCCAGTGGCGCCCGGGAATCAGGTCGGCGCAGAACACCACGCCGCCCACCTCGGCCATCATCAGGCCCGGGGTGTGTCCGTCGGAAAAGTGAAAGCGCACCCGTTCCCCGAGTGTGGCCGAATGCGGCCCTTCGACCCGCTCCAGCCGGCCACTGGACTCGAGCAGGCTGGTCAGCCCGGGAATGAACGAGGCGCGGTCGCGCGGATGCGGATCCACCGCCCGTCGCCAGTGCGCGGCCCCGACGAGGTAGCGCGCACGGGGGAACAGCAGCTGCGGCGGGGCGCCCGCGACCCACGGCGCCAGCAGGCCGCCGGCGTGGTCGAAGTGCAGGTGCGACAGGACCACCATGTCGATGTCCCCGTGCGAGAGACCGATGGCGGCAAGCGAGTCGAGCAGCACGTGGCGGTCCTCCACCACGCCGTAGCGCTCGCGCAGTTCAGGCTCGAAGAACGCGCCAATGCCCGTCTCGAACAGCACGTTGCGACCGTCCAGGTCCTTCGCCAGCAGGCAGCGGCAGGCCAGCGGAATGCGATTGGCCTCGTCGGGCCCGATCCAGCGCGACCACAGCGCCCGCGGCGCGTTGCCGAACATGGCACCGCCATCGAGCCGCTGCGAATTGCCGGTCAGTGAAAACAGTTCCATCGGTCGGCCCTGGCGTGGCGGGATGCCAACTCAATCGCCGCCGGCGGTCCCGGTCAGCTGTCTGTATTTCTGGTCGAGCTGCTCGTCGGTTTCGACGTGATCCGGGTCGACGATGATGCATTCGACCGGGCAGACCACCACGCACTGCGGCTCGGCGTAATGCCCGTGGCACTCCGTGCACCGGGAGGGATCGATCACGTAGTACTCCTCGCCCAGCGAGATCGCCTGGTTCGGACACGCCGGTTCGCAGACGTCGCAGTTGACGCAGGTGTCGAGGATCTTCAGGGACATGGGGTACTGCGGGCGCCCGCCCGCCCCGGCAGCCGGCCGGGCGCGGGACGGGCGCCTGCGCGATCACATCGCGACGAAGCGGATGTTGGCGCCGGTCGGCGTCAGCACGTCCATCACGCGCTGCTTGTCGGCCTCGTCGCCGATGAACAGCACGATCACATCCTTGAACGAGCCCGGCTTGGCGTCCTTGAACGCCGCGGCGATGAAGTCGGCGGTCTTGGCCGAGCTCGGGCCGGCGAACACCAGCATGTTGCCCGGCAGCACGCCGCGGGCGACCACGTCCTGCACCGCCTCGAGCTGGCGCCCGTACTGCGCCTGCGAATCGGCATCGTCGCCGGCCGGGACGAGGTAGGCGTACGGGCGATCGGCCGTCATGCCCTGCATGTTGGCCGTGACGATCTGGCCGAGGTAGGCGTTCCACGCCTTGGTGTCCTTCGGATCGGTCGGCTTGGCGACCTTCTGCACCTGCTGGGTGCCCTTCTGCGCGTCGCCCTGCTTGCTGCAGGCCGAGAGCATGACGGTGCCCGCGAGGGCGAGCGTGACGGCGAGGACGAACTTACGCATGGTGATCACCTTCTTTTTCAGGTTGCTTTTTGTGCCAGCGCTGGCGCATGGCCTGTTGCACCGCCGGATGCACGAAACCGGAGATGTCGCCGCCGAGGCGACCGATCTCGCGCACCAGCGAGGAGGAAATGAAGCTGTACTGCTCGGCCGGCGTGAGGAACAACGTCTCGACCTGTGGAATCAGGTGCCGGTTCATGCTGGCCAGCTGGAACTCGTATTCGAAGTCGGACACCGCGCGCAGACCGCGGATGATCACGCCGGCACCGATCTGGTCGACGAACTGGGCCAGCAGGCAGTCGAAGCCGCGCACTTCCACGTTCGGCAGGTCGGCCAGCGCCAGCCGGGCCAAGGCGATCCGCTCCTGCATGGAGAAGCCCGGCCCCTTGCCCTTGTTCGGGCTCTCGGCCACCGCCACCACGATCCGCTCGAAAAGCGGCGCGGCGCGGGCCACCAGGTCCGCATGGCCGTTGGTGATCGGGTCGAAAGTGCCCGGATAGACGGCAAGGCGCGTATTGACCGGCGGCTTGATCACGGAATCGGAGGGGCCCGGAAAAGAGGCGTTTAGCTTAACGGAAGCATTTGCGCGCGGCGATAGAGCGCATGGCGCACTTCGCCGGCCTGCGCCTCGCGGTGCAGCCGCCACGCCGGCGGAAGGGGCGGGACCCGATCGCGAGGGGACTCGACATAGAGCCAGGCCGATGGACTGAGCCAGCCCCGCTCCAGTTGCCCGGCCAGTGCAGCCCACAGGTCCGCATCGAACGGCGGATCGAGCCAGACCAGGTCGAAGCGCGAGGGCGGCCCCTCCAGGAAGCGCTGCGCATCCATCGCGGCCACCTGTCCGCCAGCGGCCTTGAGCCGGGCCAGGTTGTCGCGCAGGGCCTGCGCCGCTTTCGGCTGGGGTTCGACGAACTGCACGCTGGCGGCGCCGCGGGAAAGCGCCTCGATGCCCAGCGCGCCGGTCCCGGCGCACAGGTCCAGTCCTCGCGCGCCGGCCACCACCGGGGCCAGCCAGTTGAACAGCGTCTCGCGGACGCGCTCGGGCGTCGGCCGGAGGCCCGGCAGCTCGGGCACGTCCAGCCGGGAGTTGCGCAAGCTGCCGCCGATGATGCGGATGCGGCCGGGCCCCCGCTTCATCGGGTCGCGGCCTCAGCGGGAAGTCGGGATCGGGGTGATAGCATGCCCGCCATTGTCTTTGATTCCCCCCTGACATGCTCAAGTTCTGGAAGAAGAAGCCTGCCGACGACGCGCCGGTACAGGGCGTGCCGGCGTTGCCGGACGCCGCTCCCGAGGCCGTGCCGGCGACGCCCTCCACGCCGGTCGTTGCCGCCGTCGACGAGACCCGGGACGTCTCGGACGAAACCGCCGTCCCCGCTGCACAAGCGCCGGCGAACGCCGACACGGAACCGGCCCGCCGCAGCTGGCGCGAACGCCTGGCGGGCTCCGGTTTCGCCCGTACGCTGGGTGCCCTGTTCGTACGCAACCCGAAGCTTGACGACGACCTGCTCGACGAGCTGGAGACCGCGCTGATCACCGCCGACGTGGGGGTGGAGGCCAGCACCCAGCTCGTCGAGGCTCTGCGCCGACGCATGAACGCGCGCGAGTTCGCCGATGCCGATGCCCTGCTGCAGGCGCTGCGCCAGTCGCTGGTGGACATGCTGGTGCCGGTGCAGCAGCCGCTGCACGTATCCGGGCGCACGCCGTTCGTGATCCTCACCGTGGGCATCAACGGAGTGGGCAAGACCACCACCATCGGCAAGCTGGCCCGCCGTTACCGCGACGAGGGGCACAGCGTCATGCTGGCCGCCGGCGACACCTTCCGCGCCGCCGCGGTCAACCAGCTCAAGACCTGGGGCGAGCGCAACCAGGTGCCGGTCATCGCCCAGGGCCAGGACGCCGATGCCGCCAGCGTGATCTTCGACGCGCTGCAGGCCGCCCGCTCGCGCGGCACCGAGGTGCTGATCGCCGACACCGCAGGCCGCCTGCATACCCAGGGCGGCCTGATGGACGAGCTGGGCAAGATCGCCCGCGTGATGAAGAAGCTGGATGGCGACGCGCCGCACGAGGTGCTGATGGTGATCGACGGCACCACCGGCCAGAACGCGGTGAACCAGGTGCGCCAGTTCCGCCAGATCGTCGGCGTGACTGGCCTGGTGGTGACCAAGCTCGACGGCACCGCCAAGGGTGGCGTGGTGTTCGCGCTGGCGCGCGAGTTCGGCCTGCCGATCCGCTTCGTGGGCCTGGGCGAAACCGCTACCGACCTGCGCGCGTTCGACGCCGCCGCCTTCGTCGACGGCTTGCTGCCGATGGCCGGCGATTGACGTGACGCCGCGACTGCGACGCCTGCTGATCGCCGCGAGCGCCCTGATGCTCGCCGTGCTGCTGGCGCTCGCGGTCTCAGTCTACCTGCTGCTGCGGCCCGACCGGTTCACCGCGCTACTGCAGGCGCAGGCGCGGCAGGCGGGCCTCGTGATCAACCTGGCCCGCCCTGCCAGCCCCACCGTGTTTCCGCGTCCGGCACTGGACCTGCGCGGCATCACGCTCAACGCCGAAGGCGCGGACAACCCCATCCTGCTGGCGTCCAGGGGGCAGCTGGTATTGCCGTGGCGCACCCTGCTGGGCGGCCCGGTCGCGATCGCGCGGATGGAAGTCGACGGGCCGCGCGTGGATCTGGATGCCCTGCAAAGCTGGCTCGCCGCGCGGCCGTCCGGCAGCGCGGACTCCGTGCCGGCGATCCCGCGCATCGACACCGGCGTCAGCATCGAACACGGCAGCGTAGTGCATGGCGACCGCCTGCTGCTCAACAACGTCACGCTGACCGCCGGCATGCTGGCGCCGGATCGCCAGTTCCCGCTGTACATGTCGGCCACCACCGCCTCGGGTGCGCCGCTGCAGCTGCGGCTCACCACCACGCCGCGCATGCTGGGCAACGCGCTGCAGCTGAGCGATATCCAGCTGAGGCTTGCGCGGAATGGGGGCACCGCGCTCGCCTTGCACGGCGACGCCTACTGGCGGGGCGCCGCCAACGCGAGCGCACGGCTGGGCGGAAAATTCAGGCGGGCCGATGGCGGCAGCTACGACATCGCACTCACGCTCACGCCCGCCAACCAGACCGACCCGCTGCTGCTGCACCTCAAGCTGGAAGGGCCGGACGACCATGCCGACATCCGCCTGCCGCCGCTGGCGCTGGTGCACTGGTGGAACACGCTGAGCACGACGCCCGACACGCAGACGGCGTCGCAACCCGGCCTGCCGCCGGGCAGCGGCACGCTGCAGATGGCGAAGCTGCAGATCGGCAGCCTCGCCATCAGCGGCCTGAGCGTGCAGTCCGACGCCAGCACGCCCGCCGCAGCGAGCAGCGCCGCGGCCAAGCCCGGCACCGACGGCACCGCGAAGTGAACCCGTTCGCCGCCGCCCTGCTGGCGTGGTTCGACGACCACGGCCGCCACGACCTGCCCTGGCAGGACACGCTGGACGACGGCCGGCGCGACGCCTACCGCGTGTGGCTGTCGGAAATCATGCTGCAGCAGACGCAGGTGGCCACCGTAATCGGCTACTTCGAGCGCTTCGTCGCCGCGCTGCCGACCCTGCGCGAGCTTGCCGCCGCGCCGGAAGACCGGGTGCTCGCGCTATGGGCCGGCCTTGGCTACTACCGCCGCGCGCGCTTCCTGCATCGCGCCGCGCAACTCTGCGTGGAGCGCCACGGCGGCGAACTGCCGCGCGACTTCGACGCGCTGGCCGCCCTGCCCGGCATCGGCCGCTCCACCGCGGGCGCGATCCTCGCCCAGGCGCACGGCCTGCGCTTTCCCATCCTCGATGGCAACGTGAAGCGCGTGCTCACGCGCTATCACGGCATCCACGGCCATCCCGGCGAGAGCGCCGTGGAGAAACAGCTCTGGCTGCACGCCGACGCGCACACGCCGACGGCGCGCGTGGCCGACTACACGCAGGCGATCATGGATCTGGGCGCCACCGCGTGCACGCGCACCCGGCCACTGTGCCAAGCCTGCCCGCTGGCCGTGGAGTGTGTCGCCCGGCGCGACAACCTCGTTGCCCAGCTGCCGTCGCCCAGGCCCGCGAAGGCCGCGCCCACCCGCGAAACCGTGATGCTGATCCTGCGCGACGCGGATGGCCGCGTGCTACTGGAGCGGCGCGGCGCGCAAGGCGTGTGGCCCGGCCTGTGGAGCCTGCCCGAAGCCGCGGACATCGACGGCGCCTGGCGCCTGGCGCGGCAACACGCACGCATCGACGACGCACAGGCGCTCGCGCCGTTCACTCATGTGTTCAGCCATTACCGACTGCGCGTCGAACCGCTGCTGTTCGAAGGCGCGACGGCCGTGCACGGCATCGCGGATAATCCCGCGTCGCGCTGGTGTGATGCCGGCGAACTCGCCTTGCTCGGCCTGCCCGCACCCGTGCGCAAGCTGCTGCAGAACCTCGAAGGAATCACCGCATGAGCCGCACCGTCCACTGCGCCAAGCTCGGCATCGACGCCGAAGGCCTCGACTTCGCTCCCTGGCCCGGCCCGCTGGGCCAGCGCATCTACGCCGGCATCAGCAAGCCCGCATGGCAACAATGGCTGGCCCACCAGACCATGCTGATCAACGAAAACCGGCTCAATCCGCTCGACCCGGCTGCACGGAAGTACCTCGCCGAACAGATGGAGAAATTCCTGTTCGGCGGCGACGTCGACCGGGCCACCGGCTACACCCCGCCCGATGCCCAGTCTTGACGACCCGCCGCATATTCGGTCTAATGCGCGGCTCTGGCCGGGTAGCTCAGTTGGTAGAGCAGGGGATTGAAAATCCCCGTGTCGGCGGTTCGATTCCGTCCCCGGCCACCATGATTTCAAGGCTTTACAAGAATCCGCCCTAGGGCGGATTTTTTGTTTGTGCCGCCAGTGTGCCTTCGATCCGGCACGCCGCTCCTCGCAAATGATCTGCCGCGGCAGCGGACAAGCGCGTCTCCACGGTACGGCGCATGTCGCCCATCCAAGCGCCGGCTGTACTCGGTGATGCGTCTTGGCCGAGATATGAAAACGTGGGGAAACCTCAGATTGCGCGCTACACACATCTGCGGCTTGCCGGCGAAGCGGAAGCGCCAGACCTTAGAGCATCTTCGCGGTGAGCTGGGGCACATACCCCTGTCACCTCATCCTGTGTTGCCAGAGCCGCGCCCCATTTCCTCGTACCAGACCTGGGTAAAACGCTCGATCACATGCGCTCGCACCCGCGCTCGGACGGCTCCCTTCCCATCGAAATGCTCAGCCAGCAGCCTGGCCAGTTCAGTTCCGTCAAGACCACGCTCGGCGATAAAGGACTCCACTGCCTGACGGGCATCTACGTCCGCCGCGGCTCCATGTTGTTCGGGCGCTCCCATCGCCTGCATGTCCCAGAGCAGGTACGTAGCCAGCGCCCCCAGTGCAGTCTGGGGGCGTTGCGGGGCCACGTCGTAGTGGAACCTTCGGTACCAATCCGGTATCCCCTGGATGGGCATGGGTCGCGCGATCCCATACCCTTGTCCATGGTCCGCGCCAAGGATCAGAGCGCCTTCGATCAGGCCCCGGTGCTCAAGCCCCTCCACCGTCAGGCGCATGTCGAACGCGTGAACGAGGCGCGTCAGATAGAGCATGAACTCGAGCGCTCGCTGGGGACGTTCCGTCGCACCCCGCACCAAGCCTTGGTCCATCTTGACTTCGTCGAAGGCGTACCGATCAAGACGCAGCAAGGAGCTGTGCCCCGACCCGAGGTCATCCTCGGCGAGTCGCACTCCTGCCTCTCGCAGCTTCTGCAAAAAGGACTGGCGCTGCTCGTCCGTGTCTGTTCCCTCGCGGGTCTCGAGTAGCTCAAGCTCGATGCAAGAACCGTGGTTTCCGCACTTTTCCGCGGCACGCAGGATTGACCGTTCGCACCGAGCATCACCAATACTCTCGGCCGGGAAATTCAAGGCGATAGAGGCACGAATTCCGGCTGCGGCCAGGAACTTCGAATCGACGCACGCCTGCTCGAGCCCCATCTCGAGGATGGCGAACAACTCCTCGTTTCCACACGCCGGCAGGAAGCGATCAGGTGTCACAAAGTGCCCCTGTTCATCGAGCAAACGAGCCAGCGCCTCCACCTTGCTCAGGCGTCCGGTGTGCAGATCGATAATGGGCTGGTACAGGAAGGTTACCCGCTTGTCCGCAATCCATGAGCGGTACTTATGCCTAAGCGGCAGAGCGACGACCGGCGCGGCGTTCAATCTCTGGACTGCGTGGCTGAGCACCTTCTGCAAGTGATTGAGAAAGTTGCCTACGCGCAGCGTGGAAAAGAATCTTGGCCACGCGCTGTAGAGGCTCAGCAAGGCAATCGTCTTCCCGGATTCGTCCTGCAGGGGCAGGGCCGCACTTGAGCGAAAGCCCAGCTGCTTGCCCAGCGTCTGCCACGGCTTGTTGCGGGACTCGATCGCCCAAGCGTCGGATACGATGATCTGTCCACTGCGCCAAGCCTGCCCTCCGGGACCCTGGCCCGATGTTCTCGCCGAGTCGATGCTGATCTTGGGAACCAGGCCGTTCATCATGGCTTCGTGGTAGCGATGTCCGGATGTCCCCTGCGACGCTTCGATCTGCAACTCGCCACTCGAATCACAGCGTGCGAAGAAGGCAGACACGTCACCTTCAAGGGCACCTATCAAGCCCATGACTCCACGCACCAAGTCGGAGAAGTTGGACGTCTGCTGGATCAGCTCGTCGATGCCCGCGGTCGTCAGAGAAAGCTCTGTATCCACTCGCTGGTAGCTTGACACCTGCGCCTGCAGATCCACGAAAATGCGCCGCTCGACGATCTCCAGGATCTGGTCGCGCTGCCGTGGCGGCATCAGGGGCACGATCTCCTCGCGCACCTCCTGCTGAAAGAGCGCGAAGGACTCAACGAGGGTCTGCAACTCGACTCCGACCAGGGCATGCGCCCGCCCGACGCGCTGGGCCTGCGTTTGATGCTGAGACATCGTCAGCTGCGGCGAAAAAATGAGCTCGAGATACTGCGCCTCCCTTGCTCGAA
>JAGWVM010000036.1 GCA_018970895.1 Lysobacteraceae bacterium | reverse complement strand
GCAGCCCCGGCGGCTGACGCCGCCCCCGCCGCCGACGCCCTCCCGGCCGGCCACGTGGTGAAGGCGCCGATGGTCGGCACCTTCTACGCCTCCTCCACCCCGGGCGCGGCGCCGTTCGCCAAGGTCGGCCAGCAGGTCAAGCAGGGCGAGACCATCGGCATCATCGAGGCGATGAAGATGTTCAACCAGATCGAGGCCGAGGTCAGCGGCACCGTGCAGGCCGTTCTGGTCGAGAACGGCCAGCCGGTGGAATTCGACCAGCCGATGTTCGTCATCGCCTGATCCGGCAGGACATATCCCGATGCTAGAAAAAGTCGTCATTGCCAACCGTGGCGAGATCGCGCTCCGCGTCCTGCGCGCCTGCCACAGCCTTGGCATCAAGACGGTCGCGGTGCACTCCACCGCCGACCGCAACCTCAAGCACGTGGGTCTGGCCGACGAGGCGATCTGCATCGGTCCGGCGCCATCGACCGACAGCTACCTCAACATCCCGCGCATCATCGCCGCAGCGGAGATCACCGACGCCCAGGCGATCCACCCGGGCTACGGCTTCCTCTCCGAGCGCGCCGACTTCGCCGAACAGGTGGAGCAGTCCGGCTTCATCTTCATCGGCCCGACCGCCGACGTGATCCGCCTGATGGGCGACAAGGTCGAGGCGATCAAGGCGATGAAGGCGGCCGGCGTGCCGTGCGTGCCCGGCTCGGGCGGCCCGCTCGGTGACGACGTCGAGGAAAACATGCGCATCGCGCGCGAGATCGGCTACCCGGTGATCATCAAGGCCGCCGGCGGCGGTGGTGGCCGCGGCATGCGCGTGGTGCGCACCGAGGCGCACCTGGGCAACGCCGTCACCATGACCAAGCAGGAGGCCAAGGCGGCCTTCGGCAACGACATGGTGTACATGGAGAAATTCCTCGAGAACCCGCGCCACGTGGAGATCCAGGTGCTGGCCGACGGCCTGGGGCAGGCGATCCACCTGGGTGAGCGCGACTGCTCCATGCAGCGCCGTCACCAGAAAGTGGTCGAGGAAGCACCGGCACCGGGCATCACGCCGGAGCTGCGCGCCCAGATCGGCAAGGTCTGCGTCGACGCCTGCCTGCGCATCGGCTACCGCGGCGCCGGCACGTTCGAGTTCCTGTTCGA
Source organism: Lysobacteraceae bacterium (assembly GCA_018970895.1). Taxonomy (GTDB): domain Bacteria; phylum Pseudomonadota; class Gammaproteobacteria; order Xanthomonadales; family Rhodanobacteraceae; genus Dyella_A. Next base: position 26,368 of record JAGWVM010000036.1, on the reverse strand, counting down.
GAACGGCCGCTTCTACTTCATCGAGATGAACACCCGCATCCAGGTCGAGCACCCGGTGACCGAGCTGATCACCGGCGTGGACCTGGTCCGCGAGCAGCTGCTGATCGCCGGCGGCGAGAAGCTCTCGATCCGGCAGGAAGACATCAAGATCAACGGCCACGCGATCGAGTGCCGCATCAACGCCGAGGACCCGGACAACTTCATGCCCTCGCCCGGCACGGTGAAGCGCTTCGAGGCCCCGGGCGGTCCGGGCGTGCGGGTGGACACCCACCTGTACGACGGCTACCGCATCCCGCCGAACTACGACTCGATGATCGGCAAGCTGATCGTGCACGGTCGCGACCGCGCCACCGCCATCGCCCGGATGCGCCTGGCACTGGCCGAGACGGTGATCGAAGGGGTGAAGTGCAACATCCCGCTGCAGCAGCGCATCATGGCCGACGTCGGCTTCCAGCAAGGCGGGCAGAACATCCACTACCTGGAAAAGCGCATGGCCGAGCAGAAAGGCCACCCGCCGGCCTCCGATCACTGACACGCCAGCGGCCCCGGAGAAAGCCCACGAGGCAGGAGCAATCGCCCTGCCTCTTTTTCTTCCCCGCCGACCCGACCTTCCCTCAGTCCTCTTCTCTCACGCCTCGCCCATGCCCTTCCTCGAACTCTCCCTCACCGTCCGCGCCGAACAGCAGCCCCAGGTCGAGGAGGCGCTGGAGGAACTCGGCGCGCTGTCGATCACCCTGCGCGATGCCGACGCGGAAACCCCGGACGAGCAGGCGATCTTCGAACCGGGCGTGGGCGAACTGCCGCTATGGCCGACGATCACCCTCAACGCCCTGTTCGAGGCCGGTACCGACCGGCGCGGACTGGGCGAAGCGGTGGCCGAACTGCTGCCCTGGGTGGCGCCGGAGCAGCTCGCCTTCACCGACGTCGCCGACCAGGACTGGGAGCGCGCGTGGATGGACCAGTTCCAGCCGATGGTCTTCGGCCGGCGCACCTGGATCTACCCGTGGAACATCGATCCGCCGGCCGACGACGCCACCCTCGTGGTGATCCGGCTCGATCCGGGTCTGGCCTTCGGCAGCGGCACCCATCCCACCACGGCGCTGTGCCTGGAGTGGCTGGACGCGCTCGACCTTGCCGGCAGGACGGTGACCGACTACGGCTGCGGATCGGGCATCCTCGCCATTGCCGCGCTCAAGCTCGGCGCCACCAGCGCGGTCGGCGTGGACAATGATCCGCAGGCGCTCACCGCCTCGCTCGACAACGCCGGGCGCAACGGCGTGGCCGACCGCCTCACCGTCTGCCTGCCGGAGGATTTCCACGCGCCGCCGGCCGACGTGTTCGTCGCCAACATACTGGCCGGCCCGCTGGGGGAGCTTGCACCGGCCTTCGCCGCCGCGGCGAAGCCGGGCGCGCCGTTCGCCATCTCCGGCATCCTCGACGGCCAGCAGGACGAGCTGCTCGCCCGCTACGCCGAGTGGTTCGACGACCTGCGCGTGGACCGGCGCGAGGACTGGGTGCGGATCAGCGGCCGCCGCCGCTGAGCGGCGCGTTCAGCGCGATGCCCCGATGATTTGTCGCGGCGGCTGCACTAGGCTGGCGCCAACTCGCCGCGCCGGTTCGCATGTACACCCAGTGCCCTGACTGCCTCACCGTGTTCTCGCTCGACGCCGACGCCCTGGTGCCGGCGGGCGGACACGTGCAGTGCGGGCACTGCGAAGCGGTGTTCGACGCGCTGGCCTGCATCGCCGCGCAGTTGCCGCCGGAGCCATTCACCCGGCTTGCACCGCCGGCCACCGAGGGCAAGCCACCGAAGCTGGAGCTGGCCGTATACCGTCCGCGCCCGGAGCCCGAGCCCGTCGTCGGCGCGAACGGCCTTCCGGTCGCGTGGCAGCAGCCGGACAGCACCCCGCGCTTCGCTCGCGGCAGAGGCCGACACGACGCGTCCGACGACGCCCTGGGGGAGCGACGCTGGCCGTGGGTCACGGTGTGCCTCGCGCTGACCCTGCTGCTGGGCGCGCAGGTCGCGTGGGCACAGCGCAACACCTTGCTGTCCGATCCGGTGACCGGCCCATGGCTTCGCCAGGCCTGCTCGATGCTGGGATGCCGCCTGCCGCTGGTGCGCAGCGTGCGTCAGCTGCAACTGGTGGCACGCGACGTGGAGGCACACCCGGGGATCAAGGGCGCGCTCATGATCAGCGCCACGTTCCGCAACAACGCGCCGTTCGCGCAACCCTACCCGGTGATCAGCCTGGTGCTGTCCGATCCGCAGGGACGTCGCGTGGCGATGCGTCGGCTGCGCCCGTCGGAGTATCTGGACGACAGCGAAAGCCTCCGCGCCGGCATGGCGCCCGGGGCCACCACCGCGGTCGTGCTGGAGGTCGAGGATCCCGGCCGCAAGGCCGTCGCGTTCGAGTTCGGCTTCGAATAGTCAAGCCCCGCGCGCACTTAAATTTGCGCATCGGCGCGAGTACACTCGGGCCCCTTGTGCAGCAGGTCGTTCGACATCGGCTGCCTGCCGCTTCCGCGGCAACCACCATTCAGATCGAGGCGACGACCGATGCAGCCGTCGTCCAGGGACGTGAGGGATATGCCATTGAATGCCGTGAGACTGCCCGTTCCCGAGACCGGCCGGGACATCGCGCCGCAGAGTGCCCTGGGGGAGTGCGTGGCGCGCACCGTGCGCCGCTACCTGGCGGACATCGGCGACACCGAATGCAGCGAGGGCCTGCACGCGCTGGTGATCCGCGAGGTCGAGGGACCGCTGCTGCGCGAGGTGATGGCGTTCCACGAAGGCAACCAGAGCCGCGCGGCCACCGCGCTGGGCATCAACCGCGCCACGCTGCGCAAAAAGCTGGCCCAGCACGGCCTGCTGTGACGCCGCGCCGCGGGCGAGCCAGGCACGACGGGGCCCTGCGGGGCCCCTTTCCGTTTGGACGTCCATACTTCCGGGCGACCGTCACGCGGGGAACCGCGGGGAACCTGCCGGCTGGGCTATAATCGCGGGCTTTCCCGCACTGGATTCCGCCATGCCCGCCCCTGCCGTCACGCCCGTCCGCCGCGCCCTGCTCAGCGTCTCCGACAAGACCGGGCTGCTCGACCTGGGCAAGCGCCTCGCCGCCGCCGGCGTGCAGCTGCTGTCCACCGGCGGCACCGCCAGGGCCCTGCGCGAGGCCGGCATCGCGGTGACCGACGTCAGCGAGGTCACCGGCTTTCCCGAGATCATGGACGGCCGCGTCAAGACGCTGCACCCGAAGGTGCACGGCGCCCTGCTCGGCCGCCGCGGCACCGACGATGCGGTGATGGCCGAACTGGGCATCGCGCCGATCGACCTGCTGGTGCTGAACCTGTATCCCTTCGAAGCGACGGTCGCCAGGCCGGACTGCACGCTGGAAGACGCGATCGAGAACATCGACATCGGCGGCCCGGCGATGCTGCGCTCGGCGGCGAAGAACTGGAACGACGTCGGCTTGCTCACCGACCCGGCGCAGTACGCCGAGGCGATCGCCGAGATCGAGCAGCACGGTGGCCTGACCCGCGCCACCCGCTTCAAGCTCTCCGTCGCCGCGTTCAACAACGTGGCCAACTACGACGGCGCGATCAGCGACTACCTCTCCGGCCTCAAGCTGGACGACGCGCACGAGGCGATCGCCGGCCACGAGGCCTTCCCGGCGCAGAGCAACGGCCGCTTCGTCAAGGTGATGGATCTGCGCTACGGCGAGAACCCGCACCAGCGCGCCGCGTTCTACCGCGACCTGTACCCGCACGCCGGCACGCTCGCCACGTTCAAGCAACTGCAGGGCAAGGAGCTGTCGTTCAACAACATCGCCGACGCCGACGCCGCGTGGGAATGCGTGCGCAGCTTCGTCAAGCCGGCCTGCGTGATCGTCAAGCACGCCAACCCCTGCGGCGTGGCGGTGAGCCTGGATGGCATCGGCACCGCGTACGACCTGGCCTACCAGACCGACCCGACCTCGGCCTTCGGCGGCATCATCGCCTTCAACCGGGAGTGCGACGGCGCCACCGCGCAGGCGATCGTGGCGCGCCAGTTCGTCGAGGTGGTGCTGGCGCCTTCGTATAGCGACGATGCACTGAAGGCCTTCGCCAGGAAGGGCAACGTGCGCGTGCTGGAAATCCCGGTGCCGCCGGGCACCGATCTGGTCGCCGCGCACCCGGGCAACAACGTCAAGCGCGTCGGCTCGGGCCTGCTGATCCAGACCGCCGATACCGGCATGGTGAAGGCCGAGGATCTCAAGGTGGTCACCCAGGTGGCGCCGACGCCGCAGCAGATCGACGACCTGATCTTTGCCTGGAAGGTGGCCAAGTTCGTCAAGTCCAACGCCATTGTCTATGCGAAGCACCGCCAGACCATCGGCATCGGCGCCGGCCAGATGAGCCGCGTGTACAGCGCGAAGATCGCCGGCATCAAGGCCGCCGACGAGGGGCTGGAAGTGCGTGGCTCGGTGATGGCGTCGGACGCGTTCTTCCCCTTCCGCGACGGCATCGATGCGGCCGCCGCCGCCGGCATCAGCGCGGTGATCCAGCCGGGCGGCTCGATGCGCGACGCGGAGGTGATCGCCGCCGCCGACGAGCACGGCATGGCGATGGTGTTCACCGGCATGCGCCACTTCCGCCACTGAGTCGACCCGGCCACCGGATCGCGCCATGCATCCGCTCGACCGCCCGGTCTGGTCCAGCCTGTCGACGGCGCATGAGGCGCTGTCGCTGGGCGACGCGCGGGCGCGGCGCTACCTGCCGGACGTGAACCTGTTCGCCTCGGCGCGCGACGACGGCGACGAGGCGCTGGCCGCTCTGGCGGCCCTTATCGGCCCCGGCGAACAGGTCTACCAATTGCAGGTGCCGGGTATCACGGTGCCACCCGGCCTGGCGGCCGTGCGGCAGGCCCGGGGCGTGCAGATGGTGGCGGCAGCGCCGCTTGCGCCGGAGCCGGATGCCGGCGACATCATTCCGCTGGACGACGGGGATGCGGCCGAGATGCTGGCCCTGGCCCGGCTCACCCAGCCCGGCCCGTTCCTGGCGCACACACACCGCATGGGCCAGTTCCACGGCGTGCGCATCAGCGGCCGCCTGGCCGCGATGGCCGGCGAGCGCATGCGCTTCCCCGGCTGGACCGAGGTCAGCGGCGTCTGTACCCACCCCGACTTCCGCGGCGGCGGGCTGGCACGCCGGCTGTCACGGCACGTGGCTTCGCGGATCGCCGCGCGCGGCGACACCGCCTTCCTGCACGCCTGGCGCGACAACGCCCCGGCGATCCGCCTCTACGAGAGCCTGGGTTTCGCCTGGCGCAGCGACGTCCACGTCGCCGTGCTGGCCCGCGCCTGACGGTCTGGCCGAACACGCCGGCTTCAACCGGTGCCGGCTAGCCTGAGCGTCCGTTCCGGCAAGGACTCCGCCATGCGCTACCAGCTCTATTACTGGACCGGCATCCAGGGCCGTGGCGAATTCGTGCGCCTGGCGCTGGAGGACGCCGCCGCGGATTACGTCGACGTGGCGCGGGTCGAGGGCGAATCGGCGCTGCGGCCCTATCTGGACGGCAAGATGGCGGGGGCGAGGCCGTTCGCGCCGCCGTTCCTCAAGGCCGGTCGTTCGGTGATCGCGCAGGTCGCGAACATCCTGCACTTCCTCGGTACGCCGCTCGCGCTCGTGCCGAAGGCGGAATCGCGGCGCCTGCAGGCCCTGCAGTGGCAGCTGACCATCGCCGATGCCGTCGCCGAGATCCACGACAACCACCATCCAGTTGCCGGCTCGCTGTTCTACGAGCAGCAGCGCGACGAGGCCATCCGGCGCGCAGCGGTGTTCCGGCGCGAGCGGCTGCCGCGCTTCCTCAGCTACTTCGAACGAACAGGGGCTGGAGGTGGCCGGCGGGCGTCACGCGCTGGGGCGGCACTCCTACGTCGACCTGTCGCTGTTCCAGCTGGTGCGAGGACTCGAGTACGCCTATCCGAAGGCGATGCGCCGCCAGGCGCGCCGGATACCTCGCCTGCACGCCCTGGCGGAGCGGGTGGAGCAGCGTCCGAACATCGCTGCCTACCTCGGCTCGCCTCGGCGCGTCGCGTTCAACACGCAGGGGATCTTCCGCCACTACCCGGAGCTGGATGGCTGAGGAAGCGAAGGCCCCGTAGGAGCCCGCTCGCGGGCGATGCTCCTGCGCCTGATCCTCATCGAAAAATGGGAAGAGAAAGGGCATCGCCCGCGAGCGGGCTCCTACGGCGGGACGCCTAGAACAGGGCGATCACGATGGCACCCGCCACGATCAGGGTGCCGCCGACGAGCAGCGGCAGGCTCGGCTTCTCGCCCAGGAACACCAGCCCGAGCACGATGGCGATCGCCACGCTGAGCTTGTCGATCGGCGCCACCTTGCTCACCGGCCCGAGCTGCAGCGCGCGGTAGTAGCACAGCCAGCTCAGGCCGGTGGCGATGCCGGACAGCACCAGGAACAGCCAGCTGTGCCAGGGCAAGCCCGACGGCTTCGCCCATTCCCCGCGCAGGCTGAGGATGGCGGCCGTGACGCCGAGGATCACCACCGTGCGGATGAAGGTGGCAAGGTTGGAATTGATGCCCGCCACGCCCAGCTTGCCGAAGATCGCGGTGAGCGCGGCAAAACCGGCCGAGCCCAGCGCGAAGAGCAGCCAGCTGTCGCGCAGCGGCATCGCGAATTGCTCAGTTCGAGCCGTCGTCGCCGCCGTCCTTCGACTCGGCCGGTGGACGGCTCTTGCCCCATTCCATGATCTTGTACATCACCGGGCGCACCGGCGGCTGCCCGGCCTGGTCGCGCAGGTTGCCCTGCGAATCGACCATGTAGGTCTGCGGCACGCCGTGCCTGGGCGTGACCACCACCATGTAAAGGCGGCCGCTCTGGCGGTATTCCTCGATGCGCATGTCGCCGTCGCGATGCACGCTGACGTCCGGGATCGCCTGCGGCGGACGGTGATCTCCCGGCGCACGTGGCAGCGGGATCGGCTTGCCGGGCAAGTGGGTCGGGGTGATCTCGGCCGGCGTGGACTGCGGCGCCGGGGCCGTCTTCGCGGCGGCCGGTGCGGTGGCCGGGTTCACGCCCGGATCATTCAGTCCCGGAGGAGGCAGCGCCGGCAGGTCGGGCTTGGCCGGAACATCCTGCGCATGGAGCTGCGCAGCCAGCAACAGCGTGGCGAGAGCCAGGGGAAGGCGGGCGGACATGGCGCTGGACCTCACGCGGGGGATCGGATCCGCAGCATAGCAGCGGCCACCCTGCGCGCAGGCTGAAGGTTCGGCGCAGGGCCACCGTCGCAGGCGCATGCGAGAATGCAGGGCATGGCCAAACTCATCCTGATCGACGGTTCCTCCTACCTCTACCGCGCCTTCCACGCGCTGCCGCCGCTGACCAATGCGCAGGGTGAGCCCACTGGCGCGCTGTTCGGCGTGGTCAACATGCTGCGCGCCACGCTGAAGGAGCAGCCCAGCTACATGGCCTTCGTCAGCGACGCGTCGGGCCCCAGCTTCCGCAATGCGATGTATGCCGACTACAAGGCGAACCGTCCGCCGATGCCGGACGAGCTGCGCGCACAGGTGCAGCCGATGCTCGACATCGTCGCCGCGCTCGGCTTCCCGATCCTGCGCGTGGAGGGCGTCGAGGCGGACGACGTGATCGGCACGCTGGCGCTCGAAGCCCAGCGCCAGGGCATCGAGGTGGAGATCTCCACCAGCGACAAGGATTTCGCCCAGCTGGTGCGTCCGGGCATCACCCTGGTCAACACCATGACCAGCACCGTGACCGACCGCGACGGCGTGATCGCCAAGTTCGGCGTGCCGCCGGAGCAGATCATCGATTTTCTCGCGCTCACCGGCGACAGCATCGACAACGTGCCGGGCGTGACCAAGTGTGGCCCCAAGACCGCCGCCAAGTGGCTGGCCGAGTACGGCTCGCTGGACGGCCTGATGGCCAGCGCCGACAAGGTGGGCGGGAAGATCGGCGAGAACCTGCGCGAGGCGCTGGAGCAACTGCCGCTGTCGCGCGAGCTGGTCACCATCAAGACCGACGTGGCGCTGGACCTCGGCGTGACCGACCTTTCCCCGCGGGCGCGGGATGTCGACGCCCTGCGCACGCTGTTCACCCGCTACGAGTTCAAGCAGGCGCTGAAGGAGCTGGACAACGGCGGCGGAGCGCCGGCGGCCGCTGCATCTGTCACTGACGCCGCTCCACCGGCGAGCGCAGCCAGCGACGAGGCAGCCGACCCGACCCTCGCCGCCAGGGGCACGTACGAACTGGTCACCACCCAGGCCCGGCTCGACGCCTGGCGGGCGAAGCTGGAAACTGCCGCGCTGATCGCCTTCGACACCGAGACCACCAGCCTGGACGCGATGCAGGCCGAGATCGTCGGCGCCTCGTTCGCGGTAGAGACGGGCCACGCCTGCTACATCCCGCTGGCGCACGACTACCCCGGCGCACCTGCGCAGCTGGACCGCGCGGCCACATTGGCGGCGCTGAAGCCGATCCTGGAAAACCCCGCGCGTCCCAAGCTCGGCCAGCACGCCAAGTACGACATGAACGTGCTCAGCCAGGTCGGTATCACCGTGCAGGGTCTCAAGCACGATTCCATGCTCGAGTCCTTCGTGTGGAACGCCACGGCCACGCGCCACGACATGGACTCGCTGGCGAGCAAATACCTGGGCTACGAGACGATCAAGTACGAGCAGGTGGCCGGCAAGGGCGCGAAACAGATTTCCTTCTCGCAGGTCGACCTGGAGACCGCGTGCGACTACGCCGCCGAGGATGCCGACATCACCCTGCGCCTGCACTATGCCCTGTGGCCGAAGCTGGAAGGCGAGCCGGCACTGCGCAAGGTGTACGAGGAGATCGAGATCCCGCTGGTGCCGGTGCTGGCGCGGATGGAACAGCGCGGCGTGCTGATCGACGTGGACGAGCTGCGCCGGCAGAGCCAGCAGCTCGGCAAGCGCATGCACGAGCTCCAGCGGCAGGCCTACGCCGAGGCCGGCCGCGAGTTCAACCTCGACTCGCCCAAGCAGCTGCAGGCGATCCTGTTCGACGAGCTGGGCCTGGCCGCCAAGGTGAAGACGCCCACCGGCCAACCCTCCACCAACGAGGAGGCGCTGGAGGCGATCGCCGACGATCATGCGCTGCCGCGGCTGATCCTCGACTACCGCGGCCTGGCCAAGCTCCGCTCCACCTACACCGACAAGCTCTCCGGCATGGTCAATCCGCGCACTGGCCGCGTGCATACCAGCTACCACCAGGGAGGCGCGGCGACCGGGCGGATTTCCTCGTCCGACCCCAATCTGCAGAACATCCCGGTGCGCACCGAGGAGGGCCGGCGCATCCGCCAGGCCTTCATCGCCCCCGAGGGCTGGCGCGTGATGGCGGCGGACTACTCGCAGATCGAGCTGCGCATCATGGCGCACCTGTCCGGCGACGAAGGCCTGCTCAAGGCGTTCCACGAAGGCGGTGACGTGCACCGTGCCACCGCGGCGGAAGTGTTCGGCATCGCGCCGGAAGACGTGAGCTCGAATCAGCGCCGCGCCGCCAAGGCGATCAACTTCGGCCTGATGTACGGCATGAGCGCGTTCGGCCTGGCCCGCCAGCTCGGCGTGGACCGCGGCGAGGCCGGCGACTACATGGCGCGCTACTTCGCCCGCTACCCGGGCGTGCACGCCTTCATGGAAGCCACCCGCGCGCAGGCGCACCGCGACGGCTACGTGCAGACCATCTTCGGCCGCCGGCTGTACCTGGAGAATCTCACCGCCCGCAACCAGGCGCTGCGCCAGGGCGCCGAGCGCGCCGCGGTGAACGCGCCGATGCAGGGCAGCGCGGCCGACATCATCAAGCGCGCGATGATCGCCGTGGACGGCTGGCTGGCCGGCCGCGACGACGCGCGCATGCTGATGCAGGTGCACGATGAACTGGTGTTCGAAGTGCGCGCCGACGCGGTCGACGCGGTGCGTGAAGGCGTGGTCGCGCGGATGAGCGGCGCGGCCCAACTGAAGGTGCCGCTGCTGGTCGACGTGGGCGTCGGCGCCAACTGGGACGAGGCGCACTGAACCCGCGCGGTTGTTGGATTTTCGTCAAATGAATCGGCGCTAAATCTTTCCCGGGAACGGAGCAACTTTCCGGGTGCCGGAGCGTTCTATAGCTCCGGATGCACGCAACGGCATCCTCGGGTTCCTTCCCTCCCTGGAGAACCCGTGCGATACGCGCCTTCCCCTGGGCCTCCGTATCGAGGCGATAGCGGTCTTCCCCTGGGCCGCTTCGCCAAACCCCGGCCCCGAAGGCTCCCCCTGGCCTTCGGGGCTTTTTTTGCCCGCCGAACATGAACGACCGCCGCGACCTGCACCCGGCATCGACGCGGCGGACCCGTATGATCGGGCCTCCCAAACAGGAGGAAGGCCCATGCGTGCAGGTCTCATCATCGTCGGCATCGCGTTGCTCGCCGCCGGTATCTGGATCACCGCCGGCAACGGCACGTACAAGAAGACCGACACCGTGGCCAAGCTCGGTCCAGCCGAGCTCACTGCCACCCACGACCAGGCCATCCCGCAGTGGGTGGGCATCGCCGGCATCGTGATCGGCGGCGTGCTGGCCATCGGCGGCTTCGTCGGCAAGCGCTGAGGCCTCGTTCGCGAGGACATCCGGCCGCCGCCCGTCGGGGCGGCGGCCTGCTTTTGGCCGGAGCAATCGCCTCGGCGCCGCTACAATGGCGCGGATGGATGTCTCGCACCTGATCGATTCGCTCAACGACGCGCAGCGCGAAGCCGTGTGCGCCCCGCCCGGCCACTACCTGGTGCTGGCCGGCGCCGGCTCCGGCAAGACCCGCGTGCTGACCCACCGCATCGGCTGGCTGTGCGAAGTGGAACGGGTCCCGCCATGGGCGATCCTCGCCGTCACCTTCACCAACAAGGCCGCCGGCGAGATGCGCGCGCGGCTCGGCGCACTGATCCCGCAGAGCACGCAGGGCCTCACCGTGGGCACCTTCCACGGCATCGCGCACCGCCTGCTGCGCCGGCACTGGGCCGAGGCCGGCCTGCCGGAAGGCTTCCAGATCCTCGATTCGGACGACCAGCAGCGGCTGGTCAAGCGCGTGGTCGCCGGGCTGGGGCTGGACGACGCGAAGTTCCCGCCGCGCCAGGCCTGCTGGCAGATCAACAGCTGGAAGGACGAGGGCAAGCGCCCGCAGAACATCGAGCACCACGACCATCCGGTCACCCGCACCTTCGTGCAGATCTACCAGGCCTACGAGGACGCCTGCCGCCGCGCCGGCCTGGTCGACTTCGCCGAGCTGCTGCTGCGCGCGCACGAGCTGTGGCTGACCAACCCCGCGGTGCTCGAGCACTACCAGCACCGCTGGCGCTACCTGCTGATCGACGAGTTCCAGGACACCAACACCCTGCAGTACGCGTGGATCCGCGTGCTCGCCGGCGCCACCGGGCAGGTGTTCGTGGTCGGCGACGACGACCAGGCGATCTACGGCTGGCGCGGCGCGAAGGTCGAGAACGTGCAGCAGTTCCTGAAGGATTTCCCCGGCGCCCGCACGATCAAGCTGGAGCAGAACTACCGCTCCACCGCCACCATCCTGAAGGCCGCCAACGCGGTGATCGCGCGCAACGGCGGCCGCCTCGGCAAGCAGCTGTGGACCGACGGCGACGCCGGCGAGCGCATCGCGCTGTACGCAGCCTACAACGAGCAGGACGAGGCGCGCTTCGTCATCGAACGCATCCGCGAGTACATCGACGAGCACGGCGACGCGAAGGACTGCGCGATCCTCTATCGCTCCAACGCGCAGTCGCGCAATTTCGAGGAACAGCTGTCCCAGCGCAACATTCCTTACCGGGTCTACGGCGGCCTGCGCTTCTTCGAGCGCGCGGAAATCAAGGACGCGCTGGCCTACCTGCGGCTGACCGCCAACCGGCACGACGACGCCGCCTTCGAGCGCGCCGTGAACACGCCGCCGCGCGGCATCGGCGACCGCACGCTGGACGTGCTGCGGCGGCGCGCGCGGGGCGGCAACACCTCGATGTGGGACGCCGCGCTGAGCGAGCTGTCCGGCGCCAGCGAGCTGGCCGGCCGCGCGAAGAACGCGGTGAAGGCCTTCCTCGCGCTGATCGACCAGATGGCGCGCGACTTCGCCCCGCCGGCGGACGACCCGGACGGCCGCGGCCTCACCCTGGCCGAGCAGATGGACCACGCCATCAGCCACACCGGCCTGCGCGACTTCTACGAGAAGGACAGCCGCGGCAACGCCGAGTCGCGCACCGAGAACCTGGACGAGCTGGTCAACGTCGCCAGCCGCTTCGAGCCGACCGCGGAAGACATCGACGCCGGGCTGTCCGAGCTGGCCGCGTTCCTCTCGCACGCCGCGCTGGAGGCCGGCGAGGGCCAGGGCGAGGCCTGGGACGACTGCGTGCAGCTGATGACCCTGCACTCGGCCAAGGGCCTGGAGTTTCCGGTGGTGTTCCTGGTCGGCATGGAGGAAGGCCTGTTCCCCAGCCAGCGCTCGGTCGACGACGAGGGCCGGCTGGAGGAGGAGCGCCGGCTCGCCTACGTCGGCATCACCCGCGCGCGGCAGAAGCTGTTCCTCACCCACGCCGAATCGCGCCGCATGCACGGCACCGAGATGCTGGCCCGCCCCTCGCGCTTCCTCGCCGAGATGCCGGCCGAGCTGATCGACGAGGTGCGCCCGCGCGTGCAGGTGAGCCGACCGCTTTACGGGGGCGCGCCGCGATATGGCGCCGGCGCCAGCGCTTCGCTGGAGGAACCGCTGCCGGTGAAGCTGGGCCAGCGGGTCAGCCATCCCACCTTCGGCGAGGGCGTGGTGCTCAGCGCAGAGGGTGCCGGCGCGCACGCGCGGCTGCAGGTGAACTTCGCCGACGCCGGCAGCAAGTGGCTGGTGGCGGCCTACGCCAACCTCACCCCGCTCTAGCGCCCGCCTGAACCGTTGCGGGTGGCGGATCGGACCCGAGGAACTCGTCGGGTCCACGCGGTCCAACGCTCCGCTTGCCGCCGAGCCACCGACCGGAGGGCGCCCCATGCGCCGCCAAGATCCCGCCGACCGCCTGCTGGACTACGACCTGTGCGTGCACATCTTCACCGCTTCGGCGGGCATGGTCGGCGTGTGCCTCACGGTGATCGGCATCATCCGCGTGGTGATCTCGCTGCGTAAGGCCGACCTGTTCGTCGACGACCTGCTGGCTGCCGACGGAATCCTCTATCTCGCCGCCTGCCTGCTCGCCTACTGGGCACTGCGCACGCGCCACCACAAGCGCAATCATCGGGTCGAGCGCACCGCCGACGGGGTGTTCCTGGTCGCGCTCACCCTCACCGCGGTCAGCGCCGGCCTGATCACCTGGGCGATCTCCGTGCGCTGACGCGGGCCGCTCACTCGCGCAGGCGGGGCACGCCGTGTTCGTTGCGATCCTCGATGGCGATCGGGCGGGTGTCGATGACGCCCACCGACACCGTCGGCACGTTCTGCACCGAGTCGCCGCGGGTCAGTGCCAGGGCGTTGCGGTAGCAGCGCTGCGCCATCACCGCGTCGCCCTGGCCGGTCCACACCTCGGCCAGCGCTTCCCATGCGCCGGCAGCGGGAGCAAGTGCAATGGAGCGCTCCAGGTGCTTGCGCGCCTGGCCCCAAAGCTTGAGCTTCGCGCACAGGCGGCCCATCGCCAGCAGCAGGCCGGCGTCGTTGGGATGGGCGTCCAGCCAGCCCTCGGCGCGGCGCAGGCGGGCCTCCAGGTCCTCATCGCCCAGTGCGCCCCACACCTGCACCAGCGAGGACGACCACTCGCGGCGCAGCGCCGAGTCGAGCTCGTCCATCGCCGGCAGGATCATGCCCAGCGCCGCGGCGCGGCGGGCGTAGGCCTCGACCACCGCCTGCGCCCGGCGCTGGTTCTTCGGCAGCTGCGACCACAACTGGTTGAGCGCGGCGGCGTCCGGCGCGGCAGCCACACTGGCCACCAGCACCTGGATTTCCAGTGCCTGGTAGCCGCGCGTGCCCAGCGCGGAACTCTTCTGCAGCGGCGCCAGCGCAGCGCGGGCGCGGCGGGTGTCGCCCGCCTCCAGCGCAGCCAGGGTCAGTTCGCGCCAGCCGCCCGGGGTCAGCGTGCCGCTGTCGGCTTCCGGCGCCAGCAACGCCACCGCCTCGGCGGGCTTGCCCTCGCGGCGCAGCAGCGCGGCACGCAGCACGCGCGCGGCCGGCGGCACATCCTGTGCGGCCTGATCGAGGAATTCCCGGGCCCGCGCGATCTCGCCGCGGCGAGCGGCGGCTTCCGCGGCAGCCAGCAGCGCCGGCCCGCGCAGCGCGTCCAGCCGCGAGGCGCGCGCGAGGTCGCGCTCGGCGTCGCCGTGGCGGCCCTCGGCCAGCGCCACCAGGCCGTCCGCCAGCCGGCGTCGGCTGACCCGGCGATGGCGGCGGGTGAACGCGCCCAGCGGCCAGCGCACCAGCTGCCACAACGCACCCAGCACGGCCCACGTCAGCAGCAGGATCACCACCGCCGCCAGCACCGTGGTCTCGGCATACCAGCCGCGGATGCGTACCAGCACGTAGCCGGGGTCCTCGGCGATCCAGTGCCAGCCGAACGCCGCCAGCGCGGCAATCAGCACCAGCACGAGTATCCAGCGCCACAGCTTCACGGGCGGGCCCCCTTCGCAGCAGGCTGCGCGGCCGGCGCGGCAGCCGTCGACGGCTTGAGCGCATGCACCGCGCGCAGGTTGCGCAGCTCGGTCAGCGCCTCGCCCAGCTGCACCGGCATACCCGGCGCGGCGTCCTTGACGAGGCCGGCCAGCGTGTCGCGCGCGGTCTTCACCGCCGCGTCGCTGTCGTCGAACTGGCTGGACAGGCTGGCGTCGGCGCGCTGCAGGGCGGCGCGATAGCCGGTCTCGTCGTGGGCCAGCAGCGCGGCCTCGGCCTGCGCCAGGTCCAGCGCCACCAGTTCGCGCGCAAGCCGCGCGTCGGCCACGGCCATCGGCGCGCCGTTGTCGCGACCGATCCGCACCACGCCGGACAAGGCCTTCCCGATGCGCGCCCAGGTACCACTACTCGAGGACGATGCCGGCGCATCCAGCGGGCGCAGCGGCAGGCTGCCGATCGTGCCGCGCAGCTGCTGCAGCGTCGCCAGCGCGGCGCCTTCGTGGCGGGCGGCGGCGCGCTGCAGCGCCTCGCGTTCGGCGGCCACGCTCTGGCGCAGGCCGTAGAACGCGGCGTCGTCCACGCCGGACAGCGCCTGATCCGCCAGGCCATAGGCGGTGGCCGCGCCCGCGGCGTCGTGGAACAACTCGTAGCGTTCCTTGCCCATGCGCAGCAGCGACTCGGTCTCGTCCAGCAGCATCGCGTCGTGGCTGGACAGGCTCTTCTCCGACAGCTTGGCCACCGCGTCCTCGAGGTTGCGCAGGCGCTCGTTCTGGCCGAGCACCTCCTCGCGCAGGCCGCGGTTCACGTCGTCGGCGTCGCGCAGCCGTGCGCTGAGCGAGTGGCGATCATCGTCCAGTGCCTTCAGGCTCGTCTCCAGCGTGGCCACGCGGGTGTCGAGCCCGGCCAGCGTGCCGGCGGCCGCCGCGTCACCGCGCGACTGCCGCCATTGCTGCCAGCCGACGTACGCTGCGCCGGCCACGGCGAGCAGGGCCAGCAGCAGCGCGAGGGCCAATGCGCTGCCTCTCGGTTCGGCGGAGCGCGATGCAGCAGGGCGCGAGGTGGCGGGGACGACCTTGGCGGTCTCGTTGGGAGCGGCGTCATTGTTCATGCGCGCATGCTAGCAGCGGCGGCGCGCGGGGCCGCATCACGGCAGCGTGAAGTCCGCTCCGGCGGCCGCCAGCAGGTCCGCGCCGCCGGCCGAGTGGGCCCGCACGACGCGCTCGAATCCGGCCGCGCGGGTGGCCCCGGCCAACCGCTCACTGCTGACCACCGCCACCGCCCGCCGCAGTGCCGCCCACGCCTCCGGCGGCAACTGCCGGGCGAGGTGATCCAGCGCCTCGGCGCTGGACAGCAGTACCCGGGCGTCGGCCGGCAACGCGCGCACCGCCTCGACGTGGCGACGGTCCAGCCGCGGCGCACCGCGCGCATAGACGTGCACCTCGTCCAGCCGCGCACCGCGCGCCCGCAGCGTGTCGCGCAGCAGGCCGCGACCGCCGGCCGCGCCGACCAGCGCCACGCCCAGGCCGGCCGGCGACTGCAGCGCGGCCAGCGCCAGCACGCCTTCGCTGTCCTGCCGCGCCGGGGATTGCGGGTCGATCACGCCGGCCCGCCGCAGCGCACGCGCAGTACCCTGCCCCACGCCGATCGCCGCGCAGTCGGCCGGTATCGGCGCCAGTGCTGCCGCGAAGCGCACGGCCGCCGGACTGGTGAAGATCACCGCCGGTGCACGCAGCGCCTGCGCCAGCGCCGCGCGGGTGGCCTCGTCGTCGACCGCATGCAGCGAGAGGCCGGGCAGCAGCAGCGGCCGCCCGCCCAGCGCGCGCACCTGTCGCGCCAGCCCTGCGCCGGTGCCGGCCGGGCGGGTGATCACCACCACGCGACCCTGCAGCGACGGAACGGGCGAACGGGACATGGCGGCGGGCTCCTCGCGGTCGGACGGCGCCGGCGACATCGCGCGGCAGGGTCGCAGTCTAGCGGTCGGGGCGCCTACACTGGCCTGCCCCACCCGGCGCGCCGGGTCGTTTCTCCCCGCACGAACGAGCACTCGATGTCCGCTGCTTCCACCGATCCCCGCACTGCCGACGCCCGCAACGCCACCGCCGAGGCGCTGGTGCGCTTCATCCGCGACGAGATCCCGCTGGCCCGCGCGATGGACCTGCAGCTGCAGGCCCACGCCCCGGACCGCCTCAGCCTGGCCGTACCGCTGGCGCCCAACGTCAACGACAAGGGCTGTGCCTTCGGCGGCAGCCTGGTCAGCCTGATGACGCTGGCCGGCTGGGCCATGGTGGAGCTGGCGCTGCGCGAGCGCGGCGAGGACTGCGACGTGTTCGTCGGCGAGTCCACCGTGCGCTACCTCGCGCCGGTGTGGACCGACTTCCGCGCCGACGCCGAGCTGGCGCCGGAGTCGGACTGGGCCACGTTCTTCGCCACCCTGGGCGCACGCGGCCGCGCCCGCATCGAGGTGAGCTGCACCGTCCCGGGCGGGGACGGCACGCCCGCCGCCACGCTGGCCGCGCGCTTCGTCGCCAAGCGGCGCGCAAGTTCCTGAGCCGGCGGGCGGGCTTGCCCGCGTGGCGCCATCCGGCACAATGGCCGGTGCCCTTTCCGCGAAGAGAACGCGCCATGCGCCGCATCGCCCGCCTCACCGCCGTCGCCGCCCTGCTGCTGGTCGCCGGCTGTGCCACCGACCAGCGCAACCAGACGCTGACCGCCACCCTCAACGCCTACGCCAACACGGTCCGCTGGGGCAATCCGGCCAACGCCCAGCAGTTCCTCGATCCGGCGATCCGCAACAAGCACCCGCTGACCCCGATCGAGCTGTCACGCTTCACCCAGTACCGCGTCAGCGACTACGACGACGGCTCCGGTCCGGTCGCCACCAGCGAGAACGAGGTCAAGCAGGTGGTGCGCATCGGCATCGTCAACATCCACACCCAGGCCGAGCGCACCCTCACCGACAACCAGACCTGGCACTACGACCCGCAGGCCAAGCACTGGTGGCTGACCTCCCCGCTGCCCGACTTCGCTCCCGCCCAGTGACGCGACCGGGGCGGACCCGACGCTTGCCCCTATAATCGCGGACCCTTCCGCACGCCCAGGCGACCCCGAGCGGTCGCGCCAATCGAGTCCCGATGAACGATTTCCTGCACAAGCTGCCCACTTTCCTGGGCAACCACCCGGCGCTGTCGGCGCTGTTCGTCCTGCTGCTGCTGGCGCTGATCGTCACCCAGCTGATGACCCTGCTGCGCAAGTTCAAGGAACTGACGCCCGCCAGCCTCACCCTGCTGATGAACCGCGAGAACCCGCTGCTGGTGGACATCTCCCCGCGCGACAGCTTCGAGAAGGGCCATATCCCCGGCGCCAGGCACGTGCTGATGAGCCAGTTCGACCCGGAGAGCAAGGACCTGGCCAAGGCGAAGGACCTGCCGGTGGTCGTGATCTGCCGCTCCGGCCAGACCGCCCAGGGCGCCGCCCAGCGCCTGGTGAAGGCCGGCTTCCAGAAGGTGTTCTACCTCGGCGGCGGCATGGGCGCGTGGACGCAGGCGCAGTTGCCGGTGGTGAAGGGGAAGTAACCCCTCCAGCCCCACGAAGCATCCAACCCGGCGCAAGTCCGGTTGGAACAGGAAACCCGCCGAGGCCGAAGGCCACGGCGGGTTTCTTTTTGTGCACCGCTCAGCTCGTGCCGACCATACGGTTTATTACCCCGGATCCGGGAGATATCCGATATCGCCGCGAAAAGGGCGATATGCACTAGCCGAGAACCAACGGCCCTCGCTGCTGCCAGCGTCGCAGATGATTGATCTCAGATAACTTTCAGACTTGACCGCAGAGGATGAGACGGCGGACCATCGAAGTATATGCCCCGATATGGGGTCTACTACGCTTTAGGGAACATGGGCACATTCATAGTTCTTGCAGTCCTGTTCGTAGCTAGTGCCGTGATCATCGGTGGCGCGGTCTTGGCATCAATTGTTCTTATCCTTCGCAAGTCCAGCGCGCCTGTTTCAATGCAACGCATCCTCTTCGTTGCCCTAGGCACAATCATCCTTTCTCCAGCACTGGCGCCTGCCGGCACAATCGCCGCAATACCGTTGCCGCTGGTTGTCTTGCTTATTTTCACTCGCTCGACTTCTGATATCGCCTTTCTTGTTCACCAATGGCGGTTCCTCATGCCGTCCATGGTGGTCACTGCTACCATCTGTTGCTACATCGCCTGGCGGGTGTTCCCTAACCAGTCGTCCAAGCGGACGCGCGCACCGCGCGCCGCTTAACTTAAGCGTTAGGACGCACACGTGCTTGATGAGCTTTTTGAAGTCTTGGGAAAGCTAGTCTTGTTGGGCGGCGGCGGTGCCGTTATTGTCTACCAGGTCTTCAAGTTCCTGGCGGCGAAGTGGCTCGAAGAGAAGTTCAAGAAGAACTTTCAGCAGCTTGTGCATGATCAGAACAAAGAGATTGAGCGACTGAAGACCGAGCTAACTAAGTCCTTTGATCGCGCTGCAAAACTCCATCAACGTGAGTTTGAAGCCCTGCCACAAGTCTGGGACAAAGTGAGCGAAGCCTATTGGGCATCGGCCAGCCTCGTTTCGCCGATACAGATGCACTCCGATCTGAACAGGATGCTTCCTGAGCAGCTGAAGGCTTTCGTCGCCCAAAGCGAACTTGCTGAGTGGCAAAAGGACGAGGTGCTCGCGAGTTCGGACAAGACGAAGAAGTTCCAAGAGCTGATCTACTGGCACAAGCTGTCGCGATGCCACACGGCAACCCGCGATGCAAACATCTCGCTCAGCCGAATCGGAATCTTCGTCCAAGACCCGATCAAGGACAAGCTACAAGCCATTCTTGATTTAGTGCACAGCGCTCTTGTCGAGGACCAGATAAATCACGAGCAGCCGCCGTTGAAGTTCACTGACCGCTTAAAGACCGACATTGACCGAATGCGAAGTGATGGAAAGATGTGGATGGAAGAAGCTGAGGCACTCATCAAAGCAAGGTTGTGGGAGAACTAGGGTGCGCGGTGAATTACCACTTGAAGCGCAACGCTCCGAGTAGTTCATCTAGTCGCTCGATGGGTGTCTTGAAGCCACATTGCTTCCTCGGGCGTTGGTTGAGCTTCTGGGCAATGAGACCGAACGGGGCCAGGTTCACTTACCTAATTCGGCAAGGTAAGCGATTAGGCAACGCTGCCCTCTACATCCGTATCTACCTCTGCGCCCGAATCCCCGCCCGTCCTGCCAGTATCTGCGCCAGCACGTCCGGCGCGTACTCGAACGAGTCGTAGTAGAGCCGGTCTTCCGGCAGGCCGGCGCCGACGAAGCGGTGGCGGGCGCTGTCGATCATGGCGGGCGGGCCGCTCATGTAGAGGTCGTGGGCGGAGAGGTCCGGGTGGTCGGCGAGCACGGCTTCGTGCACCAGACCCGTGCGTGCGCTGGCGTCGCCTGCTTCGGACAGCACCGGGATGAAGACCAGGTCGTGCGCGTCGCGCTGCCACTGCT
The DNA here is from genome assembly GCA_018970895.1 of Lysobacteraceae bacterium. GTDB lineage: Bacteria > Pseudomonadota > Gammaproteobacteria > Xanthomonadales > Rhodanobacteraceae > Dyella_A. The sequence continues at coordinate 6,243 of JAGWVM010000036.1, read as the reverse complement.
CGGCGAGATCGCGCAGGTACAGGTCGCCGCTCTGGCGCGCACCCCAGTAGACGCGGATGGCGCGGCGGGTACCCAGCGCGAGGAAGTGCTCGACCACCGCCTTGACCGGCGCGAAGCCGGTGCCGCCGGCCATGAAGATCATCGGCCGCTCGGAATCCTCGCGCGGCACGAAGGTGCCCAGCGGGCCCTCGATACGCAGCGAGTCGCCCACCTGCGCCCGGTCGCTCACCCACGAGGTAAAGCCGCCACCGGCGATGTGCCGCACGTGCAGCTCCAGGCTGCCGTCCGGCGTGGGCATGTTGGCGATGGAGAACGGGCGGCGCTTGCCCTCCTCCAGCAGCACGTCGAGGTACTGGCCGGCCAGGTGGCGCAGCGGGCGCTCGCCGGGAGCCGGTTCCAGCCGCAGGCCGATCACCTCCGGCGCAAGGCGGCGCTTGTCGACGATGCGCACGTCGAGCGCGCGGCGGGCGATGTCCTCCACCGAGGTGACCTCTCGCGCGGCGATCAGCAGGTCGCTGGTCGCCACCGCCTGGCACAGCAGCACGGCGCGGTGCGCGCGCTCGCCGGCGTCCAGTGCCAGCGGCGGATGGCGCGGATAGTCCACCTGGCCCTCGACGAGAGTCGCCTTGCAGCTGCCGCACACGCCGGAACGACAGGAATACGGCAGCGCGATGCCGGCGCGCTGCGCGGCTTCGAGCACGGTTTCCCCCGGCTGCGCCGCGAAGCGGTGGCCGGTGGCCTGGAGGGTGATGGTGAACACTTGCGAGATTGTCGCCGCGACGGGTGTCGGTCGACAATGCGGGTTCGTCATACGGGGTTCAAGCATGGGTATCTGGAAACAGGACATCAGCGTCGAGACGATCAACGGCTGGTCGAAGCACACGCTGATGGAGGCGCTGGGCATCCGTATCACCGAGCGGGGCGAGGATTTCCTGCGCGGCACCATGCCGGTGGATGCACGCACCCACCAGCCCTACGGCCTGCTGCACGGCGGCGCCTCGGTGGCACTGGCCGAGACGCTGGGGTCCACCGCGGCCATGCTCACGCTGGACCCGACGCAGGAACTCACCGTGGGCCTGGACATCAACGCCAACCACGTGCGCGGCGTGCGCAGCGGCACCGTCACCGGCACCGCGCGACCGCTGCACATCGGCCGCACCACCCAGGTGTGGGAGATCCGCATCGAGAACGAGGACGGCTCGCTGGTGTGCATCTCGCGCCTGACCATGGCGGTGGTGCCGGCCCGCGTGATCGGCAACAAGGGCTGAGCCGCCCTCCCCGATGTCGAACGAAGCGCCCTACGCACAACTCACCCCCGACCTGGTGCTGGATGCGGTCGCCGCCTGCGGACTGTGGCCGGACGGCCGCCTGCTGGCGCTGAACAGCTACGAGAACCGCGTGTGGCAGGTCGGCATCGAGGATGCCGCGCCGGTGATCGCCAAGTTCTACCGGCCCGGCCGCTGGAGCGACGCGGCGATCGAGGAGGAGCACGCCTTCGCGCAGGAACTGGCCGACGCGGAGATCCCGGTGGTCGCGCCGCTGCGCTTCGACGGCCGCAGCCTGCTGCAGCACGGCGGCTACCGCTACGCGCTGGCGCCACGCCACGGCGGCCGCGCGCCGTCGCTGGAATCGCGCGACCAGCTGGAGTGGCTGGGCCGGCTGATCGCCCGTATCCACGCGGTGGGCGCGCGCACGCCGTTCGCGCATCGCGGCCGGCTGGACCGCGCCACGATGATCGCCGCGCCGGTCGCCGCCGTGCTGGCCTCGCCGCTGCTGCCACCGTCGCTGGAAGGCGCCTACCGCGCCGCCACCGGGCGGCTCGACCAGGCCGTGGCCGACCGCCTCGATGCGGTTGGCCCGGTACGCACACTGCGCCTGCACGGCGACTGCCACCCCGGCAACGTGCTGTGGACCGACGCCGGCCCGCACTTCGTCGACCTCGACGACGCGCGCACCGGCCCGGCGGTGCAGGACCTGTGGATGCTGGCCAACGACGAGGCGGCAATGGAGGCCCTGCTCGAGGGCTACGCCACGATGCGCGACTTCGACCCGGCCGAACTGGCGCTGGTGCCGGCGCTGCGCGCGATGCGCCAGGTGCACCACGCTGGCTGGATCGCCCAGCGCTGGCACGATCCGGCGTTCCCGCTGGCCTTCCCGTTCGTCGCCGAGCCGCGCTGGTGGGAGCAGCACGTCACCGACCTGCACGAACTGGCCGACGATCTGGAATGATTCGCTGCCTCGGGTAGGAGCGCCCTCGGGCGCGATGCCGTTGGCGCTTGTTGTCTCAGCAACCGCAAGAGCATCGCGACCGAGGTCGCTCCTACAGAAACGATTTCCCACTTGTTCTGGAGCACTGCATGCGTTCGTTCCTGTTCCGCCTGATCGGCATCCTCGAAGTAGCCGGCGGCTTCCTCGGCGTGGTGGCGATGATCCGCCGGCTGCTGCCGCTGGGTTCCACCTACGAAACGCTGATGGCGGTGATCGGCCTGGCGCTGTTCGGCTTCATCCTCATCGCGGGCGTGCTGCTGCTGGAAGGCAGCGAGCGCGGCGTGTCGCTGTCGCGCGTGGCGCAGCTGCTGCAGCTGCCGCTGATCGCCACCCCGGTGCTCAGCTACGCAATGCACGCCGGCGGCTTCGTCAACGTGTTCGCGGTGATCCACGGCGGCATGCGGCTGGGGCTGGACTACCACATCGGCTCGCACGGCTTCGTGCTGGCGGTGGCCGGGCCGGGCGTGTCGCGCATCGGCCTCAACCTGCTGGCGCTGCTGTCCTGGCTGGTGCTCAAGCTGCGCTGATCCCGCACGCCCGCTTTCCACGAAACAAGGAGAGGTTCCATGGCACGTCCGAGCTACATCGAGCTGCCCGCCGCCGACATCGCGGCTTCGAAAGCCTTCTACAGCCAGGCCTTCGGCTGGGCGCTCGCCGACTTCGGCCCGAGCTACGCGGCGACCACCACCGGCGACGTCGACGTCGGCCTGCAGGGCGATGCCAGCGAAGCGCCGGCCGCGCCGCTGCCGGTGATCCAGGTGGATGATCTGGCGACCGCGCTGGCCGCCGTCACCGCCGCCGGCGGCACCGTGGTGCGGCCGATCTTCGGCTTCCCCGGCGGCCGCCGCTTCCAGTTCCGCGACCCGCACGGCAACGAACTGGCGGTGATGCAGGCCGACTGATCGGCCGGTCAGCGCCCGGCAGGATGTTTGCCAGAGGCTGACGCTCGCGCGCCAGCCACCCAGCTCGACAACGCGGCCACGGTCAGGGCATGGCCCGGGTCGATATCCGACGACAGCGCCATGCGCAGTACGCGGCCGTCCGGACCGACCACCGCCATGGCCGGATAGGCGCTCACGCCGACAGATTCGATCAACGGCATGGCATCCGGCAGCACCGGCCAGTCGAGGTGGTGTTTGGCAACGTAATCGCGGGTGGTTTTGGCATCGTCGAAAGTGATGGCAAGCACCGAGACCTTCGTGTGCGCGTGCGCATAGGCAGTCAGGACAGGCGTCTCCTGGATGCACGGCGCGCATTGCGAAAAGTAGAAATTGATCAGCGTGGTGTGGCCGCGCAAGGACGCCGCATCGACCATGCGCCCCTGCAGATTGGTCAGCCGGAACGCGGGCCATGCCTGACCGGGCTTGAGCATCGCCGCGCGCGCATGCGCGCTGGACGCCGCCGCCTTGGCCAGCCGGGCGGCCTGGCTTCCGGCGCGGTTGAGTCGCAGATCGGCCGTGTGTTTCGCCGGGTCGTGGTCGAGGCTGAAGGTGCCGTGGTGGTCGAACACCGCGGTGATGAACGCCGCGCGCGTGATCGCCTTGCCTTCGGCATCGCGATAGGTAATGGCGTAGCTGCCGTCGATACCCTCCATGTTCAGGAGCTTATCGAGTCCCGAGAACGCCTTGCCTTGAGCCGGCACGGCGGCGATGGCGGTGGTGCCGAGCGCAAGCCACGTACCGAATATGCAGCCTTGAACGAATGCCCATTTCATCCGTGCGCTCCTTGCCTTGGGAATTCGGCCAGTCAAGCAGAAAGTGCGCCCCGCCGACAACGCCGATGGCGCCGGCTATCATTCCGCGATGAATACGCCCGCTACGCTCCCCGTCATCCAGCTCAAGTCCGACCGCACGCCCGGCCACCCGTGGGTGTGGTCGGCGCAGGTGCACAAGCCGGAGGGCCGGCTGCCGCCGGGCAGCGTGGTGGAGGTGGTGGATGCCAAGGGCCGCTTCGTCGGCCGCGGTTTCTGGAACGGCCACGCGCGCATCGCGCTGCGCCTGCTGAGCAACCAGCCCGACGAATCCATCGACGCCGACTGGATCGCCCGACGCATCGGCGAGGCGGTGCAGCTGCGCCGCGACTGGCTGCAGCTGGACGGCGTCAGCGACGCCTGGCGCGTGGTGCACAGCGAGGGCGACGGGCTCTCCGGCCTGATCGTCGACCGCTACGCCGACATCCTGGTGGTGGAGTATTTCGCCGCCGGCATGTGGAAGTTCCGCGAGGCGATCCACGCTGCCCTGCTGGCGCACTTCCCGGGCGCGCGGGTGTACTGGTTCGCCGAGAACCACGTGCAGAAGCAGGAGTCCTTCGACTGCCGCAGCCCCGAGCCGCCGCAGCCGGTCCAGGTGCACGAGCACGGCCTGGCCTTCCACGCCGCGCCGGGGCTGGGCCACAAGACCGGCTTCTTCGCCGACCAGCGCGACAACCGCCACCGCTTCGCCGAACTGGCCAAGGGCCGCCGCGTGCTCGACCTGTGCTGCAACGCCGGCGGCTTCGCCGTGCATGCAATGGCCGCCGGCGCGCAGTCGGCGATCGGCGTGGACATGGACGCGGGCATCCTGGAGATCGCCCGCGCCAACGCCGCGGCAAACCACCTGGACATCGCGTTCGAGCAGGCGGACATCTTCGACTGGGTGCGCGCGGCGGTGGCCCGCGGCGAGAGCTACAACGCGGTGATCCTCGACCCGGCCAAGCTCACCCGCGACCGCAACCGGGTGATGGACGCGCTGAAGAAATACTTCGCGATGAACCGCATGGTGCTGGACGTGATCCCGCCCGGCGGCCTGCTGCTCACCTGCTCGTGCACCGGCCTGGTGAGCGAGGCGGATTTCCTGGAGATGCTGCGCCGGGTGTCGCTCAACGCCGGCCGCGAGATCCAGATCCTCGATGTGCGCGGCGCCGGCCCGGACCACCCGGTGCGCGCCGACGTGCCGGAAAGCCGCTACCTGAAGGCGGTGTTCTGCCGGGTCGGCTGAGGCGCCACCGTCGCAGCGGCTGATACGGCGACGCGTACACTGCGCTGCAGGTTTTGACGGAACGCCCCATGCCTTCGAACGACATGCTCCTGATCCTGTTGCTGGTCGCCGCCGTGGCGATGCTCTTCCTGCAGGTGGTGCAGCTGCTGCGCGGCCGCGCCGACGCCGGCCTGTCCAACCGCCTGGACGCGCTGAAGGACGACAACGAGCGTCTGCAGCGCGCGCTGCGCGAGGAGCAGCGCGCCGGTCGCGAGGAGCTGCAGCAGGGCTTCGACCGTTTCCGCCAGCACGTCGGCGAACAGCTTGGCAGCGCCTCGCAGCAGCAGCTGGAGCGCATCGACGCCTTCGGCCAGCGGCTGGCCACGCTCACCGACCGCACCGAGCGCGGCCTGGACGCCCTGCGCAACGGCCTGGCCGAGGACGCGCGCAAGTCGCGCGAGGACCAGCGCCAGACCCTCGGCCAGTTCGGCGAGCAGATGCAGGCGCGGCTGGCCGCGGTGGCCGAGGGCAACGAGCGCCGCATGGTCGAGGTGCGCGGCACCCTCGACGCCCAGCTCAAGGCGCTGCAGCAGGACAACGCGCAGCAGCTGGAGAAGATGCGCGCCACCGTCGACGAGAAGCTGCACGCCACGCTCGAGCAGCGGCTGGGCGAGAGCTTCAAGCAGGTCGCCGACCGGCTCGAGCAGGTGCACAAGGGCCTGGGCGAGATGCAGTCGCTGGCGCGCGACGTCGGCTCGCTGAACCGGGTGCTGACCAACGTCAAGACGCGCGGCGTCTTCGGCGAGGTGCAGCTGGCGGCGCTGCTGGAACAGGTCTTCACGCCGGAGCAGTACGGCACGCACGTGGCCACCGTGCCTGGCAGCAGCGAGCGGGTCGAGTTCGCGATCCGGCTGCCCGGCCGCGGCGCGGCGCAGGGCGCCGGCAGCGACGCTCCGCTGTGGCTGCCGATCGACGCCAAGTTCCCGCGCGAGGACTACGAGCGCCTGCTCGACGCGCAGGA
>JAGWVM010000186.1 GCA_018970895.1 Lysobacteraceae bacterium | reverse complement strand
AAGATCTACGGTGGCCAGGCCATCGAGGCCGGCAACATCATCGTGCGTCAGCGCGGCACCCAGTTCCATGCCGGTACCGGCGTGGGTCTCGGTCGCGACCACACGCTGTACGCACTGGTTGATGGCACCGTGCAGTTCAAGGTCCGCGGCGCCAAGAACCGCCGTTTCGTGGACGTGATTCCGGCCTAAGCCGCGCGTGCAGCGAAACGCGAAGGCCCCGCTCCGGCGGGGCCTTTGTTTTTTGACGGGGATGATCGGCACGGCCATGCGCGCGCGATCCGGTCGCCCGCCCCCGGTGCCCCGGCCCGAACCGTATGATGGCGCGGGTTCGAAGCGTTTCCCGATTTTCCTTTTCCCACTCCCGGCTCCCCCATGAAATTCGTCGACGAAGCAGTCATCAAGGTCCAGGCCGGCAACGGCGGCAACGGCTGCATCAGCTTCCGCCGCGAGAAGTTCATTCCGTTCGGTGGCCCCAACGGCGGCGACGGCGGCCACGGCGGCTCGGTGTGGCTGGTGGCCGACGAGGGCCTCAACACGCTGGTCGATTTCCGCCACCAGCGCGCGTTCAAGGCCGAGCGCGGCGAGAACGGCATGGGCTCGGACATGTACGGCAAGGGCGGCGAGGACACCCTTGTCCGCGTGCCCGTCGGTACCGTGGTCACCAACGTCGACACCGACGAGGTCATCGGCGACCTGACCCAACACGGCCAGCGCCTGCTGGTGGCGCAGGGTGGCAAGGGCGGCCTGGGCAACATCCACTTCAAGAGTTCGGTGAACCGGGCGCCGCGCAAGGCCACGCCGGGCACGCCGGGCGAGGTACGCGAGCTGAAGCTCGAGCTCAAGCTGCTGGCCGACGTGGGCCTGCTGGGTTTTCCGAATGCGGGCAAGTCGACCTTCATCCGCGCCGTGTCGGCGGCGACGCCGCGCGTGGCGGACTACCCGTTCACCACGCTGCATCCGAACCTGGGCGTGGTCAGCCTCGGTACCGACCAGAGCTTCGTGATCGCCGACATCCCGGGCCTGATCGAAGGCGCCGCGGACGGCGCGGGGCTGGGCATCCAGTTCCTGCGCCACGTGTCGCGCACACGCCTGCTGCTGCATCTGGTGGACATCGCGCCGATCGACGGATCGGATCCGGCCGAGCAGGTGCGTGCGATCGAGCAGGAGCTGCTCAAGTTCGATCCCGACCTGCTCGAACGTCCGCGCTGGCTGGTGCTCAACAAGGCCGACGTACTGCCCGAGGATGAGCGCCAGACCGTCGCCGAGGACATCATCCGGCGCCTGGACTGGACCCGGCCGTGGTTCCTGGTATCGGCGATCGCCCGCGACAACACGCTCGCCGTGTGCCAGCAGGTGCAGCGCTTCTTCGAGTCGCAGCGACGTGCCGCGGAAGAGGCGGTGGAGGCCGACTTTTCCCCGGGCGACGTGCGCATGCGCGGCGAGACCCCGCCGACGGAGTGATCGCGTCGGCAGCCGGTGCCGGTCATGCCGGCACCGCTGCGAAAGAGGCCGGGCGGCGACGTCCCGGCCTTTTGCATTCAGGAGGTGGGCAGCACCTTCCGGATTCCCGAAACGGATGCCATCCAAAGAAAAAGCCGGCTTGCGCCGGCTTCATTACCAACTCTGGACAGCAGGCTGACCGTCAGGCCAGCTCGCGGATCTTCGCGTTGAGGCGGCTCTTGTGGCGAGCGGCCTTGTTCTTGTGGATCAGGCCGCGCGCGGCGTAGCGGTCCATGACCGGCTGGGCCGCGGCAAAGGCCTCGACGGCGGCCGCCTTGTCCTTGGCCTCGATGGCCTTGACGACCTTCTTGAGGGCGGTGCGCACCATGGAACGGGCGCTGACGTTGCGCAGGCGGCGCTGCTCGGACTGGCGCGCGCGCTTCTTCGCGGACTTGATGTTGGCCAAGGTAAAACTCCGGAATCGCTTGAGTTGGAAAAAAAGACGCGCAATTATGCGTGCAATGCGCTATGGCGTCAAGCACTTGGCGCGGTGAAAAGGCGCTTGAGGTGCGCCGGACGGGCAGCGCGTGGATGGCGCTCGCTGCATGCCCGCATTGTGCCACATGCAGGCCTGTCATCGCGCCCCCGGCCGCTGTCAAACTACGCGCTTTGCGCGCCGGCCCCGGCGCGCGGTATCCGTCCGCAGAGGTGGCGCCACCCGCATGAAGTCTCCCAGCATGCTGCGCGGGCTGCTGTCGTTCAGCAGCATGACGATGATCTCGCGCGTCCTCGGACTGGTCCGTGATATCTCGATGAGCTACGTGTTCGGCGCCAGCGCGGCGACCGACGCCTTCGTGATCGCATTCCGCATTCCGAACTTCATGCGGCGCCTGTTCGCCGAGGGGTCCTTCTCCACCGCGTTCGTACCGGTGTTCACCGAGGTGAAGGAGACCGGTACGCGCGAGCAGCTCAAGGAGCTGCTGGCCCGGGTGTCGGGGACGCTGGGCGGCGTACTGCTGGTGGTGACCGGGCTGGGCATGGTGTTCGCGCCGCAGGTGGCCTCGATGTTCGCCCCGGGCGCGCTGGACAACCCGCACAAGTTCGATCTGACCACCGACCTGGTGCGACTGACCTTCCCGTTCATCTTCTTCGTCTCGATGAATGCGCTGGCGGCCGGTGTCCTGAACAGCTTCCACCGCTTCGCGCTGCCGGCGCTGGCGCCGGTGATCCTCAATCTCTGCATGATCGCCGGCGCGCTCTGGCTGGCGCCGCGGCTGCAGGTGCCGATCATGGCCCTGGGATGGGCGGTGCTGCTGGCCGGTGTGCTGCAGTGGCTGTTCCTGCTCCCGGCAGTGCGTCAACTCGGGTTGCTGCAGCGCCCGCGCTGGGGTTGGGACCACCCCATGGTGCGGCGGATCATGCGGCTGATGGTGCCGACCCTGTTCGGTTCCTCGGTGGCCCAGCTCAACCTGCTGCTCGACACGGTGGTGATCTCCTATCTGGTGACCGGCTCGCAGACCTGGCTGTGGCAGGCCACTCGGTTCCTGGAGCTGCCGCTGGGCGTGTTCGGCGTGGCGCTGGGCACGGTGATCCTCCCGTCGCTGTCGCGCCACCATGTCGGCACCGACCGCGAGGGCTTCTCGCGCGCGCTGGATTGGGGCCTGCGCATTACCCTGCTGATTGCGCTGCCGGCCATGCTGGCGCTGCTGCTGCTGGCCGAGCCTCTGGTGGCGACATTTTTCCAGCATGGTCGCTTCACCGCGTCCGATGCGCGGATGGCAGCGATGTCGGTATTGGCGTTGAGCGCCGGCTTGCCGGCCTATGCCCTGGTGAAGGTACTGCTGCCGGCGTTCTATTCGCGGCAGGACACGCGCACCCCGGTCCGGGCTGGCGTGGTGGCGCTGGTGGCCAACATGGTGTTCAACGGTGTTTTCATCGCGCTGCTGTACCAGCTGTGGGCGACTCCGGCCCAACTGGCCGGGAGCTGGGTCGCCGGCATCGCCCAGGTGCGCGGCCTGCACGTGGGGCTGGCCATCGCCAGCTCGCTGTCCAGCTACGTGAACTTCCTGCTGTTGTGGCACTGGCTGAAGCGGGACGGCGTGTACCGCTGTGCGCCGGGCTGGTCGCGCCACTGGCTGCGGCTGGGCGTGGCCTGCGTGGCCATGGTGGCGGTACTGCTGGCAGGGCGCTGGCTGTGGCCGGACTGGAGCGACGTGAAGGTGTCCGCCCGCGTGTGGCACCTGATGGTGCTGGTGATTGCCGGCGGTGGCACCTACATCGCTGCGCTGTTCGCGCTGGGGTTCCGCTTGCGCGACCTGCGCAGCGCCTGAGGCCCAAGCGGCCGTGGCCGGCCGCTATACTTGGACGATGATCAGGCTTTCACGGGACGTCTCAGGCCCCTGCTTGACGCCGCGCGGAAGCGTCGTGGCGATCGGCGCATTCGACGGGCTCCATCGCGGCCACCAGGCTCTGCTGGCCGAGGTCCGCGAGCGCGCCATTGCGCTCGCCTGCGAGCCGACGGTGGTCAGCTTCGAGCCGCTTCCCCGCGCCTATTTTTCGCCACGACCCGTGCCCCGGTTGTCAGGCGTGCGCGAGAAACTGGCCGGATTGGACGCGGCCGGGATGTCCCACGCGCTGCTGCTGCGTTTCAATGCGTCGCTCGCAGCGATGGCCCCCGATGCCTTCGTCCGCCGGGTGCTGGTCGAGCGGCTGGCTGCGCGCGAAGTCTGGGTGGGTGGCGACTTCCGTTTCGGACACAAGCGGGCGGGTGACGTGGCCATGCTCGAGCGGATGGGTGCGGAATTCGGCTTCACCGCCCGCACCATGCCGCCCGTGCTGCTCCACGGCGAGCGGCTCTCGGCGACGCGGGTGCGCGAGCTGCTGGCCGCCGGTGATTTCGCCAGCGCAGCCCCCCTGCTCGGGCGGCCGTTCGTGATCGAAGGCAGGGTCGAGCGCGGCAACCAGCTCGGCCGGACGCTCGGCTACCCCACGGCCAACATCCCCCTCCGCCGCCGGGTGAGTCCGATCCGGGGCATCTTCGCGGTGCGGGTGGGCCTGGGCGAGGGCGAATGCGCCTGGCCCGGCGTCGCCAGCCTCGGCGTGCGGCCCACCGTCAACGAGGTGTCTCAGCCGCTGCTGGAGGTGCACCTGTTCGATTTCGAGGGCGATCTCTATGGCCGGCGGATGGCGGTGGAGTTCGTGGCCAAGCTGCGCGACGAGCAGAAATTCGACGATCTGGATGCACTCACCGAGCAGATGGATCATGATGCGCGCTCGGCCCGGGCGATCCTGGGCATGAATCCGGTACTGGCTCGCGCATGATGCTCAGCGACACGATCAACTCGCCGTACCCCGCCCGCGACCGCGCCGTCGCGGCGATCATTATTATTTGAAGGCATCCGCCCGCAGCGCGAGCGCCTGTCGCCGCGCGCGACGGGCGGCAAAACAGCGTCCGGGCCATCGGGCCGGGACGGCACAGCGAAGAAGGCACGCGAAGCGATGAGCACCGACTACAAGAGCACCATCAACCTGCCGCAGACGGATTTCCCGATGCGCGGCGACCTGCCCAAGCGTGAGCCGGGCTGGCTGGCCGAGTGGGAACAGGTGGACCGCTATGCGCAGATCCAAGCCCAGGCGGCCGGTCGCGACAAGGTGTTCGTGCTGCACGATGGCCCGCCCTACGCTAACGGGGCGATCCACATCGGCCATGCGGTCAACAAGATCCTCAAGGACATGACAGTCAAGTCCAAGCTGCTGGCCGGCTACCGCGCGCCCTACGTGCCGGGCTGGGACTGCCACGGCCTGCCGATCGAGATCGCGGTGGA
>JAGWVM010000185.1 GCA_018970895.1 Lysobacteraceae bacterium | reverse complement strand
CATGTCTACCTGATCGCGCAGCAGCAAGGCTGTCATGAGCGACAAGGGAAGGAACAACGGCAAAACATAGACAGGCAGTCGCGATCGGGCAACACAAAAAATGACCAGAGGCAATAAGAACCAAAGGATCAGAAACGCTTCCATGGATCCTTCGCTCCACCATTCGCGCCACCGTGCCGCGGCAAAAAATCCGGGCGCTCGGCGAAGGCTGGGGATGAGCCATGGAAGCGTGGCAATCGAAAATACCGGTCCGTACGCAACAATCCAGCCGTACCACTGGGGATTGCGATTTTGCGCGGGTGTCAGCACGCGTTCGTAAACTTCCACGTAGAGGAAGTAATGGAGCAGTTCCGGGTGAATGAGAATGACGACGAGGAACCAGAGGAGTCCGGAGATTGCAAAGACGGTCAGGCCTGCAGGCGTGAAAACCCTGCGCAGTGCGCCCCAGGTACCCTTCTTCGCTACAAACGGGATGACCGCGAGCAAGGGCAGCAAGGCAGGCGGTCCCTTAGTGAGAAATCCAAGGCCGAAGCCAAGCCACATCAGGATTACCGGCCATCGCCGGGTCCGGGCGGCTGGGCCCAGTTCGGCCATGACGAAGCCGAACATGGCGAGCGCCTCGAATAGCGTGAGGAGCGTATCGGTGCTTACCACGTCGGCGGCCATGAATGGCGCCAGCGATGTGCAGTAAATGAGCCCGGGCAGCCATGCCTTTTCTGGCATCAACTGTGCGCCAATCAGGCATAAAAGTAGCGTGGTCAATGCAAATGCGAGCGCATTGGGTGTGCGCACTGCCCACTCGTTATGGCCGAATGCGTTGACCGAGGCGGCGATGGCCCAGTAGGTCAGTGGCGGCTTGGTGAAGTTGGTGCGGTCGGCACCATAAGCCGGCACCAGATAATCGTGTGAATCGATCATCTGCAGCGCGTTTTCGGTGTAGCGCCCCTCGTCAGTGTTCCAGACTGCGCGGGTGCCCTGAAAGGCGAATCCGAGAATGAGGGCGAGGCAGAGGGTGGCGATCATGCCGTAGCGACTTGCACGGTGATCCCGGCCGTCGCTTCGGTGGCTGGATGAGTGGTCAACGGGCATCAATCGGAGTACTTCCCAAGGCATACAGGTTTGAGTGATGGATCGTCATTGCCGCGGGTACTGTCTATTGTTGACTCCTGCGAATCATGTGAATGTTCCTTGCGAAAATCATCAGGCTTATGGCCTCGCCTGCGATAAAAACCGGATCGCGCTTGTGGATCGCGTAAACCAGAAGTGCACTTCCACCGACGATGCTCAGTTTCCAGAACGCCAATGGAATAATGCTTTTGCGACGGGATTCGCTGTGCAGCCACTGGACGACGAAGCGCATCCCGAACGCCGCTTGCCCCGCCAGGCCGAGGGCCAGCCAATAGTTGCCGGCGGTCATGCAGGGGTCTTTTCTATGGAGTGGTGTGACGCAGGTGATTCGTGCCCATGCCTCGGACGCTGAGTCCTCGAAATCCCGGCATGCGAGGTCGTCCTGGCGGCGGCATCCCCACTGCGAAGCGAGGGTGCGGCGATGCCATGCGACAAGGGGATGGATGCGACGCGGCGGTCGGTCTCCGAGCGGATGCCCCGGTTCCCGTGGAGTCGTGCCTTGGTCGGCTGCATGTCGATGCCCGGCCCAAGCCTGTCGTCGATCCCACAGTCACGCAGGAAGGCGGCGTGCCCGGAATGATGATCGTGCAGACCGTTTGGCCGCAGTGCCCGCTCGCGTCGGGCAAACGAGTGCGCGTGCCGGTCTGCCGTGACTGAACCGGCAGGTACCCGGCACCCACGGCCCTCATCGGCCGGAACAGTTGCGGTCACGCTCGGCCGAGGGCCCGCAGCTGTTGTCCCTGCAGATGTTCGGTGACCTCGATCCACAGCTTGACTGGGGGGATCCGCGCGTGGTGGCACGGCGCCCGGATCACGTTTGCGTCGCGAAGTGGCTGTTGGGTGAAGGCTTGGCGATGTCGCCCGCCCACACAGGTCACGAGGGTGCCTGGCGGGCAGCGGACGGTGTCCGCGGCCGCCTGGCGGTAGCCTGAAGAGCGGCTCTCCGCGAGTGCGTCGACGCGCGCTGATCATGCGATTGCTTCTGCGCGGTGGATCTCCCGCCGCTTTTGTGTGGCAAGTGCGGCTGATTCAACATGGGGCGGCATGGAGAGTCGCTCGGGTGCATGGCTGCTTGTATGGGGAAGCAATTAGCGGGCCATGCATGCAATGCACTGATATTGCTAGGTACGGACGGACGATCGTGGCGCCTTAGAGGCTTGCAAAAGCTGCAGCGCGCAAAAATTGTCTGCAGAAATTGTCGGGCGTGGACGGCCTCGCCGTCCGCGCGCCTTGGCCGTCGCTGGGCAAGGTCGAGCGCGGCATCCGGGACCCGGGCTGCGGATAGGCGAAAGCATCGCGCCCGAACGTGCACCAAAGCGGGTCAGGAAAAGCCCAGGTGGCCGGCCGCGGCCTCGAAGCGCTCGATCACGTCATCCACCGTGATCAGGTCCATCACGCCGGGCTTCTCGATCTTCGCGCCCCAGCCCAGTTCGCGGGCAGGCTTGCCGAGGAATCGGCGTGCCGCCTCGTCGTAGCGGTTCACGCACCAGCGGCGGTCGGAGTAGGGGCCGGAACGGTCCGGGTTGCTGGCCGCGTGCAGACCGAGCACCTTGGTGCCCACCGCGTTGGCCATGTGCATCGGGCCGGAGTCGGGGGTGAGCAGCAGGTGCGCGCGCTCGAACAGGGCCAGCGCGCGCTTGAGCGTGTCCTTGCCGGTGAGATCCAGCGGCGGGTGCCGGCAGGCGGCGAGCACCGCGTCCGCGAATGCGCGCTCCGGTCCGGACGGCCCGCCGACCAGTGCCACGCGCCAGCCCCTGTCCATCGCGTGGTCGATCACCGCGGCGTAGCGCTCGGCGCGCCAGTTGCGCAGTACGTGGCTGGAGGTCGGGCTGACCAGCAACGTGGCGCGCTCGCCGGGCAGTTGCTCCCTCGCCCAGGCGCGGTCGGCCTCGGCCACCGGGATGTCCCAGCGCACCTCGGTCTGCTTCAGGCCGAGCGGCTCGCAGAAGCTGCCGATGGCGTCGAGCACGTGTTCGCCGGTGCGCGCCGGGATGCGTTCGTTGATCACCAGGCCGTGCAGGTCCCTGGAGCGCGCGCGGTCGTAGCCGATGCGTCGCTCTGCGCGGATGCCCAGACTGAGCAGGTTGGAGCGCAGTGCCACCTGCATCTGCAGCAGGGCATCGAAGCGTTCGCCCTTCAACTCGGCATGCACGGCCCGCATGCCGGCGCGGCCGGTGGACTTGTCGAAGGTGACGAAGCGTACGCCCGGCAGGTCGCCCACCAGTCGGCGCTCCAGCTTGCCGACGATCCAGGTCAGGTCGGTGGTGGGCAGGGCCCGTTGCAGGGTGCGAACTAGCGGGACCACATGGGTGACGTCACCGATGGCAGAGGTGCGCAGCAGGCAGATCGAGGCGGGAACGGTCATCGGCTTGGGCTAGAATCGTCGCGCCATGAATGCAGACAGCGCCCCCGACGTGACCGGCACGAGCATGCGAGAACAGGTCCGTCGGGACGCGGAAGGCGTGATTCTGTTCGACCCCGGCGTGTTCCCACAAGTCGATGGTGACTGGTTCGACCCGGACCACTGGCGACGCCACGGCGTACTCAAGACGCAGAAGGGCGGTCGTGGCGGCGTGGCGGTCATCGAGACGCCGGTGGGCGAATGCGTGCTGCGGCACTACCGCCGCGGCGGCGCGGTCGCCGTGCTGATGGGGGACCGCTACCTGTGGACCGGCGCCGCGCGCACCCGCTGTTTCGCCGAATTCCGACTGCTGCAGGTGCTCCACGAGCGTGGCCTTCCGGTCCCCGAACCGGTGGCGGTGCGCTACCGGCGCCGCGCGCTGTGGTACAGCGCCGACCTGATCACCCGGCGCATTGCCCGAGCCGAGACCCTGGCCGAACGGCTCACGGTCAACGGCATCGGCACCGAGCTGGCTGAAGAGGTCGGTGCGCTGGTGGCTCGCTTCCATCGGGAGGGCGTCTGGCACGCCGACCTCAACGCCCACAACATTCTCATCGCGCGAAGCGGACTGTTCCTGATCGACTTCGATCGCGGCAGGCTGCGCGCGCCGGCGGAGGGCTGGCGACTGGCGAACCTGCAACGGCTGCGCCGTTCGCTGATCAAGCTCGGCGCGATGGAAGACCAGCCCGATGCCTTCGGGCAGCGCATCTGGACGCCGCTGCTGCGCGGCTACGAACGGACGTTCAGCGCGTGAGCTGGTCGCTGCATTTCCTCGGTACCGGTGCGGCGCATGCCGTGGAGCTCGGCTCCTCCTCCGCCGTGCTCGAGCGCGACAACCGCCCGCTGCTGCTGATCGATTGCGGTCCGGACACGCTGGACCGCTACGAGGCGGCCTACGGTGAGCCGCCGGGCGCGCTGTACATCACCCATACCCACATGGACCACGTGGCGGGCCTGGAACGACTGTTTTTCAAGCTCTGGTTCGACCCGGCACGGCGCGGGCGTACCCGGGTCTTCCTGCACGCCGCGCTGCTGCCGTGGCTGCAGATGCGGGTGGCCGACTACCCCGGCGCGCTGGCCGAAGGCGGGGCGAACTACTGGGAGGCGTTCCAGCTGATTCCCTGCACGCGCGGCTTCTGGCTGGACGGATGCTGGTTCGACGTGTTCGCCACGCGCCACCATCGGCCGGGGACCTCGTTCGGACTGGCCCTGCGCGGCAGCTTCCTCTACACCGGTGACACCCGGCCGATTCCCGAGGTGCTGGTCGAGCAGGGCGCGGACACCGCCTGCATCGCCCACGACTGCGGGCTGGTCGGGAACCCGTCACATACCGGTGTCGACGACGTCGAGCGCGAATACGACGACACCCTGCGCTCCCGCCTCTGGCTCTACCACTACGGCAGTCCGGCCGACGGCGACGCGCTGGCGGCCCGTGGCTACCGGGTGGTGCGGCCGGGCGACCGTATCGCGCTGGTGGCTCCACGGAGCGCCCGCGACGACGCCGGCTGAACGTCGCGCTGCTTGTCTCGGTTCCGGGCTGCGGCTATCCTTCCGCCTCTTTGCCGGGGCGGTCCAGCCTGGCAGGCATGTCGCTCCGGCGGCGTGCCACCGGGGCGGCAGGACGCGGCCCGGAAGGTTTCGCGGAGAGGTGTCCGAGTGGTTGAAGGAGCACGCCTGGAAAGTGTGTATACGGCTTATCCCCGTATCGCGGGTTCGAATCCCGCCCTCTCCGCCA
>JAGWVM010000184.1 GCA_018970895.1 Lysobacteraceae bacterium | reverse complement strand
CAACGCTGGTGAAGCTGGCGCGCTTGAGGCGGTTTTCGGAGAGATCGCGGAAGAAACGCTCGACCATGTTGAGCCACGAGGAGCCGGTCGGCGTGAAGTGCACGTGGAAGCGCGGATGGCGGGCGAGCCAGCGCTTCACCTTTTCGTGCTTGTGGGTCGAGTCGTTGTCCACGATCAGGTGCAAGTCCAGGTCGGGCGGCGTTTCCTGGTCGATCCGCCGCAGGAACTCGAGCCATTCCTGGTGGCGATGCCGGGGCTGGCACAGGCCGATGAGCTTGCCATCCAACACACTGAGCGCCGCGAACAAGGTGGTGGTGCCATGGCGCTTGTAGTCGTGCGTCATGGTGGCCACGCGCCCCTGCTTCAGGGGCAGACCCGGTTGGGTGCGGTTGAGCGCCTGAATCTGGGATTTCTCGTCGCAACTCAGCACCAGGGCGCGGTCGGGGGGATTCAGGTAAAGCCCGACGATGTCCTGGAGCTTCTCGACGCAGCGCGGGTCCTTCGACAGCTTGAAGGTCTTGACCAGGTGCGGCTTGAGACCATGGTGCTGCCAGATGCGCTGCACCCGCGACCGGCTCATGCCCAGGCGCCGGCCCAGCGTGCGTACGCTCCAGTGCGTCGCGTTCTCCGGCTTCTCGTGCAGGGTCACGCGCACCGCCTCGGCCTCCCGTTGCGCGCTCGCCGTGCGCGGCCGACCCGGGCGCGGCGCGTCCTTGAGCAAGCCGTCCACGCCCTGGGCCAAGTAGCGCTGGCGCCAGCGCGCCGCCACGCGTCGATCCACCTTCAGCGTGGCGCCGATCTCCAGGTTGGTCTGGCCCTTGGCCGCCAGCAGAATGATTCGCGCTCGCTCTGCGACGCGCGCTTCCACGCGCTTGCGTTTGGACAGGATGCGGAGCCGGTGATCGTCCGTCGACGAAAGGACTACGGGTTTCGCTTTGCGCATGGTCGCCACTTCTTTGCCCATAGTGGGACAAGGGATGTGGCATTAAGTTCCATAATTTATGGGACACTACACTAGGTGGTCTATGTCTCGAGCCTGGCGTCGGATCCGAACCGCCGTCTGGTGCCGCTGTGGGTGAAAGGGCAGGCCGAGCGCGCGCTGACTGTCTCGGGGCTGACCCATACCTGCCTGCGCCCTGGCGTGGCGCAGCCGGTGTATGGCGTGCGTTCGCCGCACCGATTGTGCGATCTGGCCTCGGCTGGGCGCGCCGGTGCTGGCAGTGGCCGGCCGTCTTCTACTCGGCGCGTTGACCACCACCCGTGCTCTCGGCGAGTGCATGCGCGACTTGTGCGTATGGACGGGCCGCGTCCGACGGTCCTCGAAAACCTCGCAAATCGGCCGAGCGCGCGCATGCTCATCCGGCGGGCAGACGCCGCCAAGCCGCAAGCGCCATATCGCGCGAGGCGGCCACCTCCACCATCGGCGTCGGATAGCCGCAGGCTGCCAGCGCTGCGGGGTGTTTCCACGCCTCGTGCGGCACCTTGGCCGGTAGCGCCGCCAGTTCCGGGATCCAGCGCTTGATGTAGGCGGCATCCCGGTCGAACCTGGCCGCTTGCAGATAGGGATTGAAGATGCGGAAGTAGGGCGCCGCATCGGCGCCGCAACCGGCCACCCACTGCCAGCCCAGGGTGTTGTTGGCCAGATCGGCATCCACCAGCGTGTCCCAGAACCAGCGCGCGCCGTGGCGCCAGTGCTGGCGCAGATTCTTGGTTAGGAAGCTGGCCACCACCATGCGCACCCGGTTGTGCATCCAGCCGGTGTGCCACAGCTCGCGCATGCCCGCGTCCACCAGCGGGATGCCGGTGCGGCCGCGCTGCCAGCGCCCGATCAGCGCGTCGTCCGCCTTCGCCCAGGGAAAACCGTCGAACTTCGGGTTGAAGTTCGAGGTGTGCGTTTCCGGAAAGTGGTACAGCAGGTGGTGGGCGAACTCACGCCAGCCCAGCTCGCGCAGGAAGGGTTCGGGATCCGGTCTCGGGCCTGGCCGACCGTCGAGCAGGCGACGCAGGGTGGCGAGCACCTGGTGGGGGGAGATCTCGCCGAAGTGCAGATGCGGCGAAAGGCGCGAGGTGCCGTGGCGGGACGGGACGTCGCGAGCCTGCGCGTAGTCGCCCACCGCGTCGTCGGCGAACACTTCCAGCAGCTCCATCGCTCCGCGCTCGCCCGGCCGCCAGGCCTGCGCCAGGCCCGCGTCCCAGCGGATGCCCGGCAGCAGGCCCAGCGCCTCCAGCGCTACGCCATCGGCCGCGGTCGCGCCGCGCAGCGGCTGCGGCACCGGCAGCGGGCGCGGTTCGCCGATCGTGTCCCGCAGGTTTCGCCAGAACGGCGTGAACACACGGTACGGATCACCGGTCCGCGTGGCGACCTGCCAGGGTTCGCGCCACAGCGCCCCGTTGAAGCTGTGCACGGATACGCCCTGCTCGCGCAGCGCCTGCTTGATGCGCGTGTCGCGGTCGATCGCGGCCGGCTCGTAAAGCCGGTTCCAGTACACCGCCTCGGCACCGGTGGCGTGCACCAGTTCGGCGAGCAACCGGGCGCTGTCGCCGCAGCGCAGGTGCAGCTCGGCGTGGTGCCGGCGCAGCGATGCGTCGAGATCGGCAAGCGAGTGATGCAGCCACCATCGGCTGGCGGCGCCGGGCGACCAGCTGCCTTCCTCGTCCGGCGCATGGATGTACGCGGGCAGCACCTGCGCATGGGCCGCGCATGCGGCGTGCAGGGCCGGGTTGTCTGCCAGCCGCAGATCGCGGCGGAACCAGACGATGGCTAGGGACATGGGCGGGCCGGACATAGGTGGCTTCGGGTCACCTAGGGTACGGGCGCGATCTCCTGCCGGATCCTTCCGCCCGAGAGAAGACGGCTCAGTCTGCTCGCGACACCTCGCCAAAAGTCTGTACCCGCTGCGTCGCCGCCTCGATCGCCCGCATCAGGTCCTCGGCACCAAACGGCTTGCGCAGGCTCACCGCCGCGTCGGGGAGCGGTGCAGCGACCGGACCATCGCACGACATCACCACCAGCGCGGCCCGTGGATGCCGCCTGATGGCCTCGTGGCAGAGGGCGACCCCGGCGGGGTCATCGGACGCATCGACATCCACGACAAGCAGGTCGAGCGACGCCAATCCATGCAGGCGCCCGAGGGCGCCCCGTGTGCCCAGCGCCG
The DNA here is from genome assembly GCA_018970895.1 of Lysobacteraceae bacterium. GTDB lineage: Bacteria > Pseudomonadota > Gammaproteobacteria > Xanthomonadales > Rhodanobacteraceae > Dyella_A. Next base: position 2,175 of record JAGWVM010000184.1, on the reverse strand, counting down.
TGATCACGCGGAAACCGGCCCGCCCTTCCAGCAGGACGCGCATGGTTTCCAGCACCGACGGGTCGTCGTCGACGACCAGGACCGCCCGGGCGGTTTCCATCCGACCCCCTCTCGGCCCGCACCCGGCACGGGCGCGATGCACTGCAGCAGTCTACCCGGCGGAACCGCGCTGCGGACAGGCCAATCGCCCCCAAACGCTTGTTCGAGGTACGAAAATGTCCTATTTCGCGGGCAGGAAGTGGCGGAGAGAGTGGGATTCGAACCCACGGAAGGTTTGACCCTTCGCCGGTTTTCAAGACCGGTGCCTTAAACCGCTCGGCCATCTCTCCGTGCAGGAATCCATCTCTCCGTGCAGGAATCCGGGACACGGCGCGGGGCGCCGGGCCGGAGCCCGATGGTATCAGGATCGCGGGGCCGCTCGCGGATCCGGACGCTTGCGCGACAGCAGCGCCAGCGACACGGCCAGGATGATCACCGGGATGATCGCGCCGAGCAGCGGCAGGATCAGCACCGGCTGGCGCACCACCATCGGCACCAGCTGGGTGGCAGCGCCGAAGGCAACCGTGCCGATGCGCAGCCAGCGGCGGGTGCGCCCCAGCCACAGCGCCAGCGCGGTAAGCGCCAGCGCCATCCAGGTGAGCACCAGGTCGACCGGTGGCAGCTTCCACACATCGGCGAAACTGAGCCGGGTCACCAGCACCGTGGCCAGCACGATCAACAGGCTGAAGGTGGTGAACAGTTCCACCTTGTCCCAGGAACGACGCGCAGGGACGTTCACGCCAGGGTGTCCTTGCCGCGCAGGTAGGGACGCAGCGCCTCGGGCACGGTGATCGAGCCGTCGGCGTTCTGGTAGTTCTCCATCACCGCCACCAGGGTGCGGCCCACCGCCAGGCCGGAGCCGTTGAGCGTGTGCAACAGCTCGGGCTTGCCGGTGGCCGGATTGCGCCAGCGCGCCTGCATGCGGCGGGACTGGAAGTCGCCGCAGTTGGAGCAGCTGGAAATCTCGCGGTAGGTGTCCTGGCTGGGCAGCCAGACTTCCAGGTCGTAGGTCTTCACCGCCGAGAAGCCCATGTCGCCGGTGCACAGCAGCACCTTGCGGTACGGCAGGCCCAGCTTCTGCAGCACGGCTTCGGCGTGGCCGACCATTTCCTCGAGCTGGTCGAATGACTGCTCCGGCGTGGCCAGCTGCACCATCTCCACCTTCTCGAACTGGTGCTGGCGGATCATGCCGCGAGTGTCGCGGCCGTAGCTGCCGGCCTCGGCGCGGAAGCACATGGAGTGCGCGGTGAGGCGCATCGGCAGTTCCGCCGCCTCGACGATGGAGTCGCGCACCAGGTTGGTCAGCGCGACCTCGGCAGTGGGAATCAGGTAGCGCCGGCTCTCGGCCACGTTCGTGGAGAACAGGTCCTCCTCGAACTTCGGCAGCTGGCCGGTGCCCTGCATGGTGTCGGCATTGACGATCAGCGGCACGTTGCACTCGAGGTAGCCGTGCTCGCCGGTCTGCAGGTCGAGCATGAACTGGGCGAGCGCGCGGTGCAGGTGCGCCAGCTGGCCGCGCAGCACGGTGAAGCGCGCACCGGAGAGCCTGGCGCCGGCATCGGCGTCGAGCCAGCCGTGGCGGGCGCCGAGGTCGACGTGGTCCTTGATGGCGAAATCGAAGCTGCGCGGGGTGCCCCAGCGCAGGATTTCCCGGTTGTCGTGCTCGTCCTTGCCCAGCGGCACGGACTCGTGAGGGAGATTCGGGATGCCCAGCGCGATGTCGGCGAGCTTGCCCTGCACCTCGGCGAGGGCGGCCTCGTTGGCCTTGAGCTTGTCGCCGATGCCGGCGACCTCGGCCATCAGCGGCGCCACGTCCTCGCCCTTGGCCTTGGCCTGGCCTATCGCCTTGGAGCGCGTGTTGCGCAGGTTCTGCAGCTCCTGCGTCTCGGTGGCCAGGCGCTTGCGCTCGTTCTCGAGCGCCTCGACAGCGGACACGTCCAGCGCGAAGCCCCGGGTCTCCTGGAGACGGGCAGCGGTTTCGGCCAGGCGCGAGCGCAGCAGGGCGGGGTCCAGCATGGTGGTTCCTTCGGGCGGACAAGGCGTGGAATTATCGCGGTCGCCCGCACGGACGCGCAAACGCCGTCCCGCGGTAACACCGGCTGCACGTCCGGTCCGTCAGACTGCGCCGCCCGACCG
>JAGWVM010000035.1 GCA_018970895.1 Lysobacteraceae bacterium | reverse complement strand
ATCGGAACGACCCCGAGCGGCCCCGGCTACTACTGGGTGTACGGCAAGGGTGACCCGAACCTGCCGATTTCCACGCTGCCGGGCGAGAGCGTCGGCGCACCGGGCGGCCAGGGCTACTACGTTGCGCAGGAGATCTACTCCAACTCGGCCAGCGCCCGCGTCAAGCAGACCGCGCAGTACATCGAGGACCAGTGGCAGGTGAACGACCGCCTGCTCCTCAGCCTGGGCCTGCGCAACGACCAGTTCACCAACTACAACCCAGACGGTATCCCTTACCTGCGCCTGACCAAGCCGCAGTGGGCGCCGCGCATCGGCGCCACCTGGGACGTGTACGGCGATTCCAGCTTCAAGGTCTACGGCAACGTCGGCCGCTACTACCTGGCCGAGCCGGCCAACGTGGCGATCCGCGGCGCCGCCGGCAGCACCTTCACCGACCAGTACTTCACCTACACCGGCATCGATCCGACCACCGGCGCACCGACCGGCCTGGCGCAGATCACCCAGTCGCGCTACCCGGGCGTGTCGGCCAACAACGAGTTCGGCGTCCCGCCGGACCCGAAGACGGTCACCAGCAAGAACGCCAAGGCCGAGTACCAGGATGAGTACATCGCCGGCTTCGACAAGACGCTCGACGCGTTTGGCCAGCACTGGGTGTACGGTGCGCGCGCCAACTATCGCGTACTGCGCAATGCGCTGGACGACGTGTGCGACGACAACGTGATCCAGGCCTATGCCACGGCACAGGGTCTGGATCCGGTGGCCGCGCTGGGCTCCACCGGCTGCTACATCCTGAACCCCGGTCGCGACTCGCTGATCAACGTGTCCAACGGCGCCGGCGGCTACAGCGTGCTGAACATCCCGTGGTCGGCCTGGGGCATGCCCAAGCTAAAGCGCAAGTACGGCGCGCTGGAGGCCTACCTGGAGCACCCGTTCGACGGCAAGTGGTACGGCAAGGTCGACTATGTCTGGTCGCGCAGCTTTGGCAACTACGAGGGCTCGGTGCTCTCCAACATCGGCCAGCAGGACGTGTCGCAGACCGAGGCGTGGGACAACGCCGGCGTGATGACCTACTCCGGCGGCAGCCAGGCCAACGACCGTCGCCACCAGCTGAAGATCATCGGCTATTACCAGGTCACCCCCGAGTGGCTGGTGGGCGGCAACCTGCAGGTGCTCAGCGGCACGCCGAAGGCCTGCTACGGCTACTTCGGCACCCAGCAGGTCGATCCGTTCGGCTATGGCGGCTCCTACCACTTCTGCGGACCGTCGGGCACCCCGGCACCTCCGGGCTCGACCGGCCGCACGCCGTGGCAGGAAATCCTCAGCGTGAACGCGGAATACCGTCCGGAGTGGGCCGACAAGAAGCTGGCCTTCGACGTGGACGTGTTCAACCTGCTGAACCAGCAGCGGATCACACAGTTCCGGGCCTATTCCGAGTCTGGCCCTGCCCAGCTGAGCTCGTCCTGGAACGTGCCGCTGACCATCGAACCGGCCCGCTACGTGCGTTTCCAGGTCAGCTACGACTTCTGATCTCCGCCGGAGATCGGCCTTACATAAGAACATCAGGCCCGGCACATGGATGTGCCGAGGCCCGAGATATCTCCCCAGATCGGCCGCCCCTCGGGCGGCTCTTTTTTTGCCCATCCGCCGCTGTCATTGCATCCGACAGAGAGCCGAGCGCATGTCGAACCGGCGAGGGCGTGCGGCGCGCCACCACCCGGGGCGACGCGCGCCGGCTCATGCTCGGGCAGGGCCACGGTGACCGCCAGGCCCGCCGCCCGCAGCGCGGGGAACACGGCGCCGACAAAACCGATGGCCAACGCCCACTTCAGACCGGTCCAAGGCACCAGCGGCGACAGCCGGCGCTGGAACGCCCCCGGGCTGAATTTGGAGCCCAGCGCGGAGGCGGTGTAGCCGTTGAAGACCCGCCTCGCGACCAGCCCGCACAGCACGCCGCCGCGCCGCGCCGCGCCGGCAGCATCGTCTCCAAGCAGTACCGACACCACCACCGGCACGCCTCGGAAGCCGATCCCGTGCAGCGTGGCGGTGTCCCGCGCATGCGCGGCGACCGCCGCGAGCATGGTGGCGAGCGCGCCGGACGCCGCGCCGCTCGCCATGAGGATGCCCACGGCGAGTCCGACGATGCGGATCACCGAGGCCTGCAGCTGGCTCCATTGCGCGGCGACCCCGCCGGCACGCGCACTGGCACGCGCCGCGTCGAGCCGGGCGCGATAGGTACTGTCCTCCGGCCGGGCCAGCACCTGGCCGGACGCGGCCCCTCCTCGATCAAGACCTCGGTGGGCGTCCGGTCCCTTGCGTTGAACGGTGCGCCCGCCACGGAAGGCGTCAGGCAGCGGGCGGGATCAGGGAGCCCGCATGACCGCTGTCACCGTGACGCGCCGCGCCTGCTAACCTTCCGCGCCATGAACTACGTCATCCCGCAGCCCCCGGTTGCCAGCCTCCCCGTCATCGGAAGCGATGCACGCTTCCCGGTACGCCGCATCTTCTGCATCGGCCGCAACTTCGCCGAGCACGCCCGTGAAATGGGTGCGACGGTCGAGAAGGACGCCCCGATGTTCTTCTGCAAGCCGGCCGACGCACTGGTCACCGACGGCGCCGACGTACCGTATCCGCAGGCCACCGCCGACCTTCATCACGAGGTGGAGATGGTGGTGGCGCTGGGCGGCGGCGGCCGCGACCTGACCGCCGAACAGGCCCGCGCGCAGGTGTGGGGGTACGGGGTCGGGCTGGACCTGACCCGCCGCGACCTGCAGGCCGTGGCCAAGGCAAAGAGCCACCCGTGGGATGTGGCCAAGGCGTTCGACCATTCCGCCCCGGTCTCAGCGCTGGTGCCGGCGGCTGCCGTGACGATCGGACCGGATACCGTGCTGCAGCTGGACGTGAACGGCGCCCGGCGCCAGCACGCCACGCTGGGCGAGATGGTGCATGACGTGCCGGAGATCCTCTGTGCCCTGTCGCGGCTGTTCGAACTGAAGGCGGGCGACCTGGTGTTCACCGGCACCCCCGCCGGCGTCGCCGCCCTGCAGCGCGGCGACCGTTTCCGAGCCGAGCTGGCGGGCGTGGCCGTGCTCGAGGGACGCGTGGCCTGACCCCTTCGTCGCTGTCCCCGCCCCGGCGGCTGGGCTAGAGTCGCACGATCATCCACACACCCTCGGGAGGGGACGCCAATGGGCATGCTGAAGGAGTTCAAGGATTTTGCCATGCGCGGCAACGTGATCGACCTCGCCGTCGGCGTGGTGATCGGCGGCGCGTTCGGCAAGATCGTCACCTCGCTGGTGAACGACGTGATCATGCCGCCGATCGGCGTGCTGACCGGTGGCGTGGATTTCTCCGATCTGAAGATCGTGCTCAAGCCCGCGGACAGCTCCAACCCGGCGCACAAGATCGCGGAAGTGGCGATCAACTACGGCACCTTCATCAACACGCTGATCCAGTTCGTCATCATCGCCTTCGCGATCTTCATGGTGGTCAAGGCGATCAACCGGCTCAGCCGCAAGCAGGAGCAAGCGGCCCCGCCCGCCGCGCCGCCGGCCGACGTGGTGCTGCTGACCGAAATCCGCGACCTGCTCAAGGATCGTCCGCAGGGCTGATCCGCCGGGTGGCCGGCCCGTCCGGCCGCCCATCACTTCCGGCCTGGGCCGCGTCGGGCGTTGACGGGATCATCGGGGCTTGTCCCCGGAGATCATCCGATGCACGGCACCCTGCCGACCCTTCTCGCCACCGCGCTGGCGCCGGGTTTCGACAGGGTCCGGATCGAGCCGGTGAGCCTCCCGCGGCGGCAGCGCGGCAGCGAGAGCGGTGCCATCTTCACCCCGTTCCCGCAGCAGCGGGTGCTGACCGCGGCGGGCTACTCCCCGGCCACGCCCAAGGGCGGACACACCGCGCAGGTGGTCGCCCTCCCCACCCTCGACGCGCTGAAGGCCGCCGACTCCGCCACGATCAAGGGGCGCATCGTCTGCGTCGGCGCGCGCATGACGCGGCAGGAGGACGGCCAATACGACGCCATCGGTTCGTCGGTGCGCATGGGTGGCCCGGTGATCGCGCAGGCCGAGGGTGCTGCCGATCGGTGTGGCCTGCGACCCGGCAAGCCCGGCGGTGGCGGCGCGGATCTGCCGAAGATGCACGCCAGGGGCAGGGCCGCGCTGTCGCTGACCCGGAACGGCACCGGCTACTTCGACTGGCGCCACACCTCGGAAGACACACTGGACGCGATCGACCCGCAGGACCCGGCGCAGAACGCGGCGGTCTGCATGGCGTCGCGGGCCCGCGGCGACGTCGAATCGGCGCCGGGCGCGTTCTCGAACGACGGCGCGGCCGACTGAGCCCTCGCCCTGATGACACCGGGCTCAGCGCACCGCGTGCAGCCCGGCGTCGACCAGCACCTTCGGGAAGCAGAAGCGCTTCGTGCGCATGGCGATCGCCATCGGCACCAGCACGTCGCGCTCGACCCCGCCGATCGCGGCGCAGTCGGCCCCCGCGGGCAGATCGAAATGGATGATCCGCTGGGTGTACTGCGGGCAGACGTCGCCGCACGGAAATTCCGCCACCACCGGCACGCCGTGGTAACGGCCCAGCGGGACCGTGGTGTGCATCAGGGCGGCCTTGTTCCACGGTTGCTTCGCGTAGGCCAGCAGGGCCGCGTCGTCGAGCATGCCGGGGGCAGTCGTCCGTCCGGTACAGGCGCCGGCGGCCAGGGCAAGCAGCGCCGCGACGCCCGCCCGCCTCGCTTGATGTCTGTGCATGGCATCTGCCTCCCTTGCCGAAAGCGGCAGCTTAGCCGGCACGAGCGTGAAGGGGCCGCGCCGGCGTGGCCTAAGGCGCGTCGGCGCGCGCGGGCATCAGCTCATCGCCGTCGCCGGCAGCCTGATCCAGCGCCTGCAGGTTGTCCTTGATCCGGTTGATCACGTCCAGCGCCTGGGCCAGCTCGTCGTAGCTGATGCCCACCGTGGCGTCCTTTCTCAAGCCGCGGCCGATCTGCTCCATGTCGCCGATCACGCCTTTCGCCTGCTCGGTGGGATACAGCCGCCAGGCGCGGCGGTCGCGCGGGTCGGGCCGGCGCTCGACGAAGCCGGCGGCCTGCAGGCGATCGATGACGCGGCCGACCGCGATCGGCTCCATGTCCAGGTATTCGGCCAGTTCGGTCTGGCGCAATCCTTCGCGGTGGTGGAGCATCTTGGTGGCCCGCCACTGGGCGCGGGTCAACCCGAACTTCACTGCGCGACGGTCGAAGTGCTTGCGGAACAGCAGCGTGACGTCGTTGAGCAGGTAGCCGAACGGCAGGTCTTCGGTATTCGTCATGTTTGACGTCCACTCCGGAACGGGCATCGTCGGCAAGGATACGTGCGGCTCCTTGGACAGACCATGACCCTGAGCAAGATCGTTGCCGATATCACCGGGCTGGCGGTGGATGCGATCGTCAATGCGGCCAATCCCGGGCTGCTCGGTGGCGGCGGGGTCGATGGCGCCATCCACCGGGCAGCCGGCCCGGAACTGCTCGCCTCGTGCCGGGCCCTGCCCGAGGTCGAACCGGGCGTCCGCTGCCGCACCGGGCAGGCGGTGATCACCCCCGGTTTCCGGCTGCCGGCGCGGTTCGTGATCCACACCGTCGGCCCGATCTGGTCCGGCGGCGATGCGGGGGAGCCGGAGCGGCTGGCGGCCTGCTATCGACACTCGCTGCAGCTGGCCCACGCACACGGCCTTGGCACGGTAGCGTTTCCGGCGATCAGCTGCGGTGTGTATGGCTATCCGGCCGAGGCGGCCGCGGTCGTGGCGGTGCGCGCCGTGCGTGCGGTGCTGTCCCTTCATGCCGGCCTGCAGGTGGCGCTGTGCGCCCGCGACGAGGCGATGGGCGCCGTGCTTGCCCGCGCGCTCAGCGGAGCTTGAACGGATACAGGGGCGGCAGCGGAGCGTCATCCGGCGGGCCGGTCCGCTCGTCCCGCCAGGCGAAACCGCGGGCAAAAGCCGCTTCCAGCACGGCGGTCGATGGGCCGCTGGCGGCGGCCCCGTAGCAGGCCCGCTCCAGCGCGGCGATGGCCGCGCGCTGCTCGTCCGAGTCCAGCGCGCAGGCCACCGCCTCCAGATGGCGCAGGCCCGGCCTTTCCGCCTGCGCCCAGGCAAGCAGCGTGCGCGCCCGGACAGCGGCATCACCCTCTCGCGCGGCACGCAGGAAGGCTTCCCGGCGCGCCGCGGGGTTCACCGCGGAGCCGCGCTCGGGACCGGCAGACTCGACCGTCCGCACGGAGCCACCGCGCCGCCGCCACAGCAGGGCGGCGAGAGTCAGCAGCCACAGTGCGCCAACCGCCAGCGCGATCCACATCCACGGCGAGCGGGCGGCCGGAACCACCCTGGACGCCGGCGCCACCTCTGGCGCAGCCGACGTCGCCGCGGATGGCGGGGCCGACGCGGCCCCCGCCGGCGGCGTCGCCGCACCGATCGCGGGAAGCACCTGGATGGTGTGGGACGGAATCGTCGCCGTCTCCGCCTGGTCGGTCACCACGTTCCACCATTTCACGGTAACCGCGGGAAGCGTCAACGGACCGGCCCGGCTGGGCACGATGGCGAAACGGTGCTCCCGGTGTCCGGTGATCCAGCCGCCGTCGACGCGGTTGCCGGTGACCGGCTTGTCCGGATACGCGGTGGCGCCGTCCAGCGACGGCAGGATCAGCGACGGCAGCGCTTCGAAGGACAGGCCGGTGGCATCCAGGTGCAGGGTCAGGTTGAACGGCTGGCCCACGCGCGCCGGGGAGGTGGCGTCGGGCAGACCATCCATGCCCAGCGCGAGCTGGCGTGCAGGCAGCCAGGCCGATGCCCCCCAGCCGGCCGGCGCCGGGCGCACGTGCAGGGTCAGCGGGCGGCTCTGTGCCTGCACCGGCGAGCCCATGCCGAGAAAGCTGTCCGGGTCGTTCGGGTCGAGCAGGTCGCCCTGGAACTGGATCGGCGGCAGCGTCAGCTCGCCGGATTTCTGCGGCACCACCGCATAGCGCCGCTCGATCACGTTATAGGTGCGGCCGTTGCGCTGCGCCTGGTAGTCGATGTCGTTGCCCAGCCGGTTGATGTCGGCGCCGTCGATGGCCGGATCGGACAGCGAGGCGTTGGCCAGGTTGGTGGTGTAGTAGAGCTTGACGCTGAGGGCGACCTGCTGGCCCACGTAAGGCTGCTGCGGATCGAAGCGCGCCTCGACGAACACCGGCCCGTGCACCTGGGCATCGGCCGGATTGGGCGCGCTGACCTGCAGCGTCAGCGGCCGGGTCTGCTCGTTTCCGATCGTGAGCGACGGAATCCGCAGGGTGCCCTCGTGCAGGGGCCGCAGCGCCACGCCATAGGAGTAGTCCACCGTGCGCTGGCCGTTGACGAAGCTGCTGGTCGTGCCGCTGGACTGGCCGAGCACCTGGAAGTCTCCGGCCAGCGCGGACAGGTCCGGCGCGGTAATCGGCGCGGAGTCCGAATGCAGGTTGAGCGTGACGGTTTCGCCCAGATGGGCGGCATTGCGGTCCAGCGAAGCCTGCACGGTCGCCTGCGCCAGCAGCGGCAGCAGCGACAGCGCGAGGATCGCGACAAGGGTGTGCCATGAACGGATCACGGTTGCTCATCCTCCCCGGTGGCGCCGCCGTGGCGCTGCCGGTATTCCAGTTCGAACTTACGGCGCAGCAGCGCACCGGGATCGTCCGGCACGCGCTGCAGCGCCTGGCGCACGTCGGCGGGAAGGCGCGAGGACGGATCGTTGCTGTCCGGCAACCCAAGCTGGTGCGGCTGATCCGGTGCGCCCTTGGTGCGCTCGCCCTTCAGCGCCTGGTCCATCTGCTTCTGCAGGGCCTGGCGTGCCGCCTCGGCGCGCGCCTGCTCGGCCGCGCGCTGCTCGGGCGTCTGCGGCCGGGCCTGGCCGTCGTCGTTCTTGCCCTGCCCGGACGACCGATCGTGCTGGCCTGACGGGTCCTGCGGCGAGCTCGACGCATCGCCGGGCTTGCCGGGCTGCTGGCCCTGCCTGCCCTGGTTCGGCTGGCCCTTGGACTGGCCCTGCTGGCCCTGCTGGCCCTGCTGGCCCTGCTGGCCCTGCTGGCCCTGCTGGCCCTGCGACTGCCCATTCTTTCCCTGATCGCCCTTGCTGTCCTGCGCACCCTTGTCGCCCTTCGGTGGCGGCTGCCGGCGAAGCCAGTCCTGAACTGCCTGCCGGTTGGCCTTGGCATCGGCGTTGTGCGGATCGGCCGCCAGTGCGCGATCGTAGGCGGCGATGGCCTGCTTGTACTTGCCCTGTCTGGCCAGCGCATTGCCCAGGTTGTACTGCGCATCGCTGCCGGAGAGTCCGGCGAGGTTGCGCGCGGCGGCGGCGTAATCGCCGCTGCGATAATCCGCTGCCGCCCGCAGCGCCGGGTCGCGCGCGAGGTGCTTCGCTGCCGCAGCGTCGCCGCGCTCGAGCGCACGCGCCGCCTGCTGGTCGCGCCGCAGCCACAGGTCGTGCCAGCCGTCGGCGTGCGCCGGTGCCGGCGCCGCGAGCAGGCAGGCAAGCGGCAGCACCAGCAGCCAGCCGCGACGGAAGCCGAGCGCCACCAGCAGCAACAGCGGCAACAGCAGCCAAGGTCCGCGGTCGAGCCACTGCTCGCTGCGCGCGTCGCCGCTGGCCAGCCGGGTACCGCGCGGCAGCTCGGCATGCAGTGCGCGGATGTCCGTCTGGTCGTCGGTCGCCGGCTGGTACACGCCGCCACCGGCGCGCGCGACTGCGGCGAGCGCGGCGTCATCGCGCCGGGCCATCTCCAGATTGCCTTGTGCGTCGCGCAGGAAACCGCCGCCGTCCAGCGGCACCGGTCCGCCGGCCGGCGTGCCCACGCCCAGCACCGAGACGCGCACGCCCTGTGCCAGCGCCTTGCGCGCTGCGGCGACGGCACCCGCGTCGACGCGGTCAGTGACCAGCACCACCGATCCGCCGCCGGCCCTGGCCTGCCGGATCAGCTTGACGCTCTGTGTGATCGCCTGGGTCGCGTTGTCGCCTTCGGTCGGCATGGTGTCGGGCGCCAGGGCATCGAGCAGCTCGTCGAGGCTCGACGCGTCGGAGGTGAGCGGCGCCACCACGAACGCCTCGCCGGACCAGGCGACCAGGGCATTCTGCCCGTCGCGATTGCTCCGCAGCAGATCGCGGACCTTGTACTTGGCACGGTCCAGCCGGCTGGGGGCGACATCGCGAGCCAGCATCCGCGGCGACAGGTTCAACGCGACCACCTGCGCCGCCCGTTCGGCGTACAGCGCTTCCGGCCGCCTGCTCCAGGTGGGGCCGGCGAATGCGAATGTGGCGAGCAGCCAGCCCGCGGCCAGCAGCACGGTCGACGCGCGCCGCCCCGACGGCTGGCCAGCGAGCAGGTGCGGCAGCAGCGCGGGATCGACCAGGCGCGACAGCGCCCGCTCGCCCGCGTCGGCGCGAGCCAGCCACCAGGCCACCGGCGGCAGTCCGAGCAGGGCCAGCAGCCACCATGGACGCAGGAAATGGAAAGCGTGCAGCGCCTCGATCATGCCGGCGACTCCCCGCCCCGGCCACGCCGTGACGGCAAGGCCGCGAGGCCGAACAGCAGCGCCGCCAGGCCAAGCGGCCAGCGGAACAGCTCGTGTCGCGGCCGCAGGGTCGGCGCGCGTTGCGGCATGGGTTCCAACGCATCGATGGCGCGGTACGCGTCGGCCAGCTGGCGGCTGTCCGTGGCACGGAAGAACCGGCCGCCGGTCCGGTTGGCGATCGAGGTAAGCATGCCGACGTCCAGGTCCGCGGACGGGTTGATCACCCGGCTGCCGAAGAAGTCAGGCACGGTCATGCGGTCGGCGCCGATACCGATGGTGTAGATGCGCACGCCCGCCGCCTTCGCCGCCTTGGCGGCCTCGAGCGGAGTGATGCTGCCGGCGTTGTTGACGCCATCGGTCAGCAACACCAGTACCCGCGCCTGCTCGGGCAGCGCGGCCAGGCGCTTGACCGCCACCGCGATCGCATCGCCGATGGCCGTCTCGGTGCCGGCCAGACCCACCGCCGCGCTCTGCAGCTGCGCGCGCACCGCCGACAAATCGTAGGTCAGCGGCGTGACCAGGAACGCGCGGCTGCCGAACAGGACCAGGCCCATCTCGTCGCCGCTGCGGCGGGCGATGAAATCGCTGGCGATCGCCTCGACCGCGCCGAAGCGGCTGACCGACCGCCCGGCCAGCTGCATGTCGTCGGTGCGCATGCTGCCGGACAGGTCGACTGCCAGCATCATCGCCCGGCCGCTGCGCTGCTGTGCCTGCGGTGGCCCGACCCACTGCGGGCGCATCGCGGCGGCGACCAGGCAGCACCACGCCAGGACCAGCCATCCGGCTTTCGCGCCACCGGCCCGGACCGGTTCGGCCACGGCCAGCGCGATGCCCGGATGCGGCAGGTGCAGTGCCCGACCGGACGCCACCGGACGAAGCCATCGGCGGACGAGCCAGGGCAAGGGCAGCGCAAGGACCAGCCATGGCCAGGCAAAGACGGGCCACGTCATCGGGGCAGCCCCTCCCCGGCCCGGATGCGGCCGGTCTGGTCGGCGAGGGCGGCAAGCCAGTCGCGCACGGCATCGGCCAGCCCGTCGCGGTCCCACGTCATCGATGGCCGGTACATCAGCGTATCGAGATCGATCAGCCGCGCGATCACCGAGGGATCGACGTTCACGCGCTCGAGCGTGGCACGCCACATCGGACCGCGGTGGGTATCCGCGCCCCGGTCCAGCCGGCGTGCGGCACGTCGCAACAGGGCGTGAAGTCCTGCGGCGGTGTCCTGCGGGCGACCCTCGGTATCGACCAGCACGCGGTCGACGAGCGCGACCAGCGCGCGGCGCGCGCGCAGGCGACGCCGGCGATCGATCCAGCGCCAGCCGGCCCAGCCGAGCAACACGAGTGCCAGCAGCGCCAGCACCCACCATCCCGGTGCCGGCGGCCACCACGATGGCGGGGGCGGCATATGGATGTCCCGAAGCACCGGGCCGGACGGCGCGGAAGCGGGAGAGGCGGGTACGGGCAGGCTCATCGTCCGCCCCGTGCGCCGAGCAGGGCGGCCACCGCATCGAACGGGTCGCCGGTGGTGTCCACCGTGCGGAAGGCCACGCCGACGTCTCGGCACAGCGCGGCGAGCCGCGCATGGCCCGCGCCCAGGAGCGCCGGAAGCCACAGCCGCTGGCGCTCGCCGTGGACGTGCAGCCGGGTGCGCACGCCGTCGTGTTCCAGCGGGTAGTCACCCTCGGGGGTGGGCGCCACCTCGAGGGGGTCGACCACCGCCAGCACGCCCACGCGAGCGCGGCGGGAGAGCGCCACGAGCGCGCGCCGGGCCGCTTCGTCGGTGCAGCTTCCGTCGGTGACCAGCAGCACCCGGCTCGCGCCGTGTGCGGTGCGCGTGGCACGCTGCACGGCAATGGAGAGAGGCTCGTTGACGGCTTCGGTGTCGCGACGGTCCCAGTCGGCGATGGCCCCGCACACCGACAGTGCGCCGCGCGGACCAGCCTTGGGTGCGAGCCATTCGTCGCGCGTGCCGAAACCCATCAGCGCGACCCGTTCGGCCACCCTTACCGCGGCCCAGGCCGCCCAGGCGGAGGCGCGAGCAGCCTGCACCGACTTGAATCGTGTACGCGTGCCGAACCGCATCGACGCATGGGTGTCGAGCATGATGAGCAGACGGCCCTCGCGCTCCTCCTGGAACAGCTTGGTGTGCAGCTTGCCGCTGCGCGCAGTCAGCCGCCAGTCGAGTCGGCGCACGTCATCGCCGCGTTGGTAGACCCGCGACTCGGCGTAGTCCATGCCGCGACCATACAGGCGACTGGCCTGCTGGCCGGCGCGGAAGGCACGACTGGCCTGCTCCGGCAGCGTCAACCGGCCCACGCGGGAGCGCAGGGCCAGCAGCTCGGGCAGTGCCACGTGCGTGACGCCATCACCCGGACGTGGTTGCGGCACGGCACTCACGGCAACGGCACGAGGTCCAGCAGACGGTCGATGACCTGGTCGGGCCGCACGCCTTCGGCTTCGGCCTCGTAGCTGAGCAAGACGCGATGCCGCAGTACTTCGTGCGTCACGGCATGCACATCCTCGGGCAGGACGTAATTGCGCCCGGCCAGCCAGGCATGCGCCCGGGCACAGCGATCGAGCGCGATGGTGGCGCGCGGGCTGCCGCCCCAGGCGATCCAGCGCTTGAGCTCGGGACCGTATTGGCCGGGATCGCGTGTGGCGAGTACCAGCTGGGTCAGGTATTCCTCCAGCGCCGGAGCCATGTGGACGGCCAGCACTTCGGCACGCGCGGACATCACGTCGGCGGGGGTCAGCCGGGACTCCAGCGGAACCGGCTGGCTGTGTCCGGCCTCGCTGGCCTGATCACGTGCAAGCCGCAGGATCGCCAGTTCCGCGGCGGCATCGGGATAACCGATCGTGACGTGCATGACGAACCGGTCCAGCTGCGCTTCGGGGAGCGCAAAGGTTCCCTCCTGCTCGATCGGATTCTGGGTCGCCATGACGAGGAAAAGTTCGGGCAGCCGCCAGGTGCTGCGCCCGACGGTGATCTGACGTTCGGCCATCGCTTCGAGCAGCGCCGACTGGACTTTTGCGGGCGCACGATTGATCTCGTCGGCCAGCACGATGTTGTGGAACAGGGGGCCGCGCTCGAACTCGAAACTGCCCGACTGCGGACGGAATACGTCGGTGCCGGTGAGGTCGGCAGGCAGCAGGTCCGGGGTGAACTGCACACGGTGGAAGTCGGCGGCGATGCGGGAGGCGAGCGCCTTCACCGCGGTGGTCTTGGCCAGGCCCGGGGCCCCCTCGACCAGCAGATGGCCATCGGCGAGCAAGGCGATGAGCAGGCAATCGATCAGGCGAGGCTGACCGATGATCGCCTGCTGCAGATCGTCCCGGAGGCGGGTGAATGACTGCTGGAGTGCGGTTGCGGCGGCGTCGGGGGCGTGGGCGGGATCGGTCATCCGGGTAGCTTCCATCGGGAACGCGGCGTGGGACAACGTTCGATCATGGAAGTTTAGGCGACAGGGCGATATAGCCCGGTGGTCATGCGGAACAACGGCAAAAACGAAGGGGCGGCCCGAGGCCGCCCCTTCGTTCGCTGCGGGGCTGGCGCCCGCCTTACTGCAGCTTGTCGCTGAGGATGCGTGGCGTCACGAAAATCAGCAGCTCGGCCTTGTCGTTCTGGCGCGAGGTCTTGCGGAACAGCATACCGATGCCGGGAATGTCGCCGAGGCCAGGCACCTTGGTGACGGTGTTCTGCTTGGTGATCTCGTAGATGCCGCCCAGCACCACCGTCTGACCGTTGTCCACCAGTACCGATGTCGTCAGAGAGCGCGTATCGATCTGCGGCACCTGGCCACTGCCCGGAGCATCGATGAACTTGGCCAGCGCGTCCTTCTTGACGTTGATCTTCAGGTACACGCGGTTGTCGGCGGTGATGGTCGGCGTGACCTTCAGCTCCAGCACGGCGTCCTTGAACTGCACGGTGGCGGTACCGCTGCCGGCCGCGCCGGTGGCGCTGTTCTGGTAGGTCACGTAGCCGATCTGCTGACCCTGGCGGATGACCGCCTCCTGCTGGTTCGCGGTAATCACCCGCGGGCTGGAGATCACCTCGCCGCGACCCTCGGTCTGTGCTGCCGACAGCTCCAGGTCGAGCGCGTAATTGGCGCCGAGAATCGCCAGGCCAAGGCTGCCGCCCGGAGTCGTGGTCGGCAGGTTGACGTTCAGGCCGCCCGAACCCAGGGTTGCTCCGCCGGCGTTGTTGCCGAGGTTGCTGCCCAGGTCGCCGCCAAGCTGCAGGACCTGGCCGCTGGGATTGGCACGGGACCCGTTGATGCCGAACTTGGCACCCAGTTCACGGGTGAACTGGTCGGTGGCCACCACGATGCGCGACTCGATCAGCACCTGCTGGACCGGACGATCGAGCACGGCGACCAGTGCGCGGATTTCCTTGATCTTTTCGGGGTTGTCGTTGATCAGCAGCGTGTTGGTGCGGTCGTCATAGGAGACGCTGCCGCGCGGGGACAGGAAGCCGCGACTGCCACCCGCCGCTCCGCCGCCGCCGCCACCGGCGCTCTGCTTGGCACCGGAGGTCAGCAGCTTGGCGATGTCCGCCGCCTTGCCGTAGCTGATCGGAATGTAGTCGGTCACCAGCTCGGCATTGTCCTCGGCCTTGATGCGCGCCGTGGCGAGGTCTTCCTCGTACTTGGCCAGTTCCTGCTGCGGGGCGATCCAGATCACGTTGCCGTTGCGCCGCTTGTCCAGGCCCTTGGCGCGCAGGATCACGTCCAGCGCCTGATCCCACGGCACGTTCACCAGTCGCAGCGTCACGCTTCCGCCGACCGAGTCCGAAGCGACCAGGTTGAGGCCCGAGATGTCGGCGAGCAGCTGAAGCGCGGACCGCACCGGGATGTCCTGGAAGTTGAAGGTGACCCGGCTGCCCGTGTAGACCGGCTGCTGGCCCTTGGCGAGCTTGGTCGGGGTGGCCTCCTTCTTCTTCGGCGCGACCTCGACCACGTACTGGTTGCCGGACTGGTAGGCCGACGTCTCCACGTTGCCCGTGGTGTTGATCACCATCTCGGCGCCGTTGCCGGCCGCCTTGGTGACGATGGTCTGTACCGGCGTGGCAAAGTCCATCACGTCCAGGCGTTGGGCCTGGCTCGGCGGCACGTTGACGTGGTCGATGTCGACGATGACCTTGTCGCCCTCGCGACGCATGTTCGGGTTGGCACCGGGCGCGCTGAAGTTGACCAGCACGCGACCCTCGCCATTGGGTCCGCGCCGAAAGTCGATGTTCTGCACGGCGGGTCCGCTGCTTGCCGACGGCAGGCGCTTGGACGGATCGATGATCGCTGCCGTGGTGGTGGTCTGCGCGTCGGTGCCGTTGTTGACCGTGAGCACCAGACTGTTGCCGTCGATGCGGGTGGTGTAGCTCGACGGGCGGATCAGTTCGACGACGACCCGGGTGCGACCACCCGCGGACACGGCCGAAATGCCGGACAGGGCGCCCTTGCCGACGTCCATGTGTCGCGGTGCCGCGTTGATCGTGTCGGCGAAGTCCACCGCGATGCGGGGCGGCGTATCCGTCGTGAAGATCTTGGGTTGCGGCACCTGGCCCTGATCGAAGTTCATGTGCAGCTCGACCCGTCCGCCGGGCAGCATGTCGTAGCTGATGTTCTTCAGGGTGGTACCCGCCGCCAGCGCGGTCTGCGACCAGAAGGCGGCAGCGGCGAACAGCAGGGTCACCAGGTAGCGGCTCGCATGGCGCATGATTCGGCCCTGAACAGGTGTGGTTTGGTTGCTCATTGCATCAGCCCCTGTGTTTCCTATTTCTCGCCGAGCGCGATGCTGGCCGGACGCTCCATCCAGCCACCATTACCGTTGGGAATCAGTTCGACCAGGTCGATGTGGTCGTCGCTGATCGCCGTGATGCGGCCGTAGTTCTGGCCCATGTACTCGTTCTTGTGCACCCGATGGATGACGCCACCCGGATCCTTGATCAGGACCTCCATGTTGGCGCCGGTGCCGATGGTGCCGACCATCTTCAGGCTGTCGAGCGCAAACATTTCCAGAGGCTCCTTCGGACGGTTCTCGTCCGGGCGCGGTCCGGCGGTGACGTTGCTCCCCGTCGGCTGCAGCTCGGCCGAGCTGGGACTGAACGGATCGCGCAACCCCTGATCCTTGTATTCGAACGTCTCGAAGGTACGGATCACCGGCAGCGGCTCGATCGGCGCGCCCTTCTTCTGCTTTTCCTTGGCGACCCACGCGCGCAGGTCGGACATGCCACGCGTGCATCCGGCGAGGGCGATCAGCGCCCCGCACAACGCGGCGATGCGCAGCCCGCGACTTGGGTTCATGGCGACAGGCCGACTCATTTCCGCCCCCTCCTGTTGCCGGCTGCTTGTTTCTTCGCGTCGCCCGTCTCGTCATCGTCGAGGTAGCGATAGGTCTTCACCGTACCCTGCAGCACCAGCTTGCCGCCCTCGACCGAGGGGTTGGCCGGCGTCAGCGAGACATCGTGCAGGGTCAGGATCACCACCCGGGGCAGCGAGGCGACTCCACTGATGAAGGTGCCGAACTGGTGATAGGTGCCGCTCATCTTCAGGGCGATGGGCTTCTCGGCGTAGAAGTCCTTCGGCGTCTCGGCACCGGGCACGAAGGAATCCACCTCCAGGCCCGCCGATAGCGCGGTCTGCGAGATGTCCACCAGCAGTTCCGGCATCTCGGTCTTGCTCGGCAGCTGACGCAGCAGCTGGCGGAGCATGTCCTGCATCTGGTCAAGCTGCTGCTGCAGCGCCTCGAGATTCACCGCCTTGGCCTGCTTGGTGGCGAACTCCTGCTTGAGCGATTCCTCCTTCGCCGCCAGCGACTGCAGCTGGTCCTGCTGGTCACCGATGTACAGGTACCAGCCGAGGAAACCGATCAGCGCGAACAGCAGGACGGTGAAGAAGATCTTGATGGATTGGGGCCAGCCACCGATGTTGTTCTTGTCGAGGCTGCGCAGGTCTTCGAAGAACTTCACGGCTTGGCCCCTCCCGTCACTGGCTTGCTGCCCACGGCCGCGGCCTTGCCGGGCTTGCCGGGTTCGGTGCCGCCCTGGCCATCATCCTTCGGCCGGCTCAGCGCCACGTTCAGGCTGAACTCGTAGGGCATCCTGACATCCTTGTGGACGTTCTCGGTCTTGCGCAGGTCGGCATGCCCCATCCAGGGCGACGCCTCGATGTTGCGCATGTATTCGGCGACGCTGGCATTGGACTGGGCCACGCCATCAAGCGACATCGAATCGCCGGTCTGCTTGAGCGCCGTCAGGCGGGCGCTGTCCGGGATCGTCTTCACCAGCTCGTCGAACAGGTGAACCATCTGCGAGCGGTTGGCCTGCAGCTGCTCGATGATCTGCTTGCGCGCCAGCAGGCGGTCGCGGACCTTCTCGAGATCCTTGATCTTGGCGATCTTCTGGTCGACCTGCTTGATCTCGGTCTGGAGGTACGCGTTGCGCTCGTTCTGGTTGTCGATCCGCAGGTCCATCCACCAGGCCCAGAGAATCAGGCACAGCAGCGCCGCGACGAAGGCCGCGCCGAGCTGCATGAAGAACTCGCGCTCGCGCTGCTTGCGGCGCTCGGCGCGCCACGGAAGGAGGTTGATATGTGCCATCAGTCGAAGCTCCTCAGCGCCAGGCCGACCGCAATCATCAGCGCCGGAGCGTCCTGGGCCAGGGCCTGGGCCTGCACCCGCGAGGACAGCGACATGCGTGCGAGCGGGTTGGCCACCACGCAGGGAATGCCCAACTGCTCCTCCAGCATCGGCCCGAGGCCCTCGATGGAAGCGCAGCCACCGGCGAGCACCACCTGGTCGACCTTGCTGTACTCGCTGCCGGCGAAGAAGAACTGCAGCAGGCGACTGATCTGCTGGATCAGCGATTCCTTGAACGGCTCCAGCGCCTCGTTCTCGTAGGACTCGGGCAGCCCGCCCTTGCGCTTGGCGCGGCCGGCCTCCTCGTAGGAGAGCCCGTAGCGGCGCATGATCTCGTCGGTCAACTGCTTGCCGCCAAATACCTGCTCGCGCGAATAGATCGTGCGCTGGTTGCGCAGCACCGACAGCGTAGTCATGGTGGCGCCGATATCGACCACCGCGACCAGCGCGTCGCGCCCCACGTTGAGCTGGTCGGCGAGCATGGCGAACGCGTTTTCCAGTGCGAAGGCCTCCACGTCGATCACCCGGGCGGTCAGTCCGCCCAGGTCGAGTGCGGCTACGCGCATGTCCACGTTCTCGGTCCGCGAGGCGGCGAGGAGGACATTGTTCATGTCCGGGTTGTCGCGAACCGGCCCCATCACCTCGAAATCGAGGCTCACTTCCTCGATCGGGTAGGGAATGTACTGGTTCGCCTCGACCTGGATCTGCCCTTCCAGATCGTCCTCGGACAGTTCCGAGGACATCGGGATCACGCGGGTGATCACCGCCGATCCGGCAACCGCCGCGCACGCATGCTTGAGCTTGGAGCCCGAACGCGCCAGCGCTCGACGGATGGCCTCGCCGACGGCCTCGACCTCGACGATGTTCTTCTCGACCACGGCATTCGGGGGCAATGGCTCCACCGCGTAGTGTTCCACGCGGTAGCGGCCTCCGGCCTGGCTCAGCTGCAGCAGCTTGACGGCGGTCGAACTGATGTCGACGCCGATGAGCGGCGGCTTCTTGGGTGTGAAAAGACCCACGGTTTGTCCCCCTTACCCCTGGCGCTCCGAGCCGGATTCCGGCGGCTGCGCGCTCGCATTAAATCCAAAAATTAACGCAATAGCAACGGTATACGACTACTTTCTCGACTCGGTGGCGTGATGGGACACACATTTGAGTCATGCGGAATCGTGTCGCCGCAGTTTCCTGCGGAAGCCTGCGACCCATGCAGGGGATAGTGCAACATCTATACTCTGGCACGTTTTGACTCAGGTCTCGCTACCTCGACACTCATGCGAATTTTGAAGCGTTTGCTGCGCTGGGCATTGATCCTGGCCTTCTCGGGACTCCTGCTCGGCACGGTCGCACTCGGCGTCGCCTACTGGTTGATCGCCCCCCGCCTGCCCAATGTCGACGAGCTCAAGGACTACCGCATGCAGGTGCCGCTGCGCGTCGAGAGCGCGGACGGCAAGCTGATCGCCACGTTCGGCGAGACCCGCCGCATTCCGGTGGACATCGCCCACGTGCCCGATCGACTGAAGCACGCGGTGCTCTCGGCCGAGGATGCCGATTTCTACAGCCACCCGGGCTTCGACTGGCACGGCATTGCACGCGCCGCGTGGCACGTGATCATCTCCGGTGGCGACAAGGGCTCGGGCGGCTCGACCATCACCCAGCAGGTGGCGCGCAACTTCTTCCTGAGCCCGGAAAAGCTCTACTCGCGCAAGCTGATCGAGATCTTCATCGCGGTGCGGATGGAGAACCAGCTGACCAAGGACCAGATCCTCGAGCTCTACCTCAACAAGATGTTCCTGGGCCACCGTGCGTATGGCGTGGCGGCGGCCGCCGAGTACTACTACGGCAAGACGCTCGACCAGCTCACCATCGCCGAGTGCGCCACGATCGCCTCGACCTTCCAGCTCCCGTCGGTGGTGAACCCGATCAACAACCCGGCCCGCATGCTGGCCCGTCGCAACTGGGTGCTTGGGCAGATGCTCGAGCACCGCTACATCAGCAAGCAGGAGTACGAGCAGGCGATCAAGGAGCCGAACAACGCCTATCCGCACGAACAGCCGATCCAGGTCGAAGCGCCCTACCTCGCCGAGATGGTCCGCCGCCAGGTGCTCGATCGCCTCGGCAACGACGCATTGACCGACGGTTACGTCGTCAAGACCACACTCGACAGCAACCGCCAGAGCGAAGCGGTTGAGGCCCTGCGCGACGGCCTGGTGGCCTACGATCGTCGCCACGGCTGGCGGGGGCCGGAAGCGCACACCGACCTGCCGGCGGACGCGGGTACCCGGGACTTCGACGATGCGCTGGCCAGCTACTCCAGCGTCTCCGGCATGCTGCCCGGGGTAGTGACTTCGGTGTCTCCGCAGGAGGCCACGGTGTATCTGTCGTCCCGTGAAACGGTGAGGCTGGATCTGGCCTCGCTGGCGTGGGCCCGGCCGTACATCAGCGACGCACGCACGGGGCCTGCACCGAAAACAGTCGATGCGGTGCTCAAGCGCGGCGACATCGTCCGCCTGGCGCGCGACGGGAAGGGCAACTGGGAACTGGCGCAGGTGCCGAAGGTGCAGGGCGCACTGGCGTCGGTCAATCCCGAGGATGGCGCGATCGAGGCGCTGGTCGGCGGCTTCAGCTTCACCCGCAGCAAGTTCAACCGCGCGGTGATGGCGGCCCGGCAGCCGGGCTCCAGCTTCAAGCCGTACATCTACTCGGCGGCGTTCGAACGGGGCTTCACCCCCGCCTCGATCGTCAACGATGCCCCCCTCGCCCTGCCCGATCCCTCCAAGCCGGGCGGACTGTGGACGCCCGCCAACGACGACAACAAGTTCGACGGGCCGATCCGTCTGCGCCAGGCGCTGGTGGAGTCGAAGAACCTCGTCTCGGTGCGCCTGCTCGACGCCATCGGCGTCAGCTACGCCCGCGATTACGCCACGCGGTTCGGCTTCTCCCTCGACGCCCTGCCGGCCAACCTGTCGATGGCGCTGGGCACCGCTTCGGTATCACCGATGGACATGGCCCGGGGTTATGCGGTGTTTGCCAATGGCGGTTATCTGGTGAAGCCGTATTTCATCAAGGAGATCGACGATCGCGATGGCAAGCCGGTGTACCTGGCCAACCCCGCCCGAGCCTGCCGCTCCTGCCAGGAACGGTTGCTCAATCCGGAGCCGCCGGGTCCGCCCCCGGCGGAACAGGCCGCCGCGCCCGCGACGGCATCGACGGCTCCCGCACCGGCGGCAAGCGTGGCCGGGGTCGGTGACGCGGTGCTGCCGCAGGATGCCCATGGCGATGCCCAGGCGGCGCCGGTGCTGGCCCCGCATGTGATCGACATCCGCAACGACTACCTCATCACCTCGCTGATGAAGGACGTGATCCTGCACGGCACCGGAGCGGCGGCGCGCGCGCTGAACCGCCCGGACCTCGCGGGCAAGACCGGCACCACCAACGACCATCGCGACGCCTGGTTCGTGGGCTTCAACGGCGACCTGTCGACGGCGGTATGGGTCGGCTTCGACGACTTCACCTCGCTGGGTCGTGCCAACGGCGTGGCCGAGTTCGGCGCGCAGGCCGCACTGCCCATCTGGATGGATTACATGGGCGCGGCCCTGAAGGGCCTGCCGGAAAATTCGCTGCCGATGCCGCCGGGCATCAGTACCATCACCATCGACCGCACGACCGGCCTGCCGGCACCGCCGGGCGACACCAACACCATGCCCGAGATATTCAAGGTCGAGGATCTGGACCGGCTGCGCAGCCAGGCGGCTCAGCAGCAGGACCAGGACAAGAAGCACGCCTACGACATTTTCTGAGGCAACAGGTACGATCGACTTCGCGACCGCCGCCCGTCCCCGGGCGGCGGCCACCGAGTGAGGAGCGAGACATGGCCCGAGGCGAGCATCACCGCATCCACGCCCATGACCGCCTGCAGCGCAACCGGCTGCGCGTCGCCCAGGAAGCCGCCCGGCTGATGAGCGAGCACGGTATCCGCGACTTTCATCATGCAAAGCTCAAGGCGTCCGAGCGGCTCGGCATCCTCGACACGCAGAGCCTGCCCCGCAACGACGAGATCGAGCGTGCCCTGCGCGAGCACCAGCGGATCTTCCAGGCCGAGAGCCAGCCCCGCCATCTTCGGCGTTGTCGCGAGGCGGCGATGGAGGCCATGCGCTTCCTCGACGCATTCCAGCCGAGACTGGTCGGCGCGGTGCTCGAAGGCACGGCGGACGCGCACTCCGCCGTCTGCCTGCACCTGTTCAGCGACGATCCCGACGCGGTGCTCCGGTTCCTGCACGAGCGCGGCGTGCCCTACGAAACCCAGACGCGACGCCTGCGCACCGGCCGCGACGACAATCCGGAGTATCCGGTGGTGCTGTTTTCGGCTAACAGCCTGTCGTTCGACCTCACCGTGCTGCCCGTCGATGCGCTGCGCCAGGCGCCGCTGGACCGGGTGGACGAGCGGCCGATGCGCCGCGCCGGCCTCGCCGCGGTGGAACAGCTGCTGCACGAACAGGACGAGGACGACGAGCTGGAGCGCAAGCTCGCCGCGCTGCGCTGAGGTCCCGCCAACGAAAACGCCCCGGTCTCCCGGGGCGTTTTTGCTTCAGGCCGCGCGGCCCGGCGTGGCGCCGGGCCGACGCCGGTTCAGCGCCTGTCGGCCGGCACGAAATCGCGCGGCGTGGCGCCGGTGTAGACCTGGCGCGGACGACCGATGCGCGACCCCGGGGTCTCGTGCTGCTCGATCCAGTGCGCGATCCAGCCGGCGGTGCGGGCAATGGCGAACATCACGGTGAACATCTCGGTCGGGATGCCCAGCGCCTTGTAGATGATGCCGGAGTAGAAGTCGACGTTCGGGTACAGCTTGCGCTCGACGAAGTAGTCGTCCTTCAGGGCCGCCTCTTCCAGCTTCATCGCCACCTCGAGCAGCGGGTCGTTGACGCCCAGCTCGCCCAGCACCTTGTGGCACATCTCGCGGATGATCTTGGCGCGCGGGTCGAAGTTCTTGTACACGCGATGGCCGAAGCCCATCAGGCGGAAGTTGTCGTTCTTGTCCTTCGCGCGCTTGACCGCGGTCTCGACCTTGTCCGGCGTACCGATCTCCTCGAGCATCTTCAGCACCGCCTCGTTGGCGCCGCCGTGCGCCGGGCCCCACAGCGCGGTGATGCCGGCGGCGATCGAGGCGTACGGGTTGGCGCCGGTCGAACCGACCAGGCGGACGGTCGAGGTGGAAGCGTTCTGCTCGTGGTCGGCGTGCAGGATGAACAGCAGGTCCAGCGCCTTGGCGGCCACCGGGTTGAGCTGCAGCGGCTCGCTGGGCACCTCGAACATCATGTGCAGGAACCGCGTGACGTACTCGAGGTTGTTGCGCGGATAGCGCATCGGCCAGCCGATCGAATAGCGGTAGGCCGCGGCGGCGATGGTCGGCATCTTGGCGATCAGGCGGATCGCGGCGAGCTTGCGGTCGTCCGGGTTATCGACGTCGAGGTCGTCGTGGTAGAAGGCCGACAGCGACGCGATCGAGGCGGCAAGCATCGCCATCGGGTGCGCGTTGTGGTGGAAGCCCTGGAAGAAGTTCTTCAGCGACTCGTGCATCATCGTGTGATGCGTGATCTGGTGCTCGAAGCTGGCAAACTCGGCCTGCTTGGGCAGCTCGCCATTGAGCAGCAGGTAGGCCACCTCGAGGAAGCTGGATTTCTCCGCCAGCTGATCGATCGGGTAGCCGCGGTAAAGCAGGACGCCCTGGTCGCCGTCGATGTAGGTGATCGCGCTCTTGGTCGCGGCCGTGCTGCCGAAGCCCGGATCGTAGGTGAAGTGGCCGGTGTCCTTGTACAGCGTGCCGAGGTCGATGCACGACGGACCGAGCGTGCCGCTCACCAGGGGCAGCTCGCTGCTGCGGTTGTTCGACTCGTCGGTCAGCTTGACGATCTTGGACTCGGACACGGAAACCTCCTTCACGTATGTCACCGCCGCAGGAGGCCACGGTCGCGGCACCGGCTGGCGAGGGAATCGGGACGCTGCACCGGCTGGGGAGACCGTTGCCGCGGCGGGCGTCGGAGCGCCCGGGCCCGCCATTATCGCACAACCTCCCCGCGTACATGCGTCCGCGGATGGTCGAATGGCGGCCATGAAAAAGCACAGGGCAGGCGCGCGGCCTGCCCTGTGCTGGAGTACGTACATCGGCGGGCCGTGGACCGGCCCGCGCAGGCGCCTTACTTCTGCGCGTAACGACGACGGAAGCGGTCGACGCGACCACCCTGGTCGATGGTCTTCTGCTTGCCGGTGTAGAACGGGTGCGAATGGCTGGAGATATCCACCTTGATCAGCGGGTACTCGTTGCCGTCTTCCCACTTGACGGTTTCCTTCGCTGCGATCGTCGAGCGCGTCAGGAACGCGAAATCGGACGACAGGTCCTGGAACACCACGGGGCGGTAGTTCGGATGGATATCGGGCTTCATGACAGGCTCAAAGCTGCGGGTGAAAAGAGCGGCATTGTACTCATCCGCGAAGTTTCCGGTCAACCTTGGCCCGCCGTCTCCGCACCGAGCGCGACCCGCACCATGGCGGCGAAGCGTCCGGCATCGAGCTCGAGCACGATGTTGGCGTTGGCCGGATGGCCGAGCCGTCCGGCCCAGTCGACCACGGTGGCGCCCCGGGTCAGCCGCCCGTCCAGTTCCACCGCGACGTGGCGTCGCTCGCTGCGGGTGACGATCGACGGGTCGATCGCCACGGCCATGGCCAGCGCATCGGCGGCGATCACGCCACGGCGGTCACTGCGGCGGTTGTAGGCCCGGGCGGTGCCGAACACCTGCGAGAAAAACCGCGCGCGCTCGTCACCGCCTGCCAGCCAGCGGTCGAACTCGTCATCGTCGAAGGCGTAGCGGAGCGTCGCCTCCCAGTCGACCAGGTCGAACTCGGCGAAAGCCTCGAACACCACATGCGCCGCCTCCGGGTCGAAGCCGACGTTGAATTCGGCCGGCACCTTGCCGGTGTTGCCATGGCCGGTGACCGCGCCACCCATCACGACCAGCCGCCTGACCCGCTCCGGCAGCGCCGGATCCAGGCGCAGGGCCAGCGCCACGTTGGTCAGCGGCGCCAGCGCGACCAGGGTCAGCTCGCCCGGCCGCTCCCGGGTCAGGCGCAAAATCGCCTGCGCTGCGGCCTCGTCGGCGACCGTCGAGCGGGGCTCGGGGAACCCGACGTCGCCGAACCCGTCACTGCCGTGCACAAAGGCGGCATCCTCCTCCGGTCGCCGGACCAGCGGCGTGGCGCAGCCGGCGAACACCGGCGTGGCCGTGCCGAGCAGGTCGACCAGCGTCCGCGCATTGCGTACGGTGTGCACCAGGCCGACGTTGCCGGCGGCAATGCCGAGCCCGGCCACGTCGGCGTGGGCATGCGCCATGAGGATCGCCAGCGCGTCATCCACGCCCGGGTCGGTATCGATCAGCAGTTGCGGCTTGCTCATGGTCCTTCACGGCGGTCGGGTCGAGCCCGCTAGCTTACGCGGCGCGCGCAATGCCGGACAATGCGCGCCCTTCAGGCGTGCGCGTAGCGGGCAGCCCCGCCCACCCAGCGCTCGATCAGTCGCTCGGCCGACCCGGGGTGCTCGCGCAGCATCACTTCGCCCACCGCCTGCACCGCGCCGAGCAGGTGCGCGTCGCGCGCGAGGTCCGCGATGCGGAAAGCCAGCTGGCCGGTCTGGCGCGTGCCGAGCACCTCGCCAGGACCGCGCAGCTCCAGGTCCTTCTCGGCGATGCGGAAGCCGTCGTTGGTGTCGCGCATCACCTGCAGGCGCTCCTGCGCCAGCGCACCGATCGGCGGCTGGTACAGCAGCACGCAGTTGGACGCCACCGCACCGCGGCCGACCCGGCCGCGCAGCTGGTGCAGCTGGGCCAGCCCCAGCCGCTCGCTGTTCTCGATCACCATCAGGCTGGCATTGGGCACGTCCACGCCGACCTCGATCACCGTGGTGGCCACCAGCACGGCCAGGTCGCCAGCCTTGAAGGCGTCCATCACCGCCTGCTTGTCCTTCGGCTTCATGCGCCCGTGGATCAGGCCCACCTGCCGGTCCGGCAACACGGCCACCAGTTCGGCGTGCGCCACCTCGGCGGCCTGCGCGCGCAGTTGTTCGGACTCCTCGATCAGCGTGCAGACCCAGTAGACCTGCCGCCCCTCGCGGCAGGCGTGGGCGATGCGCTCGATCACCTCGCCGCGGCGCGCGTTGGAGATCGCCACCGTCTGCACCGGCGTGCGCCCCGGTGGCAGCTCGTCGATGGACGAGACGTCCAGGTCGGCGTAGGCGCTCATCGCCAGCGTGCGCGGGATCGGCGTGGCCGTCAGCACGAGCTGGTGCGGCACCTGCTCGCCCTCCAGCCCCTTGTCGCGCAGCGCCAGGCGCTGGTGCACGCCGAAGCGGTGCTGCTCGTCGACGATCACAAGACCCAGCCGCCCGAACAGCACACCTTCCTGCATCAGCGCGTGGGTACCGATCACCACCGACGCGCCTTCGGCGACGCGGGCGAGCGTCTTCTGCCGGGCCTTGCCTTGCACCTTGCCAGCCAGCCATTCGACCGCAATACCGAGGGGCTCCAGCCACTGGCGGAAGTTTCGCAGGTGCTGCTCGGCGAGCAGCTCGGTGGGCGCCATCAGGGCCACCTGGTAGCCCGACTCCACCGCGGCCAGCGCCGCCAGCGCCGCCACCACGGTCTTGCCGGAGCCGACGTCGCCCTGCACCAGCCGCAGCATCGGCCTGGCCCGGGCCAGGTCCGCCGCGACCTCGCGCGCCACGCGTTGCTGCGCGCCGGTCGGACGGAACGGCAACGCGGCCAGGAAGCCCGCGACCAGCGCCCCGTTGCCGCCCAGCGCCGGGGCGCGCCGTCTGCGCACGGCCGCACGCAGGCGCTTCAGGCTCAGATGCTGGGTCAGCAGTTCCTCGAAAGCCAGCCGCTGCTGCGAGGGGTGATGACCGAGGGTGAGCTGACCCAAGTGGGCATCGGCCGGCGGCCGGTGCACGTAGAGCAGCGCCTCGCGCAGCGAGGTCAGTCCGTGCTCGGCGCACAGCGCCGGCGGGATCAGTTCCAGCGTCTCGTCGCCGGGCAGCAGCGCCAGCGCCTTGCCGATCACCCCGGCCAACCGCCGCGTGCCCAGGCCCTCGGTGGTCGGATAGACCGGGTCGAGCAACTCGTCGAGCACCAGCGGGGCGTTGCCGGCCAGCCGCTCGTACTGCGGATGCACCATCTCCAGCCCCTGCGGCCCGAGGCGCACCTCGCCGTAGCAGAGCAGGCGCGTGCCCGGCTTGAGCAGATCGGCCTGTGCGCGATGGAAATGGAAGAAGCGCAGCAGCAGGGTTTGACGCGAGTCGTCGCTCACCGCGACCTTGAGCTGGGGCCGGTAGCGGAAGCCGCGCTCCACCGCCTCCACGACCGCGTCGACCTGCACGCGCTCGCCCGGGCGCAGGTCGGCGATGGACGTCACCCGGGTGCGGTCCTCGTAGCGCAGCGGCAGGTGGAACCAGAGGTCCTGCACCCGCTCCAGACCCAGTCGCGCCAGCGACTCGGCCAGCGCCGGTCCGACGCCGGGCAGCGTGGTGACCGGACGAAGTCCGGCGGGCGCGTCGGCGGGAGCGGGAGTCGTTCGGGAACGGGCGGGCATTCCGCCAAGCCTAGCCGAGGCGACGGCCCTGCCGCACCGGCGCGGGAGCGCACCGGCGTGGGCGGTGGCCGCGGCGACGGATCAGTCGAGCACCATCACCGCATCGACTTCAACCTGGGCCTCCTTCGGCAGCGCCGAGACCTCGATCGTCGACCGGGCGGGATAGGGCGCCTCGAAATACTCGGCCATCACCGCATTGACCTCGCCGAAATGCGCCAGGTCGGTGACGTAGATGCCCACGCGCACGATCTGCGCCAGCGAGCCGCCGGCCGCGGCCGCCACGGCCTTGAGGTTGTCGAACACGCGGCGGGTCTGCGTGCGGATATCGCCCTGCACCAGCACGCCGGTCGCCGGGTCCAGCGGGATCTGCCCGGAGAAATACACCGTGTTCCCGGCGCGCACGGCCTGCGAGTAGGGGCCGATGGCGGCGGGCGCCTGGTCGGTGGCGATGATGCTGCGGGACATGGGACACCTCGGGTTCGGGGAAGGATCGCGGAGCGCCGCATCGTGCGACGCCCGGCCGGTCCGAGGCAAGCGCCGGTCAGAGCGGGTAGCGGTGCGCCGCGCTGACCACGCCGGTGCGGCGCACGCGGCGAATCACCTCGGCCAGGTGACGGCGGCTCTTCACTTCCATGGTGAACAGCAGCGTGGCCGCCGCCGCGTCGCGCTCGACGTATTCCACGTTCTCGATGTTGGAATCGGCATCCGCGATCGCCGAGGCCACCGTGGCCAGAACGCCGGGGCGGTTGATGACCTCGATGCGCAGCTCGGCGCGGTAGTCGCCCTGCACGTCGCGATCCCATTCTATCGACACGCGGCGCTCCGGCTGCTTGCGCAGCTCGGCCACGTTCGGGCACTCCTCGCGGTGGACCACGATGCCCTTGCCGGCGGACAGGTAGCCGACGATCTCGTCGCCCGGCAGCGGGTGGCAGCAGTTGGCGAAGCTCAGCACGCCGCGCTCGGCGCCGGTGATGCGGATCTTCTCGCTGCTCGGGGCCGCCGTCGCCACGGCACGGGACGCCTTCTTGCCCCGCGCCGCCACCAGCTGGGCAGCCACCACGTCAGGCATGCGGTTACCCAGCGCGATGTCGGCCAGCAGCTCCTCCAGCCGATGCAGCTTGGCCTCGGCGAGGAAGCGGTCGAGCACGGCGGGCGCGATGCCGTCCAGGCTCGAGCCCTGCGCATCGAGCGCACGGTCGAGCATGCGGTGGCCGAAATCGACGGCATCTTCGTGCTGCAGATGCTTGAGGAACTGGCGGATCGCCGTGCGTGCCTTGCCGGTGACCACCGATTCCAGCCATGCCGGATTGGGCACGGCCGAAGGAGCGGTGATGATCTCCACCAGTTGCCCGGACTCCAGGCGCGTGCGCAGCGGCACCAGCTTCTTGTCCACGCGCGCGGCCACGGCGTGGTGACCGACATCGGTATGCACCGCGTAGGCGAAATCCAGCGCGGTGGCGTTGCGCGGCAACGAGAGGATGTCGCCGCGCGGAGTGAACAGGTACACCTCGTCCGGGAACAGGTCGATCTTGACGTTCTCGATGAACTCGCTGGGCGAGGGCGTGTTGGCCTGGCTG
>JAGWVM010000183.1 GCA_018970895.1 Lysobacteraceae bacterium | reverse complement strand
CACGTCGTCGGCGATGGCCAGACGTTGTTCCCGACTGGCCTGGCTTGCCAGCATTCGGCGGGCCAGCTCCTCGTCCACGGCGTCGCGATGCACGAGCCGACGGATCTGCGCCGCGGACGGCACGTCGACCACCAGCACGCGATCGACCCACCGGTAGTGCGCCAGGTTTTCCACCAGCAGCGGGATCGCCAGGATGCAATACGGCCCCGTGTCGGCGTCGGCACGCTCGCGCAGCCACTGCCTGACGCGGGGATGGACGATCGCCTCCAGCGTGTGGCGGGCGTCGCGGTCGGCAAAGATGCGTCGCCGCATGGCGGGGCGGTCGAGCCGTCCGTCGGTGCCGAGCACGTCGTTGCCGAAGGCCTCGACGATCGCGGCCAGGCCCGGGGTGTCCGGCTCGATCACCTCGCGGGCCGCGCGGTCGGCGTCGTGCACGCCGACACCCAGCGCGCGAAAGCGCTGCTCCACCGCGCTCTTGCCCGCCGCCACGCCTCCGGTCAGGGCAACGATGAATCCGGACATGTCCGCCTCAGTGCAGTCCGGTCAGGTGGGCATAAGCCGCCCACAACCGGTCGCCGGCGACGAACCAGACCCAGCCGGCCGCGGCGATGAACGGACCGAACGGCAGCGGCACATCGCGCTCGTGGCGCTTGAGCGCCATAAGCGTCACGCCGACCACCGCGCCGATCAGCGAGGACAGCAGCACCACCGGCAGCAGGCAGCCCAGGCCCATCCAGGCGCCCAGCGCCGCCAGCAGCTTGAAGTCGCCGTGGCCCATGCCTTCCTTGCCGGTGAGCAGCTTGAATCCCCAGTACACGCTCCACAGGCTGAGGTAGCCGATGGCGGCGGCCAGGATCGCCACGCCCGGCGTCACCATGAACGGCCACAGCGACAGCAGCAGGCCCAGCCAGAGCAGGGGATAGACGATCTGGTCCGGCAGCAGCTGGGTGCGCAGGTCGATGCCGGACAGCGCGATCAACGCCCAGGTGAATGCCAGCCCCGCCAGCGCCGGCCAGCCCGCCCCGAATCGCCAGACGATGGCGGCGCTGCACAGCCCGCTCAGCAGTTCCACCAGCGGATACTGGACCGAGATCGGTTCGCGGCAGTAACGACAGCGGCCCCGCAGCAGCAGCCAGCCGAGCACGGGGATGTTGTCGTACCAGGCCAGCCGGTGCTTGCACGTGGGGCAGTGCGATGGTTCGCGGACGATGCCCGGCGGCTTCGCCGGCGCCGGCCTGTCCTCGATCCCGAGCACGGCGATGGCTTCCTCCTGCCAGGCGGCCTCGAGCCGTGCCGGCAGGCGCAGGATCACCACGTTGAGAAAGCTGCCGACCAGCAGGCCGAGCACGCCGGCGGCGATCATCCACATCCAGAGGGGCAGGTCGGTCATCGGTCGCCTGGGGTCAAAACAAAGGCCCCTCTCCCGCCGGGAGAGGGGCCCGCATGGGGCACGCTTACACGGTGCCGGCGAGCTTGAAGATCGGCAGGTACAGCGAGATCACCATGCCGCCTACCAGCACGCCGAGGATCACCATGATCAGCGGCTCGAGCAGGGTGGAGAGCGTATCGACGGCGTTGTTGACCTCTTCCTCGTAGAACTCGGCCACCTTGAACAGCATGTTGTCCAGCGCGCCGGACTCCTCGCCGATGGCGGTCATCTGCACCACCATGTTGGGGAACAGGCCGGTCTGGCGCATCGCCAGCTGCAGCTGGTGACCGACCGCGATGTCGTCGCGCATGGCCCTCACCGCGTCGCCGTAGACCACGCTGCCGGTGGCGCCGGCCACCGCGTCGAGTGCCTCCACCAGCGGCACGCCGGCCTTGAAGGTGACGCCGAGCGTGCGGGCGAAGCGGGCGATCGCCGACTGGCGCAGGATGTTGCCGATGACCGGCAGCTTCAATGTGAGGCGATCCAGGAAGTGGGCGAACTTTGCCGAGCGCTTCTTGGCGGCTACCAGAGCGACGATGCCGCCGATGATGCCGCCGATCACGAGCCACCAGTAGTGCTGCATGAACTTCGAGGCGCTGATCACGATCTGGGTCGGGGCGGGCAGCTCGGCGCCGGCTTCCTGGAAGGTCTGCTGGAACACCGGCACCACGAACAGCAGCAGGATCATGCTGACCAGCAACGCCACCGCCAGCACCATCACCGGGTAGAACAGCGCCTTCTTGATCTTGCTCTTGATGCCTTCCATCCGCTCCTTGTAGGTGGCGACCGTATCGAGCACGGTATCCAGCACACCCGCCGATTCGCCGGCGCGGACCAGGTTGCGATAGAGCTCGTCGAACTGGACCGGGTACTTCGCCAGCGCCTCGTTGAGCGAGGCACCCCCCTCGATGCCCTGCTTGACGTCCACCAGCATGTTCTTGAAGCGGACATTCTTCTGGCCGTCGGCGATGATCTCGAACGACTGCACCATGGGCACGCCGGAGGCCATCATGGTGGCGATCTGGCGACTGAAGATAGCCACATCTCGCGGCTTGACCGTGCTGCCGGAGGAGCCGAAAAGAGGTTTGCTCCGTTCCTTGACGGTCTGCGGGTTCATGCCCTGCTTGCGCAGCTCGGCCTTCACCAGCGACGCGTTCTTGGCGGGCATTTCGCCCTTCATGCGCTTGCCGCGCTTGTCCAGCGCGACCCAGTCGTACATGGTCATCTGACTGACCTGGGCGCGCTGGGCTCCCAGAGCCTGCGGATTCTTTGCCGTCGCCGTAGCCATGCGTTTCCCCCTCATCCCACCCTGGGCCGGCCCTTCGGCCGGCGGTCACCCGTGCAGCTTATTGCATTTCCGGGGCCGATTTCCGTGCCGGCACCCGCATCCGCGGTGTGTCGCGTGGCACGGATCCGGTCCGATCAATCCTTGGTGACGCGGTCGATCTCGGTCAGGCTGGTCAGCCCGTTCTTCACCTTCAGCAGGGCCGAGGCGCGCAGGTCGTTGATGCCGGCAGCCTTCGCCGCCTCGGCAATCTGCAGCGCGTTGCCCCCCTTGAGGATGATCTTCTGGATCTCTTCCATCATCGGCATCACCTGGTAGATGCCCAGACGTCCCTTGTAACCCTCGTTGCAGCCGTCGCAGCCCACCGCCTCGTAGACGGTGAGGCCCTCGTCGATGTCCTTCTGGCTGAAGCCGGCCGCCAGCAGGGTGGCCGGCGGCAGCTCGATCGGCTTCTTGCAGTCGTGCAGGCGTCGGGCCAGGCGCTGAGCCACGATCAGCGTCACCGACGAGGTGATGTTGTACGGGGCAATGCCCATGTTCATCAGGCGCGCCACGGTCTGCGCCGCGTCGTTGGTGTGCAGGGTAGACAGCACCATGTGGCCGGTCTGCGCCGCCTTGATCGCGATCTCGGCGGTCTCCAGGTCGCGGATTTCGCCGACCATGATCACGTCCGGATCCTGGCGCAGGAACGAGCGCAGGGCGGCGGCGAAGGTCATGCCGCGCTTGACGTTCTGCTGCACCTGGTTGATGCCTTCCACGCGGATTTCCACCGGGTCCTCCACGGTGGAGATGTTGCGCTCGGCGGTGTTGAGCATGTTCAGCGCGGTGTACAGCGATACCGTCTTGCCCGAGCCGGTGGGGCCGGTGACCAGCACCATGCCGTAGGGCTTGTGGATGGCATCGACGTACAGCTTCTGCTGGTCCGGCTCGTAGCCCAGCTTCTCTATGCCGATCCTGGCTGCCGAGCCGTCCAGGATACGCAGCACGATCTTCTCGCCGAACAGGGTCGGCAGCGTGCTGACGCGAAAGTCCACCGCGCGGCTCTTGGACAGGTTGAGCTTGATGCGGCCGTCCTGCGGCACCCGCTTCTCGGCGATGTCCAGCTGCGCCATCACCTTCAGCCGTGAGGAGATGCGGCTGGCCAGCTTCATCGGAGGGCTGGCCACCGCGCGCAGCATGCCGTCCATGCGGAAGCGCACGCGGTACTGGGTCTCGAACGGCTCGAAGTGGATGTCCGAAGCGCCGCGGCGGATGGCGTCGACCAGCACCTTGTTGACGAACTTCACCACCGGGGCGTCGTCGCCCGCGTTGGCGTCGATGCCGGTTTGCTCGGCCTCGTCCTCGCCGCCGCTCGTCTCCAGCTCCAGGTCTTCCAGCTCGCCGCCGCCCACGTCGCCGATGCTGGCGTTCATGGTGCTCAGTGCGCCATCGATCGCCCGCTGCAACTGGCCGCGTTCGACCAGGATCGGCTCCACCATGCAGTTGGAGTGGAACTTGATCTCGTCCAGTGCATGCGACTGCATCGGATCGGCGATACCCACGAACAGGCGTTTGCCGCGGCGGAACAGCGGCAGGGCGCGGTGCTTGGAAACCAGCGCTTCGCTGATGAGGTTCAACGGCATGCTGGCGGGCGCGAGCGCAGTCACATCCATCACCGGCATGCCGAACTCGACCGACGCCACCTGGGTGAAGCGAGGGCTTTCGACCATCTGGTGGTCCAGCAGCCAGCTGGCCAGGGTCGTTTTGGCCTGGGTCGATTCGGTCACCGCCCTGCGGACATCGGCTTCCGGCAGCAAGCCTTCCGACACCAGCCGCCGGGCGAGGCCGGAGAGACCGGAGAGGGATGCCTGTACTTGAGATGACATGGTGAAACCCGCCCCAGTGCACTGATTCACGTGGAATTTACCCCACTCTAGCAGGGTGGTCATCCCTCGCAAGGGGGCGGCGAGCGGCGCTTCGCCATATGTGGAGCTGTTTCCCGTTTGCGTCGTTGCCCGCGTCGGGTGGAAGTCTTGCCGCGCTATGATCCGGCGGGTCGCCCCAGGGGATTCCCGGTTTTGAAGACAAGCATCATCCTGCCCGCCAAGAACGAGGCGCTTGCCCTGGCCAAGGTGCTGCCGGCCCTGCGCTCGCAGTATCCGCAGGCAGAGATCATCGTGGTCGACGACGGCTCGACCGACGACAGCCGCGAGGTCTGCGCCCGGGCCGGCGCGACTTGTCTCTCCTCGCCCTACTCGATGGGCAACGGTGCGGCGATCAAGCGCGGTGCCCGGGCCGCGTCAGGCGACGTCCTGGTGTTCATGGACGGCGATGGCCAGCACGATCCGGCCGATGTGTCCCGTTTGCTGGCCCGGCTTGAGCAAGGCTACGACATGGTGGTCGGCGCCCGTTCCTGGGAGGGCCAGGCCGGGGTCGGCCGCGGGGTGGCGAACACCTTCTACAACTGGCTGGCGACGCGGATAACCGGCCACCGGGTACTGGATCTCACTTCCGGCTTCCGCGCAGTGCGCGCGAGCAAGTTTCGCGAGTTCCTCTACCTGCTGCCAAACGGCTTCAGCTACCCCACCACCAGCACCATGGCGTTCTTCCGCAGCGCCTACCCGGTGGCCTACGAACCCATCCACGTGGCGCAGCGGGACGGCACCACCAGCCACATCCGCCCCCTGCGTGACGGCCTCCGCTTCCTGCTGATCATCTTCAAGATCGCCACGCTGTATTCGCCGCTGAAGCTGTTCGTGCCGG
>JAGWVM010000034.1 GCA_018970895.1 Lysobacteraceae bacterium | reverse complement strand
TACATGTTCGGCGACCACGGCCGCAGCGAGTTCCAGCC
The DNA here is from genome assembly GCA_018970895.1 of Lysobacteraceae bacterium. Classification (GTDB taxonomy): domain Bacteria; phylum Pseudomonadota; class Gammaproteobacteria; order Xanthomonadales; family Rhodanobacteraceae; genus Dyella_A. Next base: position 28,458 of record JAGWVM010000034.1, on the reverse strand, counting down.
GCGCCGGAAGAACGGTGCGCCGCCCCACAGCACCACCACGCTGGCCAGCAGCGCCTCGGTCCAGGCCGCCACGCGGTCCCACGGCGCCGACGGATGCCAGCCGGTGAGGTGCGGCCCCATCGCCACCACGAACACCGGTGCGGTGAGCGCCACCAGCGTCCAGAAGCGGCGTGCCATCACCCTCAGCTCGCTGCCGTCGTCCTCGGCAGTGGGCATCATCGGCTCCAGCGCCATGCCGCACTTCGGGCAGTCGCCGGGACCGACCTGCTGCACCTCCGGATGCATCGGACAGGTGTAGATCGCGCCGGCCGGCGCCGGCGGCGCGGGCTTGCGCCCGCCGAGATACGCCGCGGGATCGGCCACGAATTTCTCGCGGCAGCGGGCCGCGCAGAAATGGTAGGTGTGGCCGCCATGCTCGGCGCGATGCTCGGCCGTGTGCGGGTCCACGGCCATGCCGCAGACCGGGTCCTTCACCGCGTGGTCGCCGGCATGGCCGTGATGATGGCCGTGTCCGTCGTCGTGCCCCGGATGCGAGACCGTCTTGCCGCCGCAGCAACCGCCGCTGGCCGGCTTCTCCGCCAGGTACTTCGCCGGGTCGGCCTCGAACTTGGTCCGGCAGCCGTTGCAACAGAAGTGGAAGATCTGCCCCTCGTGCACCGTGCTCGGCTTGCCGGCCGTCGTGTCGACCGTCATGCGGCACACCGGATCGATCGCCTCGGCCTTCGCCGATTTTCCACCGCAGCAGCCGCCCTCGTCCGCCCTCGCCGCGAGGTACTTGCCCGGATCGGCCTCGAACTTGGTCCTGCAGCCGTTGCAGCAGAAATGGAAGGTGCGGCCCTCGTGCAGCGTGCTCGGTTTGCCGGCCGTCGTGTCGACCGTCATGCCGCACACCGGATCGATCGCCTTGGCGGCATGCGCTCCACCGTGACCGCGGGAGGATGCGTTTTCCATCACGGACGCTCCCCGTCGTTGAGCGCGCGCAGGATCGGACAGTGCTCCGGTGCGCCATGGCCCGGGCATGAGGCCACCAGTTCCACCAGCCCGTCGCGCACGCGCTGCAGCTCGGCGATGCGCGCCTCGATCGCGGCCAGGCGCTGCTGGGCACGCTTCTTCACCGCGGTCACGCCGCGCTGCCGGTCACGCGACAGCGCCAGCAGCTCGCGGATCTCCTCCAGCGTGAAGCCCAGCTCTTTGGCGCGGCGGATGAAGCGCAGCTGCGCGACCGCACTCTCGCCGTAGCTGCGATAGCCGGAGGCGCGACGCAGCGGTTCGGGCAGCAGGCCCTCGCGCTCGTAGTAGCGGATGGTGTCGATGGGCACGCCGGCGCGCTTGGCGACGGCACCGATGGTGAGTGGGCTTTGCGTTTCCATGACGCAAGTCTAGACCCTTGAGTCAGGTCAAGAGTCAAGCCGCTCCACCGGCCCGCACGCGCCGCGCCCCCGGGACTGGCGAGGCCGTTGTCACCCGCGTCCACACAGCACACGCGCATGCACTTCCGTGCAGGCAGCGATCGCCCGCCCCATGTCGGCGCGCGCCGCGGGCGGTGACCGGACGCGGCGACCCGGCAGACCGAAGGCTTGATGCCAATCAATACCGCAACTCCCGACGTCGCCAGCATCCCATCACAGGCAAGACCCGCCACCCGACGGAGAACGGCACGCGCCGAAACGACGATGCGATCCCCCAGCCGCACGCTTTCCAGGCGCATCCTGCACGTCGCGATCGCCGCCACACTCATCGGTGGCGCGCTATCGGACGTGCGGGCACAGACCACCGACTGGAGCCGCATCGGCCAGCCCGCGAGCGCTGGCAACGCCAGCACCGCACCGGGCCAGGGCGCGACAGGCTGGATCATGACCCCCGGCCTCACGCTCGGCGCAGGCTACGACAGCAACGTCTACGCCACGGCGGCCACGCCCCGGGGCGACACCATCCTCACCCTCGCGCCGTCGCTGAGCGTGCGCAGGCAGGATGCCGACCACGGCATCACGTTGAGCGCCAGCGCCGCACGCTCCCAGTACCGCCACTTCCCGAGCGAGAACAGCACCGACTACGCCCTCGATGCCAGCGGGCGCCAGCGCATCAACCCCCGGGGTGACGTCTTCGGTGGCCTGGGGCTCAGCCGCGCCCACGAAGACCGCACCTCGCCGGACGACGTGCTGGGCAAGCGCCCCACCACCTTTACCGACCGCCATGCGCACCTCGGCGTCACCCAGCGCTGGCCGTCGCTCTCGCTGACGTTCGGCACCACCTACGACCACCTCGAATTCGGCAACGTGACCAGCGCCAGCGGCAGCCTGATCGACAACGCCGACCGCAGCCGCAATGTCGTCGGCGCCGGCTTCCGGCTCGGCTACCGGATCGCCGGACATCTGGACGTGTTCGCCCAGGGCACGTACGACGAGCGTCGCTACCTGCGCAAGATCGACGACAACGGCTATCGCCGAGACTCCCGCGGCGACAGCTGGGTGATCGGCCTCGCCAGCCGGGATTCGACGACCCTGCGCGGGGAGCTCTACGCCGGCTGGCTGTCGCAACGCTACGCGGACCCGCGGCTGCCCACGGTGTCGGTTCCCACCGTGGGTGCCGCCGTGAGCTGGCGGCTGTCGCCGCAGACGACGATCGACGCCTCGATCGACCGCTCGGTGCAGGAGACCACCCTGCCCGGCGCGTCGAGCTACCTGGACACCACCTTCGGCCTGCACGCCACCCGCCAGCTCACCGGCCGGCTCTCGGCACGTGCGGGCATCGACGCCACGCGCAGCGACTTCCGCGGGCTGGGCCGGCGCGACGACCTCTACGCCGCCAGTTTCGGCCTGAGCTATCGCCTGCAGCAGCGCTGGGCGATCGACGCCAGCTACCAGCTGCTGCAGCGCCACTCCGGCGTGGCCGACGCGGAGTACTACCGCAACGAGATCTACCTCGGCCTGCGCATGGACACCGGCCCGCGCGCCGCCGGCGGCGAGGCACTGGTGCCAACGGACTCCGGGTCCGCCGAAGGGAGCGGTTTCTACCTCGGCGTATCCGCCGGCCACGGCAACGTGGACACGCGGGTCACCGGGCTGCGTGGCGAGCATGGCACCTATCGCGGCGACTTCGCCGGTCGAGGGATGGTGCGCTCGGCCTTCGTCGGCTATGCCGCACGGCTGGGCAACTGGTCGCTGGGGCTCGAGGCATCGGTGGCGCCGTCCAGCGTGGACTGGGTGCACGACAAGACACCGACCAGCCGGATCTTTTCCACCGACCAGCGCCGCGACACCACGCTCGCCGTGCTGGCCGGCCCGATGCTGACCGGCAACGGATGGCTGTTCGCCAGCGCCGGCCGCACCCGCAGCCGCTTCGATAGCGCCTATGCCGTGGAGGGCGGTACCGCCTCGGCGCAGTCGGACACGCGCTGGAGCAACAGCTACGGCGTCGGCCTCGACGTACCGCTAAGCGGCCACCTGTTTGCACGCACGCGCTACGACGTGGCCCATTACGGCGGCTACGACGTGGCCAACGCCAGCGGCAGCGACCGCTTTGCCGACAGCTCCGGGCAGTTCCAGTTCGCCCTGGGCTGGCGCATGGGCGCGGTGCCGGACGACAGCCGCGCAGAGCGTCGCGTCGGGGGGTTCTATGCCGGCGCCCAGGGCGGCGACCATCGCTTCGGCAGCACCCTGGATGCGGTGCAGCGGCAATCGGAAGTCCCGACGGTGTCCGATTTCCATGCCGACTTCGGCGGCCGCGGCACGGACTTCGGCGCCTTCGCCGGCTACGGGCACGCTTTCGGGCCGCTGTACGCCGGCGTGGAGATCGAAGCCGACGCCAGCGACTCGGGCTGGTATCACGAGAAGCAGCCCGGCGGCCGCGAATTCTCCGTCGAGGGACGCGCCAGCTACGGCGCCACCCTGCGGCTGGGCTACGCCACGCGCTACGGCGCGCTGGTCTACCTGCGCGCCGGCCAGGCACGCGCGCGTTTCCACACCACCTACATCAAGGGCGAAAGCAGCAGCGCCTGGGTCGACCGCAGCGACACCCGCCACGGCGACCGGTTCGGCATCGGCATCGAGACGCCGCTGTGGAAATCGGCCTTCCTGCGCATGGACTACTCGGCGACGCGCTACGGCGCCATCGCCTTCACCACCACCCAGGCCAAGGCCGACGATCTGCGCTTTGCCAACTGGCAATACCTCGCACGCATCGGCATTGGAGTGCGGTTCTGACGAACGGACGCACGTCAGCCAATGAGCGCCGATGGCAGGGCCTGCGCCCGCTCATCAACCGGCGGATCCCCGTGGTAAGGGCGCAGACCACAACCTGATATAGGCAACCGGAGAAGCGGATATGGCCACGCAACATGTCATCCATCAAAAGACCCTGGTAATCGCCCTGGCGGGCCTGACCATGCTCGCGTTCGGCGCATCCGACGCAGGCTGGTCGCCGATAGCCCACGCCTCGGCACAGGACTCGCACGGCAGCTCGCACAGCTCGGGCACCCACGGCAGCAAGGGCGGCCAGGACAAGGGCGGCAAGGGCAAGGGCGCCGGCGGCACCGCCGGCGGATCGGAAAGCCACGGCGGCAGCGGCAGCAAGTCGGTCGAGTCCAAGGTGCTGCACGGCTCGGGCGACGCGGCGGCCGCCGAGGAAGAGAGCTCGGACAGGCGCGGCCCCAAGTACGGTGGCGGGCGCGAGAGCACCGGCAAGCCGACCGGCGCCGGCACCAAGAAGGGCGACCTGCTCGGCGACATGAACGTGATCCTGCGGGACGCCAACGGCGTGCCGATCCTGGACGAATACGGCCACGTGCAGCCGCTCGACGCCAACGGCGATCCGATCCCGCTCACCCCGGAGGGCGACATCGTCGCCGGCTCCGAGGATCTGGTGGTGCCGGTCGAATTCAGCCGCCTCAGCGTCTCGCGCTCGCCGTCCAAGGTCATCGACAAGTCCTACGACGAGGCGATCGCCGCGCTCAACGCCGCCACCACCATCAGCATCGACGCCTCCGGCCGCCTGGTCACCACCGTCGACGGCGTGGCCAAGACGATCGACTCGCCGCTGGAAAACCTCGCCCTGTACGAGGCCCTGCTGAACAACGGCTACTTGCCCGGCTTCACCCCGAAGGAAGGCGCGGCGCCGACCAGCCTGTCGTTCCTGGTCGACAAGACCGTCACCAACAGCGACATGCTGCAGGCCGCCTCGTTCCTCGCCGCGGCCTCGGACAAGTCCGGCTCGATCAACGATGACACGGTGGTCTACACCGACTCGATCCTCGGCATCACCGGCACCACGCCGCTGACCGGCGAGGACGGCAAGCAGTACGTGGACTTCACCAACGTCACCTACGACCGCAGCGCCGTCTATCCCGACACGATGACGGTCACCTACCTGGAGAAGAACGAGGACGGCAGCTACACCAAGAAGACCACCTCGATCATCGATGCCGTGTTCGGCGGCGAGACCTATACCGGCACGCAGCTGGACGCCTTCACCCAGGCCGCGGATGACGCGCGCGCGGTGATCGAGTACGTGCACGACAACCCGGTACCGGCCGAGTAACCCCGCGCGATCCGCGCCATGGCCCCATGCACGGCGCCGGCCGGGACGTCCCCGCTCAGGGCGTCCCGGCCGACCGGCAGATGACGCCGGCGGCGGACATCAGACCGATCAGGGTGTACCCATCATGCGGGCACCGCAGAGGCGGCCTACACCGACATTCCTTTCCCGGATCGTCGCCCCTGCCGCCGCATGCACGAACACCGGACGCAGCAATGAAGTGCGCCCGGATGCAGCAGCCACTGGCGCACCTCAGGGCAACGCCCGAGCCCGAATGACGGCATCCACCGTATAGCTGAAGGCATAGTCCTTCAGCGCGCGAACCATCTCGGCCTGATGCGTTTTGGCAAACGGCATGGTGTCCGCGTTGCTGCGGGACATGTGCATCGCGCTCCTGGCGTAGGCGTCCATCTCGGGTTTGCAGCTTGCCTCGGCACCCGTGGCGATCTCGGAGGCCGAAGCCGCCGTCGAGGAGAGCGCAAATTTCTTCGCGTACTGCGCATGGCAATCGAGCACCGCCCGGGCGGCCGGATCGGCGGCCGATGCGCCTTGAGCTGCGACACCGGAAGCATGGGCCGACATGGTCGCGGCGATGCTGAAACAGGCGGCAAGTGCTGGACCGAGGGTTGCTTTCATGGGGCTGAACCTCCTTGTGATTCACGACTTTCGCTCTGGTGGACCGGCGCGCCCTTGACGCGTGCCGGGCGGGCTCGCCCGGACCAGCCGCAGGGCCGGCTGCCGGGCGCACCCTGATCGAATGACTTGTCAGCCTGCCGCAGCGGCAGCACGGCGCTGCGTTTTGATGGCCTTGCGAAAAAGCGACGTCGCAATGACCGGAAGCAGGGCCGCCGATCCCGCACGGGGCAAACCCGCGCCGTACGGCACACGCTGGCCCGAGCCGGCGAGCGCCACGCCCGGGATCAACGCCGCGCCAAGTGCGACGAGCATGCCGATCGACGCAGAGAAACAGGCCAGGAACTTCTCAAGGAGATCCTTCTGCATGGTGCGATCCTCGCTGTTGAAGTTCGGAAGCTGGAGCTCAGCGGCGCACGTGGCGCGCCGGCTGGATTGAGGTGTCAGGCGGACCACCGTGCAGGATGGTGTAGAGTGCCGGCCCGCAGAGGGGTCTGGAGTTCAGCACCGTGACGAGGGCCCCGTCGAACACCATGCCGTAGCCGTACTGGTAAGTGGCCGCACTGACCACCTGGCCGCTGTTCAGGCGCACCATCGCCACCACGCCGCCGGTGCCGCATCCCCCTCCGGCCGCATCGCCGGCCATCGGCTCATCGTAGAAAGACACGACTACGGCCGGTTGTGGCCGCGGCGGCGGCCAAGCGCGCTGCCTGGGCGTGCAGATCATGATGATGACGGCCACTGCCACGACGACGGCCCACGCCCCTGTTGCTTTCCATGACAACGGCCACCGTAACGGCATGCGTCTGCTCCCAACGCCCGGACGCCCCGGGATCAGGTCGTCCGCCCGGATGCTCCGCGCACGCCGCCATTGCGTCAAGCGATGACATGCCACGAACCGTCATGCGCTTGCCGGGCCTCCTCCGGCAGACGCGCGCCTGTGCACTCGGATACACAGGCCGCGAGGCGCCACCTGCCTCTGTCACCTCCCCCGAAGACGACGACAGCCCCGGGACGATGGGACCACGGTCAATCGGCCGCATCCTCGACCGCCACGAAGCCACCGGTCTGCCGTGCCCACAGCCGCGCATACAGCCCCTCGTGCGCGATCAGCTCGGCGTGCGTACCGGTCTCGACGATGCGGCCCTTGTCCATCACCACCAGCCGGTCCATGCGGGCGATGGTGGAGAGGCGGTGGGCGATGGCGATCACCGTCTTGTCCTGCATGAGCAGGTCGAGGCTGTCCTGGATGGCGGCTTCGGCTTCCGAATCCAGTGCGCTGGTGGCTTCGTCCAGCACCAGGATCGGTGCGTCCTTCAGCAGCACGCGAGCAATGGCGATGCGCTGGCGCTGCCCGCCGGAGAGCTTCACGCCGCGCTCGCCGACGTGGGCGTCATGGCCGATGCGGTCCTGGCCGTCGACCAGCGCGTCGATGAACTCGTCCGCGCGCGCCTTGCGCACGGCCTCGGCGATCTGCGCCTCGCTGGCGTCGGGGCGGCCGTAGAGCAGGTTGTCGCGGATCGAGCGGTGCAGCAGCGAGGTGTCCTGGGTGACCACCCCGATCTGCGAGCGCAGGCTCTCCTGGGTGACCCGGGCGATGTCCTGGCCGTCGACGAGGATGCGGCCCTGCTCCAGGTCGTACAGGCGCAGCAGCACGTTGACCAGGGTCGACTTGCCCGCACCGGACGGACCGACCAGGCCGATCTTCTCGCCCGGCCGCACGGTGAGGTCCAGCCCGGCGATCACCCCGCCCTGCTTGCCGTAGTGGAAGTGGATGTGTTCGAAGCGCACGCCGCCCTCGCGCACCACCAGCGGCACCGCGTCGGGCGCGTCCTGCACGGTGCGCGGCTGGGCGATGGTGGTGAGGCCGTCCTGCACCGTGCCGATGTTCTCGAAGATGCCGTTGACCACCCACATGATCCAGCCGGACATGTTGTTGATGCGGATCACCAGGCCGGTGGCCAGCGCGATGGCGCCGACCGTGACGCGGCCCTGGCTCCACAGCCACAGCGCCAGGCCGGAGGTGCCGGTGATCAGCAGCCCGTTGAGCGAGGTGACGGTGATGTCCATCGCGGTGGTCATGCGCGTCATGCGACGGGTCTTGCCGATCTGCTCGCCCAGTGCGGCGGCCACGTAGTCCTCCTCGCGGCGGGTGTGCGAGAACAGCTTGAGCGTGAGCACGTTGCTGTAGCCGTCGACGATGCGGCCCATCAGCCTGGAGCGCGCCTCGGACGATTCCCACGAGCGCTGCTTGGTGCGCGGGATGAAGTACGCCAGCGTCGCCACGTAGGCGACGATCCACACCACCAGCGGCGCGGCCAGCCACACGTCGGCCTCGGCGAACAGCACGATCGCGCTGCCGGTGTACACCACCACGTACCAGAGCGCGTCGACGATCTGCACCGCCGATTCGCGCAGGGAAGCGCCGGTCTGCATGATGCGGTTGGCGATGCGCCCGGCGAAATCGTTCTGGAAGAAGCCCAGGCTCTGGCGGATCACGTAGCGATGGTTCTGCCAGCGGATGCGGCCGGTGAGCCCCGGCACGATGGCCTGGTTCACCAGCAGGTCGTGCAGCCCCGACAGCACCGGCCGCAACACCAGCGCCACGAAGCCCATCCAGGCCAGCGTGTGGCCGTGGACGCGGAAGAAATCCGCCGCCGGCGTGGCGTTGGCCATGTCCACGATGCGCCCGATGAAGCCGAACAGCGCCACCTCGATCAGCGCGAAGCCCAGCCCCACCAGCAACGTGACGACGAAGATTGGCCACACCTGGCGAAGGTAGAACGCGTAGAAGCGCCCCACCGTGGCCGGCGGCATGGCGTCGACCGGTTCCTTGAACGGGTCGATCAGGTTTTCGAACCAGCGGAAGAGCATGGGGAGGTTCCGGCAGATCCGGCCAGGCGCGCCGGCGGGTAGTCCACTATGCGGCCGAGCCGCAGGGATCGCAAGGCGACCATCAGCGCAGCGGGGCCCGTCGCGAGGCCAGTCGATCGGCCAGCCGGGTCGGTTCGGGCAACTTGTAACCGCGCCCGGCGCCCAGCGTGAGTTCGGCGGCGGTCGCCTGCGAGACCCGATGGCCGGCCGAGACGATCAACGACTGGATGCCGTCCTTGCTCCGGAGCACGGTGCCGATGACCCGCCCCCGGTGCAGCAACGGCTGGCGATCGCCACGCTTCGGCCCCACCGGTTCGTGGCGGCCGACGAGGATCTTCTTGGCCACGCCGATCGTCGCCAGGCCGGTGATGACCCCCAGGTGCGCGGCGATGCCCAGCCCGCGCGGGTGGGCGACGCCGTGGCCGTCGGCGAACACCAGGTCCGGCAGCCGGGGCAGCTGCGCCAGCGCGGCAAGCACGGCGGGCAGCTCGCGGAACGAGAGCAGGCCGGGAATGTACGGCATGCGCGTGGGCAAACGCGCCACCGCCTCGGCGAGTAACCGCATGTCGGCGGCATCCAGCAGCACGGCAGCGGCGCGGGTGATCGCGCCCCCCTCTTCGAAGCCCACGTCCACGCCAGCTACGTGCCGCGGCGGCGCAAACGCGTCCTGCAGGCGCACGCGTGCGGCCAGCTCATCCTGCAGTCGGCGGGCGCGGGGCACGTCGCCGTCCCAGGCGAGCAGGCCGGGATCGATGTCGAACGGCGAGCGCATGCGCCCAGCCTGAACGCCCGCCGCCGGAGATGCCAGCCCGGCGCGCCCGTCCATTGACCGCCCGCGGAGCGCCTCCGATCATTTCCGGATGTGCCGACGCCTGCGCCTGCTGCTGACCCTCCTGCTGCTGTGCGCGAGCGCGACGGCGCTCGCCCGCCAGGCAGCAACCCCGGCCACACCGCCGTCGCCCGACCAGGTGCTGGCGCAGATGCGCAACCAGCTCGACGCCGTCAAGAAGTCGCTGGACGACAAGCCGGACGCCGCTGCCCTTGCCGACCTGCGCAGCCAGGCGCTGGCGGTGGAGGACCAGGCCAGCGGGCTGGCCGGCACGCTCGCTCCGCAGGTGCAGGCGGCCCAGGCACAGCTGGCGGTGCTCGGTCCGGCGCCGGACAAGCGCAGCAGCGAAGCGCCAGAAGTCCGCGAGCAGCGGCGCAGGCTGGAAAAGGCCCAGGCCGACGTCGATGCACAGATGAAGCAGGCGCAGTTGATGGGCCAGGAGGCCGACCAGCTCGCCACGCAGCTGTCGGACGTCCGCCGCAACGAGTTCCAGGCGCGATTGGCCGAGCGCACCGCGACCCCCTTCAGTCGCGCGTTCTGGTCCGATCCGCTGCACAGCCTTCCGGCCGACCTGCGCCGGCTGCGCAGTCTGGGCGACGACCTGCGCGCGGCCACCGCCGAAGCGTGGAAGGCGCCCAACCGCAGCCCGTTCCTCGCCTGCCTGGTCGCCGCGGCGCTGCTGCTTGGCGTGGGCCGCTGGCTGCTCGAACGCGGACTGCTGCGTTTCACCCAGAACCGGGTGCCGGCCGGACACCTGCGCCGCAGCGCGCTGGCGCTGGCGATCGCCACGCTGACCTCGCTCAATACCGGTCTCGCCGCCGAACTGGTGTTCCAGTCGCTGGACTGGAACGGGCTGCTCGATGACGACCTGCGTGCACTCGGCCTGCAGATGGTGCGGCTGGTGCTGCTGAGCGCGTACATCGCCGGGCTCGGCCGCGCGCTGCTCTCGGCGACCCGGCCGAGCTGGCGGATGCCGGCGCTGTCCGACGCCGAGGCCCGTGCACTGCGGCCGCTGCCGTGGCGGCTGGCTGCGGCGATCGCGGTGCTCGGCACGATGGAGCTGGTCAACCACGCGATCAGCGCCAGCCTGCCGGCGACGGTCGCCACCCGCGGCCTGATCGCGCTGGTGATCAGCGCCCTGCTGATCTCGCTGCTGGTGCGCCAGTCGCGGGCCCGGCGCGCCGAGCTGGCGCTGGGCCAGACGCTTCCCGGCCGTCCGTTGTGGGTGGGGCTCGGCCTGGCGGTGCTGGTGCTCTCGGCCCTGTTCGGCCTGCTCGGGGTGGCCACCGGCTACATCGCGCTGGCGTTCTTCATTGCGGTGAACACGATCTGGATCGGCGTGGTGGTGTCCTCGCTGTACCTGCTGTCGCACGTGCTCAACGACCTGTGGGAACTGCTGCTGTCGCCCCGTGGCAGCAACGGCCAGCGTCTGCAGAAGGCCTTCGAGGTCACGTCGGAGCGGCTGGAACAGGGCCGCACGGTGCTGGCCGGACTGACCCGCGCACTGGCGGTGCTGCTGGCGATCGGCGCGGTGGTGTCGCGGCTGGGCGCCAGCCCGGAAGACCTGTCGGCCAGCGTCGGCAGCCTGCTCGGCGGGCTCGACTTCGGTGAACTGAAGCTGGCGCCGGCGGACATCCTCAAGGCCATGGCGGTGCTGGTGGCCGGCCTGTTCGTGGTGCGTGTGATCAAGCGCTGGCTCGACCGGGAGCTGCTGCCCAACACCCGCCTCGATCCGGGCATGCGCAGCTCGATGGTGACCCTGCTCGGCTACGTCGGCGGCGTGCTGGTGGTGGTGATGGCGCTGGCCACGCTGAAGGTGAGCCTGCAGAACATCGCGTGGATCGCCAGCGCGCTGTCGGTGGGCATCGGCTTCGGCCTGCAGGCGATCGTGTCGAACTTCATCTCCGGCCTGATCCTGCTGGCCGAGCGTCCGGTGAAGGTGGGCGACTGGATCAGCCTCAACGGCGTGGAGGGCGACATCCGCCGGATCAACGTGCGCGCCACCGAGATCCAGCTGTGGGACCGCTCGACGGTGATCGTGCCGAACTCGCAGCTGATCACCCAGAACGTGCGCAACGTGACGCTGGCCGACGCGATCGGGCGGGTGAAGTTCCAGCTGCCGATGCCGCTGGACACCGACGCGGCGCGGGCGCGCGAGCTGATCCTGGATGTGCTTCGCGCGCATCCGGCCACGCTGGAGGATCCCGCACCCTTCGTGCAGCTGGACAGCGTGGACGCCACCCACATCAACCTCAGCGCGTACGCGTACACACGCAGCCCGCGCGAATCCTCCGGCGTGAGGAGCGACCTGCTGTTCGCCGTGCTGGCCCGTCTGCGCGAGGAAAACCTGCGCCTGATCCGCCCGCAGGACATGGTGGTGCATACCGCGCACACGCCACGGCCCGACCTGCGCGATGCGCCGGCCGGGACCCCGACCCCGCCCGCCGCGCCCTAGGCAGCGGCCTCAGCGCACCACCAGCGCCGGCACCAGGCAGCGGCGGATCAGCGCGGTGGTGGTGCTGCCCAGCAGCAGCTCGCGGATGCGCGAGTGGCCGTAGGCGCCGAGCACCAGCAGGTCGATGCCGTGCCGCTCCACGTAACCGCCGATCACCTCCTCGGCGTTGCCGGGGATGATCTCGGTGCGGTGGGTGATCTCCCGTGCATCCAGCAGCGCGTGCGCCCAGTCCATCTGCACGGTGGCGGCACGATCCTCGCTGGCGGCCATCAGCACGTGGCATTCCAGTCCTCGGAACAGCGCGCTGCGGGCAACCAGTTCCACCGCCTTGCGCGAGCTGGGACTGCCGTCGAAAGCCAGCACCAGTCGCTGGATCGGCCGGAACGCTCGCGAGGCGACCAGCACCGGCCGCGTCGAGGCCCGCAGCACGCGTTCGAGCGTGCCGCCCAGGTGCAACCGGGCGAAGTCGGCCGCTTCGCCGCGCTTGCCCACCACCAGCAGCTCATGGCCAGCCGGCTGGTCGTCCAGCAGGTCGACCAGATGCCCGTGGCAAAGCCGGTCGCGCACGTCGGCCACGCCGTGTCGACGCAGGTCCGCCCGCGCGGCGTCCAGCAATTGGTGCCCGCGTACCATCGCCAGCCGGCTGCGCTGTTCGTCCAGCCCGGCCAGTTCGGCCAGCAAGGCCTGGTCGGCGTCCACCCCGATGCTGCCGCTGAGGTCGGTGGCCACCGGGCGTACCGGCGCGCGCCCGATCGCGTGCAGCAGTTCGATGCCGGCGCCCAGCCGGGTGGCCGCCCAGGCCGCGTGGTCGACCACGCTGCGGGTGTAGGCCGAGTCGTCGATGCAAACCCGAAGTTGCTCCATGTGTCGCTCCTAGTGACCCATCAGCGCCTCGACGGCGCCCGGCTTGTCGTGGACGGCAAGGCGATCGACCAGCGTGGCACTGGCCTCGTTCATGCCGTGGACCACCACCTCGGCCCCCTCGCGGCGGAACTTGAGCACCACCTTGTCCAGCGCGCCGACCGCGGTGAGGTCCCAGAAGTGGGCTCGACTGACATCGATGCGCACCACGTCGAGCGCCTCGCGGACATCGAACGCGCCAACGAACGATTCGGCCGACGCGAAAAACACCTGGCCGGTGACGCGGTACTCGCGCATGCGGCCATCGGCATTCAGCGCCGAGCCGACATGCATCACCTGCCCCACCTTGCGCGCGAAGAACAGCGCGCTGAGCAGCACGCCGACCAGCACGCCGATGGCCAGGTTGTGGGTCGCAACGACCACGACCACGGTGGCGATCATCACGATGCTGGACGACTTCGGGTGCTCGCGCAGGTCGCGGAAAGCGCTCCATTTGAAGGTGCCGATGGAGACCATGATCATCACCGCGACCAGCGCGGCCATCGGGATGCGGCTGACCCAGTCGCGCCCGAACACCACCATGGCCAGCAGCAGCACGCCGGCACTGAAGGTGGACAGCCGCCCGCGACCGCCGGATTTCACGTTGATCACGGTCTGGCCGATCATGCCGCAGCCGGCCATGCCGCCGAACAGGCCGGCGACGATGTTGCCCAGGCCCTGCCCCACGCACTCGCGGTTGCGGTCGCCGGTGGTATCGGTGAACTCGTCCACGATCGCCGCCGTCATCAGCGACTCGAGCAGGCCGACCAAGGTCATCGGCACCGCGTAGGGCAACACGATCGCCAGCGTGTGCAGGTTCAGCGGCACGTCCGGCCACAGGAACCGCGGCAGGCTGTCCGGCAGCGCGCCCATGTCGCCGACCGTGCGCACGTGCGTGCCGGTCAGCAGGGTGAACGCGGTGATCAGCACGATCGCCACCAGCGGCGAGGGCACCGCCCGGGTGAGCCGCGGGAAGCCGTAGATGATTGCCAGCCCGGCCGCGACCAGCGCGTACACGGTCCACGGCGCACCGACCAGCTGCGGCAGCTGGGCCAGGAAGATCAGGATCGCCAGCGCGTTGACGAAGCCGGTCACCACCGAGCGCGAGACGAAGCGCATCAGCGCGCCGAGCTTGAACAGTCCCACCACCACCTGCAGCGCGCCGGTGACGATGGTGGTCAGGAACAGGTACTGCAGGCCGTGCTCCCTGACCAGGGTGACCATCAGCAGCGCCATCGCGCCGGTGGCCGCGGAGATCATCGCGGGCCGGCCACCGGTGATGGCGACAGTCATGGCGATGCACGAGGCGGCATACAGGCCGACGCGGGGATCGACCCCCGCGATGATGGAAAAGGCGATCGCCTCGGGAATGAGCGCGAGGGCGACGACGGTACCGGCCAGCACGTCGTTGCGGACGTTGGACAGCCAGTCCCGGCGGAATGTCCGGAAGTGCATAGAGGATGGATCCAGCAGACGGGCGGCCACGCCGGCGCCGTGGGCCGGCGGAGGCGGGGACGCAGAAAACGCCGGCCGCGGAGATCGCGGCCGGTCGAAGACACGAGGCGGCATGGGGCGCGCTAGGGTGGCGTGGATGTCCGGTCGACGGGCACGACGCGCGGCGCGAAAACAGGCAACGGCATCTTCCAAGGATACAACGCGGGACGCCTGGCCGGCCATGGTCCGCGCCGATGCAAATGCCGCGACCGGACGCTTGTCTACGGACGCGATGCCACGTAGGCGGCCACCGCGCGCTTCTGCTGAAGCGACATCGACGCGGCCATCGCGCTCATCCGGAGCGCTTCCGGCGTGCCATCGGTGAAGCCCTGCAGGCGCTGCTCCACGTACGCGGCATGCTGGCCGAACAGGCGGGGTGCATGGCGCGCCGGCAAGCCCATCATCGGCATGCCAGCCATGCCGTGCATGCCGCGCATGCCTCCGGCGAACCCGCCCTTGCCAGCGTCGTGGCAGTCCGCACATGCCGGCACGCGGCCATCGTCGCCGCCCGCCAGGAACAGCACGCGCCCCTCGTCGACGAGGGCATCTTCCGGCCCGGCAGCCGCGTGTCGCGACCGGGCCGCGAAGAACGCGGCGACGTCACGCCGCTGCCGCTCGGACAGCCCGGCGGCCACCGCGTCCATCACCGGCGAGGCGCGTGCCCCGTCGCCGAAGGCCTGCAGTTGCCGATACAGGTAATCCGCATCCTGCCCGGCGAGCCGCGGTACCGACGGCGCCCCGCCGGCGCCGTCGGCTCCGTGGCAGGCCGCACAGCGCGTGCCGGCCAGCGCACGTCCGTGCGCCGCGTCGCCGCCCGCCCGTGCGCCGCTGCCGGGCCACGCGAACAGCAGCGCGGATGCGGACAGGACCACGGCCAGGACGATGGCGATCGGCGGGTGCAGGCGCACGGTGACAGGCTCCCTCGTCGGGATGGCGCATCCGGCCGGTGCCCGCTGCCCGGAACATGCGGCCGTGACGAAGGGCGCTGGCGCATTCGGGACGCGAGGTGTCGTGTATCCGGCATCGCGCCGGATGCCGCGCGCGATGCCTCTGTCATCACCTTAGGCCGATGCGGTGCTCGCGGCTTGACCTCGGTCAAGCGCGCGGCCTGCACGCTGCCGCCGTCGTCCGGCGGCAGGCCGGGACTCACGGTGCCGGCGGCTTCAGCGTCGAATGCGGACGCGCGACGGCATACATCTCCCAGGTGATCTGCTTCATCAGGCCCTGGCGGTCGTCGCCGATGCGGTAGAGGTCGAAGTGGGTGCGGTCCGGGATGAAGTGGAACGAGGACTTCGCGCCCAGCCCGTCGAGCACCGCCTTGAGCTTGTGCGCGGCGCCATCGAGGTAGAACGTGTCGGCGGTGCCCACGTAGAGATGGATCTTGCCGTCCAGGTCCTTCTTCAGCTGCGGCCAGTGCGTCTTCAGGCGATGCGCGATGTCGTAGTGGTCGCGCCAGTAGGCAACCACCGCCGGATCGACGTCGCCGGTGTCGCGATCGAACATCGGCTCGGGCCGGCCGTCCTTGCCGCGCGGCGAGAACACCCAGTCGAACGACGCCATCTGGCCGCCGTAGGGACCGAGCACGCGCTCCATCTGCGCGAACTGCTGGAAGGTGGCGATCACCTTGTCGTGGTCACGCACCAGCGGGTACGGCGTGCCGTCCGGTCGATGGTAGACGTTGGCATGCGGCGCGTAGAGGTCCGGACCGGTGAAGTCGTGGAAGTCGCTCGGATCGGGCGAGGTCGACCAGGTGCCGCCGAACACCTTCGGGTAGCGCGTCTGCAGCCACAGCGTGGCCCAGCCGCCGGAGGAGTGCCCGTTGAGGAAGCGTCCGCTGGCCTTGCCGTCCATGCGGTACTGCTTCTCCAGCGACGGGATCAGCTCGGTGGTCAGCGCCTGCCCCCACGGGCCGTTGTTCACCGAGTCGGCGAACTCGTGCGTGCCGGTGGGCGAGGATTCGTCCAGCAGCACCCAGATCATCGGCGGCATCGCCTTCTCGGCCATCTGGCCGTAGGCCATCAGGCCGGTCGCCGCCTCGCTGTGGTCACCGCCGCCGAAGCCGTGCGTGTGGTAAAGCACCGGGTAGGTGGTCTTGCCCGAGGCGTCGTAGCCAGGCGGCAGCAGCACCCAGCCCTTCATGTGGATCGGCCTGCCCCAGAACGCGCTCAGCACCGGGCTGACGAAGTCGATCGGCTTGAGGTGCGCCTTCGCCTCGGCCAGATGCTTTTCGGTGACCGGGCCCAGCGCGCCCTTGGGAAAATCCCACGGATCGCGTGCCGGCAGCACCTTGTCCAGTACCAGCCGCGGCATGCCGCCGGGCAGGTGAGCCTCGACCACGCGGCTCACCACGTCGCCGGCGTCACGGCCGGAATAGTTGTAGTCGTGATGGGTGTCCAGCACCGCCTGCAGCAGGTAGTCGCCCGCCGGCAGCTGCGAAAAGGCCTTGGGGAACGCCACCGCGTCGGCGTCCAGGGTGAGCCCCTGCCCCGGTACCAGCCGGGTCACCTCGCGCGCGGCGATGGCGGTCCGGGTCGGCTGGAACGGGTTGGTGTCGACCGCGTCGACCGTGCCGTCCTTGGCGTGTGCGCGGGCGGTGGCGGCATCCACCGCGAACAGCAGCAGCCGGCCGGACTGTGGCTGGGCCACGGACGCACCGAGTTCGACGCGGAACAGCGCCGGAGCCGCCGGTGCGCTGTCACGCGCAGGGACGGAGGAAGCGATCGCCAGCCCACACAGGCCGGCGAGCAGGAACGAGGCGTAGCGACGCATGCGGATCTCCCCTTGTCGATGGACGGCGCCGCCGTGGCAGGCGGCGCCGGTCGGTCAGTCTTCGGACGCCTTGTCCGCCTTCACCGGCTTCAGGCGCAGATCCTGGAAGTCGAAGCTGAAGTCGGTCAGCGGCGAGATCGGCTGCATGCGCAGCTCGGTGATCCGGCCGTCGGCATCGAGCGTGTAGGTGGCGAAGGCGTCGGCGTTGAGCGTGCGGTCGTCCCACTTCACCACGAAGGTGCTGTGCTGCCACGGGGTCATGGTGCCGATCAGCTGTCTGGTGTGGGCGAAGCGCATGCGCAGCTTGCCGCCCTCGTTGCTGACGATCACGTCGCCATACCACGGGTCCTGGAAGGTGCCGGCGTACCTGGCCTGCGGCAGGTCCAGCGTCGGGTGCTTCTCGCGCGCGGCCAGGTGCCTGGCCCAGCTGTCGTCCGCCTTCGCTTCGCCCTTCTTCACCAGCTTGTCGTAGACGGCGACCCAGTCGGTCTTCCGGCCCGGATGCAGGTAGGCGTCCAGCACGCGGTAGGTCACCGCGTTGAAGGCGGCGCCGGACTGCGCGTTGGTCAGCACCACCACGCCCAGGTGCTCATCCGGCACCAGGGTCAGGCGCGAGACGAAGCCCGGCCAGCCGCCGGTGTGCCAGGCCAGCCGGTGGCCGCGGTAATCGGACAGGAACCAGCCCTCGCCGTAGCCGTAGAAGTTCGGCACCACCGGCTTGAACTCCGGCAGCGGCGGCTTGCCCACCTCGATCGGGGTGAGCATGGTCCACATCTGCCGCTGGCTGTCCTCGGAAAAGATCCGCTGCGGCTTGCCGTCGGCGCCGGCCCGCGGCAGCGCGCCGCCGGCCAGCTGCACGTTCATCCACTTGGCCAGGTCGTGCACGCTGGCGTAGATGCCGCCGGCGCCCGGGTCGTTGAGCCAGGCCATCGGCGGCACCGGCTTCAAGTCCTTGAAATTCTCCGGCGCGTAGCCGGTGGCGACGTCCGCGCCGGGCTTGAGGTGGGTCCAGTCGATGACCGACTCGTCCATCCCGACCGGCCGGAAGATGTGCTGGCGGATGTAGTCGGCGTATTTCTCGCCCGAGGCCTGCTCGATCACCAGCGTGGCCACCGCGAACAGGATGTTGTCGTAGGCGTAGCCGCTGCGGAACCCGTTCCTGATCGGCACGTTCTTCAGACGCTCGACCACATCGCGGGTGGTGTACGAGGTCGGCGGCCAGTACAGCAGGTCGCCGGCTCCCAGCGAGAGGCCGCTGCGATGCGCGAGCAGGTCGCGGATGCGCATCTCGTGGGTGACGTACGGATCGGACATGCGGAACCACGGCAGGTGGTCGATGACCCGGTCGTCCATCTTCAGCTTGCCGGCCTCGTCCAGCTGCTCCAGCGCCGCAGCGGTGAACGCCTTGGTGTTGGACGCGATGGCGAACAGCGTGTGCGCGTCCACCGGCCGCTTCGGGTCCAGCGACTTGTCGCCGAAGCCCTGCTCCATCACCACCTTGCCGTCCTTGACGATCGCCACGGCGATGCCGGGCACGTCGAAGGTCTTGCGCGCGCGGTCGACGTAGGCGGCGAAGTCGGCCAGGTCCGGCGGCAGCGCCGGGCGGGCGGTGTCATCGATGCGGGCCGGCGGCGGCGTGGCGGCCTGCGGCGCGCCCTGGGCCATGGCGCCAGCGGCACCGACCAGCAGCGCGGCGGCGACCGCCGCGCGCAGCGAGGATCGAATGGACATGCGGGATTCCCCATCAGTTGGCAAACCGGATCGCCCCACTATCGCGGCTATGGCCGGCGACCGCCTAGTCCGAAGGTCATGGTTGGACCGCTCAGCCGGCCACCATCACCCGGTCGCGCCCCTCGCGCTTGGCGGCGTAGAGCGCCGCATCGGCGCGGGCGTACAGGTCGGCGGTGGACTCGCCGGTGCGCCAGCCGGCAACGCCGATGCTCACCGTCACCGGACGGCTGAGCGGAGCTTCGCGCACGGCCCGGCACATCGCCTCGGCGGCGCTGGCCGCACGGGTCCGATCCATGCCGGGCAGCAGCAGCACGAACTCCTCGCCGCCATGCCGGGCAGGCATCGCCCCCACCGGCACCAGCCGGCGCAGCAACTGGCCGAACTCGCCCAGCACCTGGTCGCCGACCGGATGCCCGTGCACGTCGTTGATCGCCTTGAAATGGTCGATGTCCACCAGCGCCAGCGACACCGGCTGCTGCTCGATGGCGGCATGGCTCAGTGCCTTTTCCAGCGCCGCGGTGAAGGCGCGACGGCTGGCCAGGCCGGTCAGCGGATCCACGCCGAGCTGGGTGGAGAGCTCCTCGTTGTGCAGCTCGAGCAGTTGCTGGTAGTCCTGCATCTGCTGCTCGTACCACTCGCGCTCCTCCAGGTGCTGGCGCAGGCGACGATTGACGCGACGCAGCTCCATCAGGGTCACCACCTGCCGCGACAGCCGGATCAGCGACTCCTGCTGGAAGGTGTCGAGCACGCGCGGCTGGCGGTCCATTACGCACAGCGTGCCGGTCACGTGGCCGCTGGGACTGACCAGCGGCGCGCCGGCATAGAAGCGGATCCCCGGCGCCCCCAGCACCCGCGGATTGTCGCGAAAGCGTGGATCCTCCTGCGCATCGGCCACCACCATCAGGCGGTCGGCGTGCAGGATGGCATGCGCACAGAACGATTCATCGCGGGGGCCCTCGCGGGTCGGCACGCCGAGTGCGGCCTTGTACCACTCGCGCTCGGCGTCGACCAGGCTGACCGCCCCCATCGGCGTGCCGCAGATGCCGGCAGCGACCGCGAGCAGGTCGTCGTACGCCACCTCGGACAGGGTGTCGAGGATCTCGTAGCGGTGGAGCTCGTCGAGGCGGGTCGCCTCGTTGGCGGGACGTGCGGGCTTGTGCATGGCGAGAGCGACGCGAGTCGGTGACGGAGGCGCCGCGCGTCCGTGGCGGTCGGCTAGTGGTACTGCATCCTGCGCACCATACCGCCATCGACGACGAAGTTCTCGCCCGTGATGAAGCCGGCCTGGGGCGACAGCAGGAACACCGCCAGCGCGCCGACGTCCAGGGGCGTGCCGACGCGGCCCGCCGGATGCTGGGCATGGTCGGCGCGGGAGAGCTTGGGCACCTGCCGGGAGACGGGTTTGCGCCAGGCGTCGGTGGCGATCCAGCCCGGACTGATCGCATTCACGCGCACCGCCGGCCCGGCGCTGACCGCCAGCGCGTGGGTGAAGGCCAGCAGGCCGCCCTTGCTGGCGGCGTAGGCCTCGGTGTCCGGCTCGGACTGCAGCGCGCGGCTGGACGCGACGTTGACGATGACACCGCCCGCGGGGGCACGCCGCAGCGCGGGCAGTGCGTGCTTGGCGCAGAGGAAGGCGCCGTCCAGGTTCACCGCCAGCCGGCGACGCCATGCACGCAGGTCCAGCGACTCCAGCGGGCCGGTGTGCGGATCGGCGATGCCGGCGTTGTTCACCAGGGCATCGATCCGGCCGAAGCGGCGCTGCGCCGCGTCGACGAACCGCCGCACGCTGGCCTCGCGGCCCACGTCCAGCCGCTGGAATGCCGCCGCGTCGCCCACCTGCCACTCGTCCAGGCAGGCACGGCCGGCCTCGGCGTCGATGTCGCCGACCATCACGCGGCCGCCCGCGCCCAGCACGGCCTGGGCGACGCCGCGCCCGATACCCTGCGCCCCGCCGGTCACCAGGACGACGCGTCCCTCCAGCGGTGCGGGATCGCAGGTCACGGGACGCAGGAAAGCGGGCAGCGGGCGAGGACGCGACGGCATGGCGGAAGCTCCACGGGCAGGGATGACCGACCATGCCTCGTCGCGCCCGGCGACTCAACGGGCGGTCCACGCCGCGCCGGTGCCGGCGCTACACTGCGCGCCCGTCCGGAAGACTCCGCCCGCCATGCGCAAGCTGCTCGGCCTCGTGATCGTGCTGGTGGTCGCCCTGCTCGCCTGGCGGCAGTCGCCGCATGCTCCGTCGCGGGACGCCGGGTCGGACGCACCGCGGCCAACCGTGGCCGCCCCGTCGCGAGGCGGGCCGGCGTCGCTGCCGCCGGAAGTGGCGCGCACCCTGCACCTGATCGCCGCGGGCGGCCCGTTCCCGCATCCGCAGGACGGCACCGTGTTCGGCAACTACGAGGGCCTGCTGCCGCGGCAGCCGCGCGGGTATTACCACGAGTACACCGTCGACACCCCCGGTGCGCGGACCCGCGGCATGCGACGCATCATCACCGGCGGCCACCCGCCGACCGAATACTTCTACACCGGCGACCACTACCGCAGCTTCCGCCGGATCGAGGGACCGCAATGAACCGGACCGCGGACCATCTGGACCTCAGTCGTCCGCTGCTGTCCGGCGTCTACGACGTGGACCCGGCCGACTACGGCGCCCTCGGGGCGCAGGCCCACCGGCACGAGCTGGCGCTCTGCCGGATCGATCTGGCCGGCTGCCACGACAAGCATGCCGTGCTGGCGCGCATCGCCGGCACGCTGCGCCTGCCGGAGGATTTCGGCGCCAACTGGGACGCACTGGCCGACTGCCTGCGCGATCCCGCCTGGCATCCGGGCTGGGGACACGTGCTGCTGTTCGAGCACGTCGACGGCCTGCGCCGTCAGGCCCCCGCCGATCTTGCCGTGCTGCGCGGGGTGCTGGACGACGCGGCGACCTTCGCGCTCGAGCATGACCGCCCCTTTTTCGCCTTCCTCCCCCTGCCCACCCTCGCCGACTGAGCCGCCATGGAACATCTCGACTTCGCCCTCGAACCGCCGCACGAGTACGTGGAACTGAACCAGCTGCTGAAGCTGGTCGGGCTGTGCGACAGCGGCGGCGCGGGCAAGGCCATCGTCGCGGCCGGCGTGGTCACCGTGGACGGGGTGCCGGAGCTGCGCAAGACCTGCAAGATCCACGCGGGTCAGCGCGTGGTGGTGGACGACGAGGTGGCGATCCTCGTCCACGCCGCCGGCTGAGCCGGCCGGCGCGGCCGGCATCACGATCAGCGCGGCAGCATCGCCAGCCGCCGGTCCAGCCCGGCGTGCGCCGGCAGCACCAGCATGAAGTGACGCTCCAGCGTGCGGCGGATGTCGGTGGTGGTCGGCAGCACGTAGCGCTCGCTCGGGCCGCCGCGATGGTGGATGGTGAATTCGTGGTTGCGCAGGGCCAGCCGCTGGTCGGCAATGGTGCGTGCCACCACCAGCTGGTGGGTGAACGGCGAATCGGGGTGGGTCGACACGTAGTGGTTGGCCACCGTCACGTCGACCTCCTCGCAGGGCACCAGCCGGAACCGGTACAGGCTGCGCCACTGCACGGCGACCTGGGCCTGCAGCAGCCATTCGCCGTCGCGCTCGAGCAGGCGGCAGGGCTCGTGCGGGGTGAGCTGCTCCAGCCCGCTGGACAGACGCAGCGCACTGGACAGGCTCAGCCCGCCGAAACCCACATCCACCAGCCACGGCTCGTCGTCGATGAACACCCGCAGCGCCATGTGGCTCTGCGGCGCGGCGGCACCCTCGGGGCGGTTCCACAACACCCGGGCCAGCAGGCAGTCCACGCGCAGGTCCAGCGAACGCAGCACCTCGGCCAGCAGTCGGTTGTGCTCGAAGCAGTAGCCCCCGCGCCCGCGGTGCACCAGCTTGTCCTCGATGCCCAGCGGATCCAGGTCGATCGGCCGGCCCATCAGCGCGTCGAGGTTCTCGAACGCGATCGCGGCCACGTGCGCCCGCACGATGCCCTGCACGGTCGCCAGGTCGCCGCGCATCGGCTCCAGATAGCCGATGCGCCGCGCATAGGCGGACACGTCGACCACCGGGTGCATGCAGGCGCCCACGGCGTCAGCGCTCCGGCCGTGCCGTGGCGGCGGGCGGCGGCGTAACCGGTGGCCGGTGGCCGGCGAATCGCATACCGGACGCCCGGCGACGCATCCTTTCCCGCGATCGACGCGTAGAGGATGGCGTCGCGGACAGGCGGCCCTCCCCCAGGTCATCCCAGGACGCCATTGCATGCCCCGGAAAGCCAGCCACACGCTGTTCCTTCGCCTCGCCACCACCGCGCTGGCGCTCGCCATCGGCGCCTGCACCGCGGCGGCCAGCGCCAGCCCCGCGCTCGTGCCCCCGGCCCGGCTCGACCCGAAGCCGGCGCAGCCGGGCGACCAGGTCGCGGTGCTCGCCGGGGGTTGCTTCTGGGGCATGCAGGCGGTGTTCGAACATGTCCGGGGCGTGCGTCAGGTCTGGGCCGGCTATGCCGGCGGCGCGGCGGACACCGCGCACTACTTCCGGGTGGCCGAGGGCGACACCGGCCACGCCGAGTCGGTGAAGATCGTCTACGACCCGGCCGAGGTGAGCTACGGCACGCTGCTGCGGGTGTTCTTCTCGGTGGCGCACGATCCGACCGAGCTGGATCGGCAGGGGCCGGATCACGGCACCCAGTACCGCTCGGAGATCTTCACCACCACGTCGCAGCAGCGCCAGGTGGCGCAGGCCTATATCCGCCAGCTGGGCGCAGCGCATGCGTTCGACGCGCCGATCGTGACGAAGGTGGAGCCGCTGCCGGCGTTCTACATGGCCGAGGGTTATCACCAGGACTACTACCGCACCCACGGCGACGATCCGTACATCGTCATCAACGACGCCCCGAAGGTCGCCGCGCTGCGCCACCTGATGCCGCAGCTCTACCAGACCGAGACCAGCTACGCCGACGCCGGCGCGCACTGACCGGCCTGCGAACCGGCCCACGAGCGGGGCACTGCGGCGGGCGGCCATCGTCATCCCGCCCGCGGCGGTGGTACCAGGCGCAACCGGGTCGGCGGCTGGTTGCCGCCCGACTTGAGCATGCGCATGAGATCGGGCACCTCGAGCGGCCGGGCGTACAGGTAACCCTGCCCTTCCTCGCAGCCGGCTCGCAGCAGGAATTCGTGCTGCTCCTCGTCCTCGATGCCTTCGGCGATCGCATACAGCTTGAGGCTTCGCGCCATCGCCAGGATCGCCTCGACGATCGCCACGTCGTCGGCGCTGCGCGGCACGCCGGTGATGAAGGTGCGATCGATCTTCAGGCAGACCACGGCCGGCAGCTTGAGGTAGGCCAGCGAGGAATAGCCGGTGCCGAAATCGTCGATCGCCACGCCGACACCCATGGTGTGCAGCGCGTACATGGTGCGGTGGGTGCCCTCGCCAAGGCGCAGGATCGCGCTCTCGGTGATCTCCAGCAGCAGCCGCTTGGGGTCGACCTGGTAGTCGCGCAGCGCGTTCTGCAGCCCCTCGATGAAGGCCGGGTGGCCGAACCAGCTGGCCGACACATTCACCGCGATGCGGATCGGCGCGACCCGCTCGTGCTCCCACTGCTTGATCCACGCACATGCCGAGCGCAGCACCCACTCGTCGATGCGGCGGATCAGGCCCAGGCTCTCGGCCATCGGGATGAAGTTGTCCGGCATCACCAGCCCGCGCTTGGGGTGCTGCCAGCGCAGCAGCGCCTCGGCCGCGACCACGCGGCCGGTCCGCAGGTCCAGGCTGGGCTGGAACACCAGCCGGAACTCGTCGTTGGCCAGCGCCTGACGCAGCTCGGAAGCCAGCTGCAGGCGCTTGCGCGCGTCGGCCTGCATGATCGGCGAGTAGAAGCGGAACGCGTTGCGCTCCTCGCTCTTGGCCGCATACATCGCCGCGTCGGCGTTGGAAATCAGCACTGCCGGCGTTTCGCCATCCAGCGGATAGCTGGCGATGCCGATGCTGGCACTGAGCACCACGTCGTATTCATCGACGTGGATCGGCGCGGCCAGTGAGGCGAGCAGCCGGCTGGCGACGCGGGCGGCCTCGTCGCGCGTATCCAGCCCGCTCACCAGCGCGGTGAACTCGTCGCCACCGATGCGACCGGCCACGTCGTCGGGCCCCAGCTCGGCCAGGATCCGCTCGCCCACCCGCGCCAGCAGGCGGTCGCCGATGGCGTGGCTGTAGCTGTCGTTGACGATCTTGAAAGCGTCCAGGTCGATGAACAGCACCGCCACGCAGCCGCGGCTGCGCGACGCCTGCTCGATCGCCTCGCTGCAGCGTCGCTCGAACTCGGCGCGGTTGGCCAGCCCGGTCAGCAGGTCGTGCGTGGCCAGGTGCTCGAGCCGGCGCTGATCGGCCTTGGTCGTGGTGATGTTGTTGAACACCGCCACGTAATGCAGCACCTGCCCGGCGTCGTCGCGGATCGCGCTGATGCTGAGCAACTCCGGATAGGTGCTGCCGTCGCGGCGGCGGCTCTTCACTTCGCCGCGCCAGTTGCCGCCCAGCTCGATGGAGCGCCACACGCTGTCCGGAAGCGGCTTGTCGTCCGGCAGGCAGCGGGTCTCGTCGAAACGCACGCCCTGCAGGGCCTGCGCGGTGAATCCGGTGATCTCCACGTGGGCGGCGTTGACGGTGACCACCCGACGGTCGGCGTCGGCGATGATCACGCCCTCGGCGATGCTGCCCAGTGCCTTGGCGGCGATGCGCCGCTCCTGCTCCATCGCCACCCGGTCGGACACGTCGCGCACGATCGCCTGGCTGACCTCGGTATCGCCCCAGCGCGCGAGACTGCTGCGGGTTTCCACCGGTCGCACCGTGCCGTCCCGGTCCAGCAGCGCGGTCAGCGCGATGTCGCCCTCGCGCGAGCCGATCGGCGGCAGGCCGTTGTCCAGGTCCAGCGGGTCGTGCGCGAACAGCGACGTGAAATCACGCCCGACCAGCTCGCGTGCCGTGCAACCGGTCCAGCTCGAGGCCGTGCGGTTGGCGTCGAGGATGCGTCCGGAGCGCCGATCCACCATGAAGATGGCATCGCCGGCGCTGTCGAACACCAGCCGGTATCGCTCCTCGCTGCCGCGGATGCTCTCGACGATGCGCCGGGCCATCCAGAGCCACAGGCCCGCGGCCAGGCAGAAGGCGCCGATCACGCACCAGAACAGCAGCTGCCCGGCCCAGATGGCGCCCTTGACCATCTCCACCGAGAACAGCTGCGTGCGCGGCTCCATGTAGGTGTTCAGGGCGTTGATGCGGTCGCGGATGCGCGCGATCTCGCCGTCCGCGGGACGGCCGCCGGCATAGGCCTGCTGGATCCGCCCGGCGATGCGGCCCAGCTCGTCGATCGAGGCGTCGGTCGAGCGCCAGGCGTCGAGCGAGGCCCTCAGGTGAGGCGCGCCGGTGAAATGGCGCAGCATGAAGATCATGCCCGGCTTGGCTGCCGGCATGATGTTGCCGCGGCGGAACACCTCGTCGATGTCCTCGCGGCGATAGCGTCCGGAGGCGATCGCATCGCGGCCCCAGCGATCGCTCTGCAGCAGGCCGTAATTGCGCTGGAAGCTGGCCAGGTCGGCGGGGGCGCCGCTCAGCGCGTAGTTGTCCAGGTCGATCACGGCCTGCTTCTGCGCCTTCGACCAGATGCTCTCGCTGTTGAGGAAACCAGCGAGAGTCACCTGGATCTGCAGGACTCCCCAGGTCATCGCCATGATCAGCACGATGGCCAGGGCCAGTGCATAGGCGAGCGGCATCAATCGCCTCGTCAGCGACCGCTGCACGCTCAGACTGTTGCCGACAAACCGCATCGCATGCCTTTACGCCGAGGGGCGCCTGTCCCGGCGCCCGAGCCCTGTTTTTTCCAACCGCGCCAATCCGTTAGGCAGCGGCCTCGCTAAGTTCCAACCGGTCCGGGCAGTTCTGGATGCACCGGTCCCCCAACAGGATCATGCTGGTGTAGCTGCGCTTGATGCACTCGGTCAGATGCGCCACGTCATCGGCCGACGGCGCCGTGCCCATCAGCGTGCAGACGATTTCCAGCGCCTCCCACGGGTGAGTGTCATCATAAGCGGCATGAAGGTGCAACCACTTTAGCGCCGAATTTCTTACCGACGGATCAAAGCTTTCCCGATACTTCGTGCTGTCATAGATCATCTGTGACCACTCGCCGGTCACTCCCTCGATGGCGTAATTGGTTGCGACGATGCCGGCGGCCAGGCTGCCGCGGGCGCAGATGTCCTCGCACCAGCGCGGCAGGCCGTCGGTGCCGTGGGGGGCCGCCTCGCCCAGCAGGCGCTCGCGCGAAACCCCGGCGCCCTCGGACCAGTTGATCCAGTACTCGGCGTGGTTCTGCTCCACCCGGATGTTGCGCACCAGCCAGCGCCGGGCCAGGTTGTCGCCGGGGCTGCGGCCATAGCGGGTCTTGAGCAGGCTCAGCGCCATGAAGCTCGGGAAGCGCTCGATGAACGGCCACAGGCCCATCATGAAATTGGCCGTGGACTCGGCGTCCATGCGCAGGTCCATCATCAGCTTCCAGATCTCGTGGTCGAGCACGCGGGCCTTGGTGGCTTCGCAGTCGGCCAGCATGTCCTGCGCCCATTGCGGGTAGCTGGACAGCTCGGTGAGCGGACCGGTGCGTTCGAAATGCTTGTTCATGCGGAACTCCTTTGGTGCCTTTGACGGACAGTGGCTGCCGGCTGGCCCGGCGCGCGGCGCGCCGGGCCTCCGGTGATCGGGCAGCGTCGACCCCGGAATGCGTCGCCCCGGCACGCGGCGGGGCCGGGCCGGGACACAAAAGCGGTTTCAAGGAGATCGGTGCAGGCGGAACGGGGCACAGATGCCGCCCAGGATGACCTGCCGGACGGCAGCCGCATGGCGCGCCGACGCAGGCCGCGGGACCGCCCGCAACCCGCCACGCCTGTCGCTGGCGGCCGTCCGGCCATGCTGTCCGCCTCCCTGCGCCCGGTTCAGTCGAGCACGCATGGATACCGCAACGCGCCCGCGCAGGCGAGTGCGGCGACGAGGGCGGCGCCGGGGAGATCGGGTTGCAACCGCCCGCGGCGGGGCCGGGCGCGGCCGCCGCGGCGCCGGTTGCCGGGCATCAGAACAGGGCGGAAAGCACCAGCAGCAGGCCGACCATCGACACGCCCCACACGGCCGAGCGCAGGTAGGGAATGCCGGCCGCGTAGACCGGCAGGTAGGCCACCCTCGCCCACAGGTAGAGCTGCGCGCCGAGCGC
>JAGWVM010000182.1 GCA_018970895.1 Lysobacteraceae bacterium | reverse complement strand
AGCTGGCAAGCGGCGCGGGCCAGCACCCATTCGCCGATCGGCTCGATCAGCCCGGTTTCCTCGGCATAGGGAATGAACCGCGCGGGCATCGCATCGGCCTCGCCGCCGGGCCAGCGCAGCAGCGCCTCCACCGCGACCACGCGGCCGCTGCGCAGGTCGATCTGCGGCTGGTAGTGCAGCTCGAACGCGCCCTCGTGGATGGCCCGGCGCAGCCTCGCGCCCAGCCGCAGCCAGCTGCTGGCCTGGTCGGTCAGCGAGCCGTTGTAGAACCGGCAGTTGCCCGGACCGGACTGCTTGGCGCGATCCATCGCCGCATCGGCATGGCGCAGCAGCGTGGCACCGTCGCGCCCGTCCACCGGGAACAGGCTCACCCCGATGCTGGCGCCCATCACCACCTCGCTGCCGTCCAGCACGAACGGCTCGGCCAGGGTCCGCTGCACCCGCCCGGCCGCCGCCGACACGCTCATCGCGGTGACGTTGCTGGACAGCAGGATCACGAACTCGTCGCCGCCCAGGTGGGCGGCCAGGTCCAGCTCGGGCACGCTCTCGCCCACGCGTCTGGCTGCCTCGCGCAGCAGCGCATCGCCGGCGCCGTGGCCCAGGCTCTCGTTGACCCGCTTGAAGTTGTCCAGGTCCACCAGCAGCAGCGCCAGCGGCGAGGCATTGGCCTGGCCGCAGAGCTGGTCCAGCCGCAGCTCGAGCAGGCGGCGGTTGGGCAGGCCGGTCAGCGCATCGTGGTGGGCCATGTGCTCCAGGTCGCGGGTGCGCCGCTCCACCGCGCGGCGCAGCGACAGCCCCCACAGCAGCAGCGCCACGCCCAGCGCCAGCGCCACCGCCAGCGCGTAGCCGACCATCCGCATGTACGGTGCGAAATCGAGCGGCTGGCCCATCCACTTGCGCCGCAGCGCCTCGCGCTCGGCCGGGGTGATCATCGCCATGCCGCGCTCGACCAGCGCCAGCGTCTTCGTGTCGCCCTTGCGCACGCCGCGGCGGAACGCGTCGGTGTAGAAGTCGAACGCCTTCACGAAGCGCGTGTCGCCCTGCAGCCGGTACAGGTAATAGTTGGCCGGCATCTCGTCCATGCAGAAGATGCGGATGTCCAGCCGCTGCGCCGCGCCGATGATGTCCGCGTAGCCCGGGTACTGCCGCAGCGAATCGACGCCCGCCCGGTGCAGGCGGTCGACGCAGGCGTCACCGCGTTCCACGCCCACGTTGAAGCCGGACAACGCGTCCGGCCCGTCGATGCCGGTGATACCGGCGTCCACGTAGATGCCCACGTGCACCGTCGCGAACGGTTCGGTGAAGTCGTACAGGGCCTCGCGCTCGGGCGTGCGGAAGATCATGTCGATCACGTCCGCCTGGCCGGACTGCAGGCGCTGCTGCGCGTCGGCCCAGTCGGTCGCCACCAGCTGCACCTTCACGCCGGTCTTGCGCTCGAACAGCTTCCACTCGTCCACCACGTAGCCACGCGGCTGCCCGTCCGGGCCGAGGAACAGGTACGGCGGATAGTTGTTGTCCCCGACCACGCGCAGCACCTGCGCCCTGGCCGGCGAGACCGCCAGCGCGAGCAGGACCAGGACAAGCCGTATCGGCCATTTCGCACCCACAACGACTCCCTCCGTTGCGCAGGACGCCAGGTGGCCATCCATGCATGGCCGTGCCGCGGCCGAGCATCGGACATGCGCGGCCGCCGGGCAACCGGTTTCGCCACCGGGGCGCCGCTCCGGGCTGGCGCGGGTGGCGCCGTCGGGCTATCAATGACCGATGCCCGCCACCCTGCCGCCATGACCCCCGCCTCCCGTCCGCCCGGGTATCCCGGCCTGCTGCGCCGCCCGCGCTGGCTGGCGCTGTACTTCGCCGGCTGGACCTTCGTCGGCCTGTGGCTGGGCACCAACGTGTGGATCAGCCAGCGCGACAACCCCGGCGCCGTGGCCTGGCACTACTACACGTGGGAGCTGAGCAGCTCGCTGGTGATCGGCCTGCTCGCGCTCGCCGTGGCGCGGTTCGAGGCGCGCTGCCGGATCACCGGCCCCGGCGCCTGGCGGCGGATGCTGGTGCACCTGCCGGCGGCGATCGTGTTTTCGCTGGTGCACGTGGCGCTCATCGTGGCGATCCGCAAGGCGGTGTACGCGGCACTGGGCTCGTCCTACACATTCGGCGAGGCGTGGATCGGGCTGGTCTACGAATTCCAGAAAGACCTGATGACCTACCTCAGCCTGGTCATCGCCTGCGCCCTGATCCGCACCGTCCGCGAGCGCCGCCGGCAGCAACTGGACGAGCTGGAGCTGCGCCGGGCGCTCAGCGAGGCGCGGCTGGCGCACCTGTCGGCGCAGATCGAGCCGCACTTCGTGTTCAACACGCTCAACGCCATCTCCAACCGCATCTACGAAGACGTGCCCTCCGCCGACCGCATGATCGTGGCGCTGTCCGACCTGCTGCGCACCGCGATGACCGCCGACGGTTCCACCTGGGTGCGCGTCGCCGACGAGGTGCACTGGCTGCGCGCCTACACCGCGCTGATGGCCGAGCGCCAACCCGGCCTGCTGCACATCGACATCACCGTGGACGACGGGCTGGACGCCATGCGCCTGCCGCGCCTGCTGCTGCAGCCCTTGGTGGAAAACGCCTTCCGCCACGGCCTGCGCAACGGCCGCGGCCGGCTCGCCGTCACCCTGCGCCGCGACGGCGGGCAGCTGCACTGCCGCGTGGAAGACGACGGCGTCGGCTTCGCCGCCGATGCGCAACCCGGCGTGGGGCTGGCCAACGTGCGCGAACGCCTTGCCCTGCTCTATCCGGACCGCCACCACTGCCAAATCGGCCCCGGCGCGCAGGGCGGCACCGCGGTGGACATCACCCTGCCGCTGGAGCCGTGGATCGCGGAGCCGACCGCATGACCCTGCGCCTGGCCATCGTGGAAGACGAAGCGCCGGCCCGTGCGCGACTGCGCCGCCTGCTGGCCGAGCTTGCGGACGTGGAGGTGGTGCTGGAAGCCGACACCCTGACCACCGCGCTGGCCGCCCTGCCCGGCGCCCACGTCGATGCGCTATTCCTGGATATTGCGCTGGGCGAGTCCACCGGCTTCGACCTGCTCGACCAGCTGCCGCCACCGTGGCCGCTGCTGGTGTTCGCCACCGCCTACCACGAGCACGCGCTGCGCGCGTTCGAAGTGGCCGCGGTCGACTACCTGCTCAAACCCTTCGACGCCCCGCGCCTCGCCGCCACGCTGGAGCGCCTGCGCGCCCGCCTCGCCGACGCCGACCCACTGCCCGCCGAAGAAGACCTGCGCCGCCTGCAGGCCGCGATGCCCGCACCCGCCTTCAATCCACCACCGCTGGTGATCACCGAACGCGGCCAGCGCGTGGTAGTGCCGCTGGACGAAGTGACCCACCTGGTCGGCAGCGGCAACTACGTGGAACTGCACACCCCGCAACGCAGCTACCTCATGCGCGCCACCCTCACCCAACTGGCCACCCAGCTGCACCCCGCGCAGTTCCTGCGCGTGCACCGCAGCCACCTCGTTCGCGCTGATCAGATCACGGCACTCACGCCGCGCGGACATGGCGATGCCGAGCTCACCTTGCGGGACGGGACGACGGTGATGGTGAGTCGGCGGTATCGGGAGACGTTACCGGAGGGTTTGCGGGGTCGGTGAGGCGAAGAATCGACCCTGCGCCATGCATCTCGGCGCTACCTAGATCATTGGCAACGCCATCATCAAAAGACCCAACATGCTGACCAGCCAGACTAGGGATCGCAGCCAAGGGATACCGCTGACGTAGGCAGGCACGTAGACGACGCGGGCGACAAGAAAGACCAGAGCACCCTGAGCCTCGGCCTCCTGGCTGGTTCCTCTAGTGAGGGCCAGCAATGCCAGGGAGATGAAGATCGGCAAGGCCTCCAGAAGATTGTTCTTGGCCCGATCCAGCCGTGCCGCGATCACGGAGGGTTCGGGCTGGACGTCACGGTTGCCAACAATGCCCTTGAGGTCAAACCGGAAGCGCGAGGTCTCTTGCAAGAAGATCTGGACAATATACAGAGCGAGCACGAGCAGGATGATGGTGGTCAGGTGCACCGCTTGGCCTCCAGTGAATTCGCCCGGCTAAAGGCGGAATTGAACAAGTCCCGGAATGAAAGTGTGTTTCCACAGCGACTGCGGATTGAAAAGTCTACTCTGATCCCTGCTTTTACCCAGTAAGTGAACCTGACCCCGTTTTTGGAGTTAAGCGGCGCCAGTATGGCGTCCGCTTGGACGATTGGTTAGGCAGGCTGGGCCCGCCTAAGTGGACAGCGACCTGCCATTGCGCGCAACTCTTGTGCCGCAAGAGGGGCAATGCCAGCCACCAAACATTGCCTCCCGAAAGTTCGTGGGCTTACGAAATTTAGGTAGGGGAGCGGTGCATTTCGGGCAGGATCTGCGAGGGGATAGCGCGGCAAACACCGCAACGCCAAGGCCGCCACCAATACCGCCGAGAATCGAAGACAGAACTATGTGGTTCATATGCTCTTTGCTGCCGCCTAACGCTGGAGTTAAGCGGCGGCGAAGCCGTCCGCCTTGAACGAATTGTTAGGTGTCTTCTCCGGACACCTTCATGGGCACAATAACAATGTTCGGCCCGTCAGGGTGCTGCGATTTAAATACAAGATGCCCCGCCTTTACATGGCGTAGTTCCTCCAGCTTGCTGGAATGTTTCTCCAGCTTTGCTGCTTGGTTCTTGAAGATCGTCTTATAGCTCTTTTCATAGGTCGCATCTAGGAGATCGAGCATGAACTCGCAGTGATCTCTGACGGCGTTCCTAAGGTTATAGGACGCGGATCGATCGCCTCTGTTTTCGGTGACCGTGCAGTTGAACCCGCCTAAATCAATGCGGACCGGAACGAAGGCGGATACAGAGTTGGCGGAAAAATCCTTGCAATCGAGACTGTGCGATGCGAGTTGGTGCCGAAGGGCACGAATAGCAAGCTGATCTACCCTACGCTTGAACTCTTTCTGCCGTGTGCAATTCATGAGGTTGTGCAGCTTAAGTGCCGCCTGCTGCTGGATATACGCAGCACTCAGCAGCCCATAGAGCCTCAGGTACTTCTCACCTGTATCGTCGTACTTGGTCGGGCCGTCTATTCCGAACTCTAGGAAGTTGTGCAGCGCTAGAGACGCGTCACCAAGAATATCCATCGCCACACAGACAAAGCTCCAATCTTCGTCCGTGTTTAGCCGAAGCTTCCGCGCGGGCTCACCTTTCCAGCCGACGCGGTCGTTAACCAGGTCGCGGAAAGCGTCCGAGTAGGACTCGACTGCACTCAGCCTTGGGTCGCGAGAACGCATCAAAAGACACCTAACGCTGGAGTTAAGCGGCGGCGTAGCCGTCCGCCTTGAACGAACTGTTAGGCATGGTGCCTAG
The DNA here is from genome assembly GCA_018970895.1 of Lysobacteraceae bacterium. Classification (GTDB taxonomy): domain Bacteria; phylum Pseudomonadota; class Gammaproteobacteria; order Xanthomonadales; family Rhodanobacteraceae; genus Dyella_A. The sequence goes on along the minus strand of JAGWVM010000182.1, from coordinate 76 downwards.
GAAGGAAGCGGATTTGCAAACGCCGCATGATGTACCCCGCACCAACACCTGCCAGAGTGCACGCCAACGCTCTGAC
>JAGWVM010000033.1 GCA_018970895.1 Lysobacteraceae bacterium | reverse complement strand
CCGGTCCATCGCCTCGCCGCCTTCGTCGCCCGCAGCGCCGTCCTGCGTCTCGGACAGCTCCTTGAGCTGCTGATAAATCTCCCGGTAGGCCCGCGGCGGCTTGTTCGGAGTGGTTTTCTCGATGCGCGCCTGGCGCACCAGTGACCGCAGGTGCTGGCGGTCGAGCTCCGGGTGCCGGTCGGCCAGCTCGGACAGGGCGGCATCGCCGTCGTCGCCGAGCAGCCGCTCGCGCAGCGATTCCAGACGGTGCATGGCGGCCGCTTCCTGGCGCTGCTTCTCGCGATTCTCGCCCAGCGCCGCGCGCACCGCGTCGAAGGTGGCCTCGTCGTGGCGGCGCATCAGCTTGGCAAGGAACGCGAGCTGGCGCTTGCGCGCGATGTGCGAGCTGATCCGGCGCACGTTGGCGATCTCGTCGCGCACGTCGTCCGGCAGGTCCAGCTTGGCGAGTTTCGACGGCACCATCTCCACCAGCTGCGTGGCCAGCGCCAGCACCGCCAACGCGTCGCGGCGCTGCTGGGTGCGGCTGGGACCGTATTCGTTCTCGTCCAGTTCGTACTGGCTGCGACTGCGGCTGGGGCTCACGGGGCGGCTTCCGGCGGGGTGGCAAGGGCGAGCGGATCGCTGTCGTCGGCCTGCTCCAGCGCGAAGCGCGGAATCGGCTCGCCTTCCAGCTCCACTGTCTCGCAGAACATGGCCGCGGGGCGCACCCACAGGCCGTGCTCGCCGTACAGCGCCTGGTACACCACCAGCGGTTCCATCGTTTCGCTGTGGCGGGCGGTGCCCAGCACGCGGTAGCGCTGGCCCTTGTAGTGGCGGTAGATGCCGGCGGCAGGTTGCATGGGACTCTCCACAGCGGCCAGACTGGCGCGCTCTTTTCGTGCCGGCCGACAGACCCCATGTGGGAAGGTCTGGGCGGCGCGGGTCGTCCATTCTACCCGTCCACCTTGCAGGAATCCCACGTGAGCGATATCGCCCCCCCGACCGACCGCAGCCGCGAGGAACTGGACCGCCTGGCCGACCTGGCCCGGGACGTGATCCGGCGCGCGCGCGCCGCCGGTGCCAGTCAGGCGGAAGTGGCCGCCAGCATCGACACGGGCCTGAGCGTGAACGTGCGGCTGGGCGAGGTGGAGACGGTCGAGCACACCCGCGACCGCGGCTTCGGCCTCACCGTCTACTTCGGCCAGCGCAAGGGTTCGGCCAGCACCGCCGACCTGAACCCGGACTCGATCCAGGCCACGCTGGACCAGGCCTGCGCGATTGCCCGCTTCACCGAGGAAGACCCCGCCGCCGGCCTCGCCGACGCGGCGCTGATGGCCACCGAGTTCCCCGATCTGGACCTGTGGCATCCGTGGGCGATCGACACCGCCGGCGCCATCGCGCTGGGCCAGCGCATCGAGGAGGCCGGTCGCGCCCACGCCGGCATCAGCAACTCGGACGGTGCCGGCGTGCAGCGGGGCGAGAGCCTGTCGGTGTATGCCAATTCGCACGGTTTCATCGGTTGCGAGCGCGGTACGCGGCATTCGATCTCGCTGTCGCTGATCGCCGGCGACGAGGCCGGCATGCAGCGCGACTACTGGTACGACAGCGTGCGCGACGCGGCGAAGTTCATGGACGCGAAGGCGCTGGGCGACCGGGCCGCCGAGCGCACGCTCGCGCGGTTGGGCGCGCGCAGCCTGTCGACGCGGCAGTGCCCGGTGCTGTTCGCGCCGGAGCTGGCGCGCGGGCTGGTCGGTCATCTGGTGAGCGCGGTGAGCGGCGGCGCGCTGTATCGCCGCGCCAGTTTCCTGCTCGACCAGGCGGGTCAGCCGGTGATGCCATCGTGGATGCAGATCGTCGAGCAGCCGCTGCTGCGCGGCGGGCAGGCGTCGGGTGCGTTCGACGCCGAGGGCGTGGCCACCCGCGACAGCGTGCTGGTCGAGGATGGTGTCCTGGCGCGCTACGTGCTGGGCAGCTACTCGGCGCGCAAGCTGGGGCTGACCACCACCGGCAACGCCGGCGGCATCCACAATCTGGTGGTCACGCCGGGCAGCGCCGACGGCGAGGCCAGCGACTTCGCCGGCATGCTGGCGCGGCTGGGCACCGGCCTGCTCGTCACCGAGCTGATGGGGCAGGGCGTCAACACCACGACCGGCGACTACTCGCGGGGTGCCTCGGGCTTCTGGGTCGAGCACGGCGCGATCGCCTACCCGGTGGAGGAGATCACCATTGCCGCCAACCTGCGCGACATGTTCGCCGGGATCGTCGCGGTGGGGCGCGACGTCGACCCGCGCTCGCACATCCTGACCGGCTCGATCCTGCTCGATCGCATGACCGTGGCGGGCGAATAGGCCATCGGTCGGCTGCGCAAGGGCCTGCGACCGCGGTAGCATCTGCGGCAAATCGCCACATATCGGCGATGATTCGCCCCTACCGAAGGACTGGCCATGAGCGTTCCTCCCGATGATGTCGTTCCGCCGCCGCCCCCGCACGACGATCCGCCCGCAGCCGGCGCGCCCTCGGCCGACGAGCGGCAATGGGCCATGTTCGCCCACCTCTCCGCACTCGTCGGCGGCCTGCTGACCGGCCACTGGCTCGGCATTGGCTGCTTCCTGGCGCCGCTCATCATCTGGCAGGTGAAGAAGGACACCATGCCTTTCGTCGCCGACCAGGCGAAGGAGGCCCTGAACTTCAACATCACCGTGGCGATCGGCGGGCTGCTGTGCGGCCTGCTGATGTTCGTGCTGGTGGGTTTCCTGCTGCTGCCGGCGCTCGCCATCGTGTGGCTGGTGCTGGTGATCATCGCCTCGATCAAGGCGAATGAGGGCGTGGCCTACCGTTACCCCTTCGCCCTGCGCCTGATCGGCTGATCCGCGCGGCCGGCCCGCGCGGATCGCTGCCGCTCAGCGCAGCCGGTGCGCGGCGTACAGCGCCAGCTCGCGCAGCGGCGAGTGCGGCGCGTCGAGCGGGCCGAGCGCGGCGAGCGCCTCGTCGGTGAGCTCGGCCAGGCGCGCGCGCGAGGCGTCCAGGCCGATGATCGAGGGGAAGGTGGGCTTGTCGGCGGCGGCATCCTTGCCGGCGGTCTTGCCGATGACCGCCGATTCGCCTTCCACGTCGAGGATGTCGTCGCGCACCTGGAAGGCCAGGCCCACCGCATGGGCGTAGCGGTCCAGCGCGTCGAGCGTGTCGTTGTCGGTGCCCGCGGCCATGGCGCCAAGCTGGACCGAGGCGCGGATCAGCGCGCCGGTCTTGCAGGCATGCATGTGCTCCAGCTCGGCCAGGGTCAGCGAGCGTCCCACGGCCGACAGGTCGAGCGCCTGCCCGCCGGCCATGCCATCCGCACCGCAGGCACGACCGAGCGCGCGCTGCATGGCCATGCCGATGGCCGGTGCCACCGCCGTTTGCGCCAGCAGCTCGAAGGCCAGCGCCTGAAGCGCGTCGCCGGCGAGGATCGCCATCGCCTCGCCGAACGCGATATGGCAGGTGGGGCGGCCCCGGCGCATCGCGTCGTCGTCCATCGCCGGCAGGTCGTCGTGCACCAGCGAGTAGGCGTGGATCAGCTCGACCGCGCAGGCCGGTGCGTCCAGTACCGGGTCATCGCAGCCCAGTGCGTGGCCGGCGGCATAGACCAGCAGAGGACGCAGCCGCTTGCCACCACCCAGTACGGCGTAGCGCATGGCGCGATGCAGGTCGGTGGGTGGGGCATGTTCGGCGGGCAGGGCCGTCGCCAGGGCGCGGTCGGCGCGCGCGATCAGCGCCTGCAGCGCAGGGCCCAGCTCAGAGTTCGGGTTCAAACGGTTCGGCGCTCTCGGGGGCGTCGGGGTCGAGCAACAGGCGCACCCGCAGGTCGGCCTTCTCCAGCGCCTGCTGGCAGTGGCGGTACAGGCCGATGCCGCGCTCGAACGAGGCAAGCGAATCGTCCAGGCTCAGGTCGCCGCCTTCCATCTTCGCCACTAGCTGCTCCAGCTCGTCGAGCGAGTGCTCGAAGTCGGCGGCTGGCACGGTGTCGGCGGGAGCGGGAGCAGTCTTGGCCATGGCCGGCAACGCTAGCGCAGCGGGGGCGCTGAATCAATGGAAACGGGGAGGAGCGAGAGACGGCGTAAGGCAGCATCGCGCGACGCTTTGGCTCTACCTCTCAGTTCTCACTACGCACTTCTCCGCCTGCGGCCGCCAGCGCAGCCGCTCGCCCGGTGCGCCCAGCAGGGCCACGCCCCGATCGCTGAGCCAGCGGTCGGCGACGGCGATCAGGGTGTCGTTCTCGTAGAGCAACGGACAGACCGGGCGCAGCCACGGTGGCATGGCGCCGGCCTGGAACAGGTCGCGCAGTTCGCGGGTGTGCCGGTCGCCGGCCGGGCGCAGGCGTTCACCGCCGCGGCGCAGACGCACGGTGAGCGGGGCGGCCAGCGTGCCGTCGAGGGTGACCGTGCTGCCGTCGGGCAGGGCCAGCGTGCCGCCGTGCCAGGCGGCATGCCAGCCGGGTGGCGGCGCGGCCGCGGGCGACGGCACGGCCCAAAGCCGGCCGCGCCACACGTGCAGATCGACGCCGGGCCAACGGATGCACGGCACGCGGCCGTCGCGGGCGTCGAGCTGGCGCAGGATCTGTGCGCGCTGCGCACCGGTCGGCGCGCGCAGGCCACGGCCGTGCAGCCAGTGGTCGAGCAAGGGCTCGCGCAGGCCGGGAGGCAGCGCGCGCCAGGCGGTTGCGTCGAGACTGCCGGTGGCCGGATCGTGCAGGGCGTCGAACGCCGGTTGCCAGTGCACGCGCAGGGCGTCGGCGGCGTCGCGGCACAGTGCGGCACTGCGGGTGATCGAATCGGCCGCGTGCGGCCAGTGCGTGGCCAGCCGCGGCAGCACCTCGTGGCGCAGGGCGTGCCGGGCCAGTCGCGGGTCGGCGTTGGCCGGATCGTCCAGGCAGGCCAGCGCATGCGTGCGCACGTGGTCGAGCAGCGCGGCGCGCGGCAGTGCCAGCAACGGGCGCCACAGCGTGCCGGCACCGAGTGGCCGCTGCTCGCGCATGCCGCCCAGGCCCTCCGGTCCGGCGCCGCGCAGGAGCTTGAGCAATACGGTTTCGACCTGGTCGTCGCGATGGTGGGCGGTCAGCAGCCACTCGCCGGGGCGCAGCGCGGCGGCGAGGGCGTCGTAGCGCGCCCGGCGCGCCGAGCCCTCGATCCCGAGTCCATCATCGAGGTCGACATGCACGCGAAGCACCTCGCACGGCACATCCCACTGCCGGCAGCGCGCCCGTACGTGTGCGGCCCAGTGTGCACTGTCCGGGTGCAGGCCGTGGTCGACGTGCAGTGCCCGCAGCGGTCGCTCGCGCGGGCGGGTCGCCAGCGCATGCAGCAGGGCGGTGGAGTCGGGCCCGCCGCTGAAGGCCACGCACAGCGCGGGCGGCTGCGCGTCGGCAAGGCGAGCGGAGAGATGCGGGTCGAGCGGGTCGTGCACGGGCGTGGCAGCGTGGCGTTACTTGCGACGCTTGTCGCGCACGTACAGCGTGCGCGCGGCGCCGTCGCCGCGCGGGTCGATCTCGAACAGGCCGATCGCGTCGACCAGCTCGCTCAGCTTGCGGTAGCCATAGTTGCGCGGGTCGAACTCCGGCGCCTGCTTGGCCACCGACGAGCCGATCGCGCCCAGGTGCGCCCAGCCGCTGTCGTCGGACACTGCGTCGATGGCGTTGCGCAGCAGCCCGACCAGCCGCGCGTCGCCCTTCAGCTGCGCCTGCGACAGGCGCTTGGCCGGCGCCTCGTCCTCCGGCTTCTCCACCAGCAGTTCGGTGTAGATGAACTTGTCGCAGGCGGCGACGAACGGCTCGGGCGTCTTCTTCTCGCCGAAGCCGTACACGGTGAGCCCGGACTCGCGGATGCGCGCGGCCAGCCGGGTGAAGTCGCTGTCGCTGGAGACGATGCAGAAGCCGTCGAAGCGCCCGGTGTAGAGCAGGTCCATCGCGTCGATGATCATCGCCGAGTCGGTGGCGTTCTTGCCGCGCGTGTAGCCGAACTGCTGGATCGGCTGGATCGAATAGGTGAGCAGCGTCTCCTTCCAGCCCTTAAGGTGGGAGCCGGTCCAGTCGCCGTAGATGCGCTTGGCGTGCGCGGTGCCATACTTGGCGATCTCCGCCAGCAGGCCCTCGACGATCGCCGGCTGGGCGTTGTCGGCGTCGATCAGGACGGCGAGACGGTCGGTCGGGGTGGTGGCCATGGTGATGATTCCCTGGGCGAGCCAGCGCCCATGATGGCAGAGCGGCGGACGGCGTGGGTCAGCGTCTGGTCGAGGTCATCGGTGGCGAAACCGCCGAGGCCGCGGTCGCCGAAGCGCAGGCTCGCCAGGAAGCGCTTGCGCGCGCCGGGCGGCATTGCGCCCAGCGGCGAGCGTTTCATCGGCGTGTCGTGCAGGTAGCGGGCCAGCGCCGCGGGCGTCGTGATGGGCGGCGTGCGGGTGGCATGGGCGACGGGCGCAAGCAGCACGCATGTCGTGGCGAGAGCGATGCGGAGCTTGGCGGTCCTCGTCGTGCGGCGATTCCGTTCGCATCCGACGATAACGGCCGTGCCCGGGTGGGATCAGCCCTCGGTGTAGGCGCCGTAGCCGCGCAGGCGCTGGTAGCGACGCGCCAGCAGGTCGGGCACGTTCATCGCCTCGAGCCGGTCCAGCTCGTTCAGCAGCACGGCCTTCAGGCGGATCGCCATCGAGTGCGGGTTGCGGTGCGCGCCGCCCAGCGGCTCGCGCACCACCTTGTCGACCAAGCCCAGCTCGAGCAGGCGCGGGGCGGTGACGCCCATCGCGTCGGCCGCGTCGCGCACCTTGTCCTGGCTCTTCCACAGGATCGAGGCGCAGCCTTCGGGCGAGATCACCGAGTAGATCGAGTACTGCAGCATGATCACCGCGTCGCCGACGCCGATCGCCAGCGCGCCGCCGGAGCCGCCTTCGCCGATCACCGTGCAGACCACCGGCACCTTCAGCTCGGCCATTTCCAGCAGGTTGCGGGCGATCGCCTCGCTCTGGCCGCGCTCCTCGGCGCCGACGCCGGGATAGGCACCGGGGGTGTCGATGAAGGTGAGGATGGGCAGGCCGAAGCGCTCGGCCATCTTCATCAGGCGCAGCGCCTTGCGGTAGCCCTCGGGGCGCGGCATGCCGAAATTGCGCCGCACCTTGCCCTTGGTGTCGCGCGCCTTCTGGTGGCCGATGATCATGACCGGCCGGCCGTTGATGCGGCCCAGGCCGCCCACGATCGCGGCGTCGTCGGCGTAGGCGCGGTCGCCGGCCAGCTCGTGGAACTCCTCGCAGATGGCGTTGATGTAGTCCAGCGTGTACGGCCGCGCCGGATGGCGCGAGAGCTGGGTCACCTGCCAGGAGTTGAGGTTGCGGAAGATGTCGGCGGTCTTGACCTTGAGCTTCTCGCGCAGGCGGCCGACTTCCTCGTCGATGTTGACCGCCTGGCCATGGCTGACGTGGCGAAGCTCTTCGATCTTCGCTTCCAGCTCGGCAATCGGTTGTTCGAAATCGAGGAAGTTCGGGTTCATTCGGCGCGGTTCAGGACAGTAAGCGGGTCAGTATAGCGGGCCCCGGAGAAACGCGAGAACGCCGCCGTATGGGTTTGGAGCGAGGAGTGAGTGGCGAGGAGTGAGAGGTCAAGCGTCCGGAGCGGGCATGGCGTTCTCTCGCGTCCAGCGCCTTGTGGCGCGGACAGCCTTTCGCCATGCGTAGCCGGCCTGCCTGGCCCCCCGGCACGGCCTGCACGGCGCGCAGAAGGTCCGGGGAGGAGTGTGTGGTGCAGCGGTCGGCGCGAACGTTGCCTTTCTCTCACTTCTCACCCCTCACCATTCACTCCTGGCTTTTCACGATGCGCAGGCGGGCCGCCTCGACCCCGGGCAGGGCGCGCACGGCGCGCAGCAGGTCCGGGATCGCTTCCACGCGCCAGGCCTCGCCCAGCTCCAGGTCGGCCTGGGCGTCGCGGTTGTGGTAGCCGTGCAGCACCACGCTGGCGCGCCCGCCGCGGAAGCCGGCGAGGGTGCGCTGCAGCTGGGCCGGAAAGTCCGGTGTGATACCGTCGAGCTTGAGCCGCAGCAGGCGTGCATGGCGGCGGCAGGCGTCGGCCAGGGTGATCGCGCTGCGCGCGCGCACCTGGAAGCCAACGCCGGAGAATTCGTCGATGCGCAGGCCGCCCTCGACGATCAGGATCTCGTCGCGCACCAGCAGCGGCGACACCTGCTGGAACAGCTCGCCGAAGAAGCTCACCTCGATCGAGCCGGTACCGTCCTCAAGTCGCACGAAGGCGTCGGAGTCGCCTCGCTTGCGCACGGCGGTGACCATGCCGGCCACGGTCCACGGCGTGTCCGGACCGCGGCGGAAGCGGTTGTTGTCGCCGTCGTCGCTCTTGCGCGGGCGCGGTGGCTGGTAGCGCTCGGCGATTTCGCCCAGCGGGCAGCTGGACAGCTGCGCCAGCTCGTCGCGCCAGGGGTCGGTGGGATGGCCGGACAGGTAATGCCCGAGGGTGTCGCGCTCGCCCTGCAGCTTGCGCTCCAGCGGCCATTCGGGGACCACCTGCAGCTCCACCTGCACCACGGGCGCGGCGGCACCGCCGAGCATCGCGCCGAACATGTCGTTCTGGCCCGACTGGCGGTCGCGCAGGTGCTGCTCGGCGGCCTTGATCGCGTCCGGCAGCTGCTCCATCAGGCTGGCGCGGGTCGGCGCCAGCGCGTCCAGCGAGCCGGCCAGGATCAGCGCTTCCAGCACGCGGCGGTTGAGCTTGGTCGGGTCGACCCGGCGGCAGAAGTCGGCCAGGTCCCTGTAGGGGCCGTGGCGGCGGCGCTCGTCGACGATCGCCTCGCAGGCGCCCTGGCCGACGCCCTTGATCGCGCCCAGGCCGTAGCGGATTTCCTTCGGCTGGGTCGCCACGAACATGTACTCGGAGGCGTTGGCGTCCGGCGGCAGCACGGTCAGGCCGATCGCTTTCGACTCGGTGAGGAAGGTCACCACCTTGTCGGTGTTGTCCATGTCCGAGGAGATCGTCGCGGCCATGAACTCGGCCGGGTAGTGCGTCTTGAGCCAGGCGGTCTGGTAGGACACCAGCGCGTAGGCGGCGGCGTGCGACTTGTTGAAGCCGTAGCCGGCGAACTTTTCCATCAGGTCGAAGATCTGGTCGGCCTTTTCGGCGCTGAGCCCGTCCTTCGCCGCGCCTTCGCGGAACGTGGCGCGGTGCTTGACCATCTCCTCGGGCTTCTTCTTGCCCATCGCGCGGCGCAGCAGGTCGGCGCCGCCGAGCGAGTAGCCGCCGACGATCTGCGCCATCTGCATCACCTGCTCCTGGTAGACCATGATGCCGTAGGTCTCTTGCAGGATCGGCTCGACGCGCGGGTCCGGATACTCCACCTCCTCCTTGCCGTGCTTGCGCGCGACGAAGCTGGGGATCAGGTCCATCGGGCCGGGGCGGTAAAGCGCCACCAGTGCCACGATGTCGCCGAAGCGGTCGGGCTTCGCGTCCTTGAGCATGCGCTGCATGCCGGAGGATTCGAGCTGGAACACGGCTACTGTCTGCGCGCGCTTGAGCAGCTCGTACGTCGGCGCGTCGTCGATCGGCAGCTGGCTGATGTCCAGTGGCGCCTCACCCGTTTCGGCGCGGCGCGCGTTGATCGCCTTCACCGCCCAGTCGATGATGGTCAGCGTGCGCAGGCCGAGAAAGTCGAACTTCACCAGGCCGACCGCCTCGACGTCGTCCTTGTCGTACTGGGTCACCACGCCGCCGCCGCCCGGCTCGGAGTACAGCGGCGCGAACTCGGTCAGCGGCCGGGGCGCGATCACCACGCCGCCGGCGTGCTTGCCGGCGTTGCGGGTCAGGTTCTCCAGCTTCAGCGCCAGCTCGATCAGCGGGCGGGCCTCGTCCTCGTCCTGCTCGTAGAGGTCGCAGAATTCCTTTACGACGCGGTCGGGCTCCTTCTTCGACTTCTCGCTGCGACCCAGCGCGTCGGACAGGGTGAGGTCGAGCGGGCGCGGCGGGATCAGCTTGGCGATCTTGTCCACCGCGCCGTAGCCCATGCCGAGCACGCGGCCGGAATCGCGCAGCACCGCCTTGGCCGCCATCGAGCCGTAGGTGATGATCTGGCTGACGTGGTCGCGGCCGTACTTGCGCGCCACGTAGTCGATCACCTCGTCGCGGCGATCCATGCAGAAGTCGATGTCGAAGTCGGGCATCGACACGCGTTCGGGGTTGAGGAAGCGCTCGAACAGCAGGTCGTACTGCAGCGGGTCCAGGTCGGTGATCTTCAGCACCCAGGCAACCAGCGAGCCGGCGCCCGACCCGCGGCCCGGACCGACCGGGATGCCGTTCTGCTTACCCCAGTTGATGAAGTCGGCCACGATCAGGAAGTAGCCGGGGAAGCCCATCTCGATGATGACGTCCAGTTCGCGCTCGAGCCGCGCCTGGTAGTCGGCCAGGGTCTTGCCTTCGGCCAGCGGGGCGGCGGCGAGGCGTTCTTTCAGTCCCTCGCGCGCCAGTTCGCGGATGTAGCTGGCCAGGTCGTGGCCTTCCGGCACCGGAAAGTCGGGCAGGTAGTAGGTGCCGAACTGCAATTCCAGGTTGCAGCGCTTGGCCAGTTCGACGGTGTTTTCCAGCGCCTCGGGCAGGTCGGCGAACAACGCCGCCATCTCCTCGGGTGTCTTCAGGTACTGCTGGTCGCTGTAGTCGCGCGGGCGCTTGGGATCGGCCAGCACGCGACCCTGGTTGATGCACACGCGCGCTTCGTGCGACTCGAAGTCGTCCTGCTTGAGGAAGCGCACGTCGTTGCTGGCGATCACCGGCAGGTCCAGCGCGGTGGCCAGCGCCAGCGCGGCGGTGTTCCAGGCCTCCTCGCCCTCGCGGCCGCAGCGGGTCAGCTCAAGGTACAGCCGTTCGGGGAACAGCTGCACCAGCGGGCGGAGCTTTGCCAGTGCGGCGTCGGTGCCCTGGTTGACGGCGATCCGCGCCACCTCGCTGTCGCGACCGAGCAGGGCAATCAGGCCCTTGCTGGTGCCGGCATCGAGCCAGCCGGCATCGACCATCGCCTTGCCTCCGGCCTGGCCGTCGCGCCAGGCGCGCGACACCAGCCTCGACAGGTTGAGGTAGCCCTCGCGGTCCTGGCACAGCACGGTGAGCCGCGCCGGACGCGGGTCGTCCGGCGCGCTGATCCACAGGTCGCTGCCGCCGATCGGTTTGACGCCGGCCGCGCTGCAGGCCTTGTAGAACTTCACCAGCGCGAACATGTTGCTGTCGTCGGTCAGCGCCACCGCCGGCATGCCGGCGCGCGCGCAGGCCTCGACCAGCGCCTTGATGCGGATGGTCGAATCGACCAGCGAGAATTCGCTGTGCAGGTGCAGGTGGACGAAACGGGCGGGCATGGCGACTCGACGGCTGACCCGGAAAGGTAACCGTGGGTCGGGTGGGCCACAAGCTTGACAGTCATCGGTCGACGGGCGACGCACCTTACGGTGCAGGTGGCGCGCTCCCCGCGGCAGCGGGCCCGCATGCGGCGGCTCGGGGCCGCCGTGGATGGGTCGGCGACCGGCCCGGCCGCGCCTGCCCGTGCGGCGCCGCGTCGAGTGCGCTCAACGGACGGTGAAGCGCCGGCAGTCATCCGCACCCGGCAGGTGGTCGAGCGGCTGGATCCGCAGGCTGCGGCCGTCGTAGTCGCGATGGCCGCTGGCCTCGGGATCGACCGATGCCGGTCCGTGCCGGCGGTCGGACGGCTGCCGCGTGGTCGGCCCGGACCCGCCCGATGGAGGCATCGCGGGCGGATCGAAGGGGCTGGTGATCGGGACGTTCATGGCGCGGCTCCTCGCGGGTCTTCCGCGTTCGGGGCGATCCGCCGGGGCGGATCCGGGGCATCCCTGCGACGGGCGGCCGGCACGGCGGCCGCGAGGTCCGGTCCGGTAGCTCGGCGGGCGTGTCGGCCGGCATCGCACGCGTACAGCGATCCGCCGCAAGGCGGTGGGAAGCGGCCGGATCGGACCTGGCGCAATAGCTTACGCCGTTGCCCGGGAAACGCACGGGGCCAACGGTCGGGTCCGGGCCGGCGCGGCTCGTGCCGGCGTGACGCGCCCTCAGAACAGTGCCATCTGCTCCAGCGCCCGTCCGACCGGGGCAAAGCTGCGGCGGTGCTGCGGGCACGGCCCCAGCCGCTGCAGCGCTTCCAGGTGCACCGGGGTGGGATAACCCTTGTGTATGGCGAAGCCGTAGCCGGGATGCACGGCGTCCAGCGCCACCATAAGCCGGTCGCGGGTGACCTTGGCCAGGATCGAGGCCGCGCTGATCGCCGGTTCCAGACCGTCGCCACCGACGATGGCGCGGCCCGGACAGGGCAGGTCGCGCGGCAGCTTGTTGCCGTCCACCAGCGCCAGCTGCGCCGCCGGCGACAGCCCGGCCACGGCGCGACTCATGCCGGCCATGGTCGCCTGGAAGATGTTCAGCCGGTCGATCTCCCCCGGCTCCACCACCACGATGCTATGCGCCAGCGCCCGGTCCATGACCAGCGGAAACAGCGCCTCGCGCTTCCTTTCGCTCAGGCGCTTGGAGTCGTCCAGCCCGGCGATCGGCCGTGCCGGGTCGAGGATCACCGCGGCCACCACCACCGGTCCGGCCAGCGGCCCGCGGCCGGCTTCGTCGACCCCCGCGACCCGGTCCATCGCCGGCTCAGCCACGGGCGCTGCCCCGGTCGATGAGGTCGGCCACGGCGGCGGCCGCGGCATCGCCGGCGTGCCCGGCCAGGTCGACCTGCAGCACGCGGTGCAGCTGCTCGAAGGTCGCGACGATCGCGCTTCGCTTCCCGCTGTCGCGGAACAGGGCCAGCGTGTCGTCGGCCAGGTGGGCCGCGGTGCAGTCGTCCTGCATGCGTTCGGACACCGGCAGCGGCCCGCCCAGTCCGCTGGCGCGGGCCAGCACGTTGGGCAGCGAATAGATGTCGGTCTTGAGCATCCGCAGCAGCCGGGCGATGCGGTAGCTCCAGGGGGAAACGCGGTAACCGACCACCATCGGCCGCTTGGCCAGCATCGCCTCCAGCGTGGCGGTGCCGGATGCGAGCAGCACCACGTCGGCGGCGAGCATCGCCTCGTGCGCCAGCCCATCGGTCAGGCGCGCCGGCTCGGGCCAGGACCGGCCCGGCTGACCGAGCAGTGCGCGGATCCGTTCGTGCATGCGGGCGTTCGCCGAGGGGATCACCACCTGCAGTCCGGGCACGGCCGCGGCGACCCGCGCGGCGGCGTCGAGGAAGATCGCCCCCAGCTGGTCGATCTCCGAGCCGCGGCTTCCGGGAAGCACGGCGAGCACCGGGCGATCCTGCGCCAGGCCGAGCGCCTCGCGCGCGGCGTGACGATCGCCGACCATCGGGAACCGGTCGGCCAGCGGATGCCCGACGAAGCGGGCGTCGATCCCGTGGCGGGCGTAGATCGGCGGCTCCATCGGGAACAGGCACAGCACGCGGTCGGCGCTGCGGCCGATCTTGGCGGCGCGCTTTTCGCGCCAGGCCCACACCGAGGGACTCACGTAATGCACGGTGCGCAGGCCGGCTTCGCGCAGGCGCCGCTCCAGGCCGAGGTTGAAGTCCGGCGCGTCGATGCCGACCACCACCGCCGGTCGCGCCGCGATGAGGCGATCGAGCAGTTCCCGACGCAGCCTCAGCAGTCGCGGCAGGTGGCCCAGTACCTCGGCCAGGCCGAACAGCGACAGCTCGGCCATGTCGTACCAGGAGTCGAATCCCAGTGCCTGCATGCGCTTGCCGCCGATGCCGACAAAGCGGGCATCCGGATAGCGGCGACGCAGGGCGGCGATCAGGCCGGCGCCGAGCTGGTCGCCGGAGTCCTCGCCGGCGACGAGGGCGATCAGCGTCACCGGGGCCGGGTGCGGTTCGGTAGAGGCGGGCGGGCTCATGCGCGCAAGTGTAGTGCGGGCTCGCCCCGCGCACGGGGCGGCGGGGTGCGCCGACCCCGTGGCAACGCAGTCAACGGGCCAGCGAGCGCTCGCTGCGCTCGAGGAATTCCAGCATCGCGCGAACGTCCTCGCTGTCCTGCGCCTGCGTGGCCAGCTGCTCGCGGGCCTCGGCGAGGCTGAGGCCGGCCATGTACAGCGTGCGGTAGGCGCGCTTGATCGCCGAGATGCGGGCGCTGTCGAAGCCGCGGCGCTTCAGGCCCTCGCTGTTGATGCCGCGCGGCCGGCCACGGGTCTCGTTGGCCATCATCACGAACGGCGGCACGTCGCTGCCGACCAGGCAGCCCATGCCGATGAACGCATGCGCGCCCACCTTGCAGAACTGGTGCACGCCGGCATAGCCGGACACGATCACCCAGTCGCCGATCTCCGCGTGCCCGGCCAGCGCCGAGTAGTTGGAGAACACCACGTGGTTGCCCACCTGGCAATCGTGCGCGACGTGCACGTAGGCCAGCAGCCAGTTGTCGTCGCCGATGCGGGTGCTGCCGCCGCCGTCACCGGTACCCCGGTTGACGGTGACGAATTCGCGGATCAGGTTGCGGTCGCCGATCACCAGCTCGGTGCGTTCGCCCTTGAACTTCTTGTCCTGCGGCGCGCCGCCGAGCGAGGCGAACTGGCTGATGCGGTTGTCCCGGCCGATGCGGGTCGGTCCCTCGATCACCACGTGCGGGCCAATCACGGTGCCGGCGCCGATCTCCACGTCCGGACCGATCACCGCATACGCGCCGATGCTGACGTTGTCGCCCAGCACGACCGACGGGTCGATCTGCGCGGTGGAATGGATCGACGCGGCGTGGTTCATTTGTCGGACCTCGCCGCACACATCAGCTCGCAGCTGGCCACTTCCTTGCCGTCCACCAGGGTGCGCGCCACGAACAGGCCCATGCCGCGCATCAGGCGCTTGAGCGTGACCTCCATGCGCAGCTGGTCGCCCGGCACCACCGGGAAGGCGAAGCGGGCATTGTCGACCTTGGCCAGGTAGAACAGCGGGCTGCCCTGGTCGCCCCTCAGGCGGCTGGAGATCTGGGTCAGCACACCGGCACTCTGCGCCATCGCCTCGACGATCAGCACGCCGGGCATCACCGGATGGCCGGGAAAGTGGCCCTGGAAGAACGGCTCGTTCATGGTGACGTTCTTCAGCGTCACCACGCGGGTGTCCGGCACCAGTTCGATCACCCGGTCCACCAGCAGGAACGGATAGCGGTGGGGCAACAGCTGCTGGATATGTTCGACGCCGACCGGCAGGCTGAATTCCGCTGCGTAATCACTCATTGTTGCTGTCCTTCTCCAGCGCCGCGAGGCGGCGCGCATAGTCGTCGAGATGCTTGAAGCGGGCGGCGTTCTTGCGCCACTGCCGGTTGTCCTGCAGCGGGGTGCCCGAGGAGTATTCGCCCGGCTCGCGAATCGAGTGGGTGACCAGGCTCTTGGCGGTGATGGTAACCCGGTCGGCCAGCTCCAGATGGCCCAGCACGCCGGCGTTGCCGCCGATCATGCAGTAGCGGCCGATCTTTGCGCTGCCGGCCACGGCGGCGCAGCCGGCCAGCGCGCTGTGCGCGCCGATATGGACGTTGTGGGCGATCTGGATCTGGTTGTCCAGGCGCACGTCCTCTTCCAGCACGGTGTCGTCCAGCGCGCCGCGGTCGATCGTGGTATTGGCGCCGATCTCGCAGTCGTCGCCGATGCGCACGCCGCCGAGCTGGGGCAGCTTGACCCAGTGGTCGCGGTCGAAGGCGAGGCCGAAACCATCCGAGCCGATCACCGCACCCGGATGCACCAGCACCCGCATGCCCAGCGTGACGCGGGTGACCAGGGTGACCCGAGCGACCAGGCGTGACTGCGCGCCGACCGTGCAGCCCTCGCCGATGATGCAGTGCGGGCCGAGCACCGCGCCGTCCCCGACCACCGCATCGGCCTCCACCACGCAGCAGGGGCCGATGCTGGCGGTCGGACTGACCCGCGCGGTCGGCGCCACCACGGCGCTGGGGTGGATGCCGACGGGCGCCGCCGGCAGGTGCTCGAACAGCGCGGCGATCCTGGCGTAGGCGACATAGGGGTCACGGGCGACCAGCGCCGCGGTCGGACACTGCGCTGCGTCGGCCTCGCGCAGCACCACCACGCCGGCGCGGGTGGCGGCGAGCTGGCCGGCGTACTTGCTGTTGGACAGGAAGGTAAGCTGGCTCGGGCCGGCGCCGGCCAGCGTGCCGACGCCGTCGATCACGCGGGACGCGTCGCCCTGGGCGACGAGGCCGAAGCGATCGGCCAGCTCTCCGACCGTATGGGAATTCGCGCTCATGGATGCTCCGGGAAAGCTCGCCATTGTAGGCGACGCGGGCCCGGGTGTCCGTGCGCCGGCGCAGGGAGGCCGCCGGAAACGCGGAAGCGCGGCCTGGGCCGCGCTTCCGCGAGGGTACTGCCGCGCACGCCGCGATCGGTCAGAACTGGCTGCCGAAGGTGAACTGGATGCGCTCCTCGTACGGACGGTCCGCCGGCTTGGAGCGGATCGGCGTGGCGAAGTTGATGATCAGCGGACCGATCGGCGCCTGCCAGTGCAGCGAGATGCCGGCCGAGGCACGCAGATCGCCGGCGTTGAAGCTCTGGTAGTTCTTGTAGGCGTTGCCGACGTCCATGAACAGCGATACGCGCGCGGTGTTGATGTCCTTCAGGAACGGCAGCGGCAGGTACAGCTCGGTGGTGCCGAGCACCTTGAACGCGCCGCCGATCGGCTGGGCGTACTGGTAGTAGCTGCCGGTGCAGTAGCCGTTGGCGCTGGGCTGGATCGCGTGGCCGCTGGCATCGGTGCCCGAGCACACGCGCGGGCCCAGGGTGTTGTCCTGGAAACCGCGCACGTCGCGCACGCCGCCGGAGTAGAAGTTCTGCCAGAACGGGTAGTCCAGCGGCTGGCCCGCCTGGTACTGGCCGAACGAGTTCTTGTAGGTCTGGTTGCCGTAGGTGGAACCGTACTGGGCCTGGCCGTCGAGATAGAGCACGAAGCCGGCGCCGATCGGCCAGTAGTGGTTCGCTTCCGCGCTGACGCGGAAGTGCTGCACGGTCGAACCGGGCAGGGCCACATCGCTGGAGACCGACAGCAGGCCACCGCGCGTCGGCGCCCAGTAGCCGTTGCGGGTGTCGTGGTTCCAGCCCAGCGTGCCGGTCCACTCGTGGATGGTCTGGTGGCCCAGAGCGTTCTGGTAGTCCAGCAGCACCTGCGGGCTGTAGCCCGGGTACAGGTTGATCTTGTTGCTGCTGATGCCCAGGCCCACGCGCAGGCTGTCGAACTCGGTGATCGGAATGCCCAGGAAGGTCGAGAACGACTTGGCGCTGGTGGCGTAGTTGGCGAACGTGGTGTTGCCGTAGTCGGTCTTGGAGTAGCCCAGCGTGTAGCCGATGCCGATGCCGTTGTCGGTCAGGAACGGGTTGTAGTAGCTGGCGTTGATGCGCTTGTAGTAGGTGCTGGTTTCCGCGCCCACGCTGAAGCTGTCGCCGGTGCCGAGGAAGTTGTTCTGTGACACCGAGGCGGACAGGATGATGCCCGAGTACTGCGAGTAGCCCACGCCGAACTGCAGGCTGCCGGCGGACTGCTCCTCCACCTTCACCGTGACGTCGACCTTGTCCTGGCTGCCGGGCACGCGCTGCTTGTCGATGTCGACCTTCTTGAAGTAGCCCAGCTGCTGCAGGCGGATCTTCGATCGGTCGATCAGTGCCTGCGAGTACCAGGAGCCCTCCAGCTGGCGCATCTGGCGGCGCAGCACGTCGTCCTCGGTGCGGGTGTTGCCCTGGAAGATCACCCGGCGCACGTACACGCGCTGGCCCGGCTCGACGTAGAAGGTCAGATCGACGGTGCGCTTTTCCTTGTCGAGCTTCGGTACCGGGGTCACCTTGGCGTAGGCGAAGCCGAGGTTGGCCAGGATGCCCTTGATCGCGTTGGAAGTGGCCTCGACGGCGGCGCGGTTGAACTTGTCGCCGGTCTTGACGAACACCAGCTGACGCAGGGTCTTTTCCGGCAGGATCAACTTGCCCAGCAGGTGCACGTCGGAGACGGTGTAGATCTCGCCTTCCTTGATGCTGGCGGCGATGTACATCGCCTGCTTGTCGGGCGAGATGGTGACCTGGGTGGAGTCCACGCCGAAGTCGGCGTAGCCGCGGTTCATGTAGTAGGACTGCAGCTTCTCCAGGTCGCCGGAGAGCTTCTCGCGCGAGTACTGGTCGTTCTTCGAGTACCAGGACATCCAGTTGGTGGTGCCGGACTCGAAGTTGTCCTCGATCTGCTTGTCGGTGAACTTGGTGTTGCCGACGATGTTGATTTCCTTGATCTTGGCGACCTTGCCCTCGCGGATCTCGATGTCCAGCGCCACGCGGTTGCGGTCCAGCCGGGTCACGTGCGGGTCGATCGACACGTTGTACTTGCCGCGGTTGTAGTACTGGGTGATCAGTTCCTGCTTCACGCGGTCCAGCGAGAGGCGGTCGAAGGTCTCGCCCTCGGACAGGCCGATCTCCTTCAGGCCCTTCTTCAGGTCCTCGGTCTTGATGTCCTTGTTGCCGCGGATGTTCAGCTTGGCAATGGACGGCCGCTCGACCACCTTGATCACCAGGATGCTGCCTTCCCGGCTCATCTCCACGTCGCTGAAGAAGTGGGTGTTGTAGAGCGCGCGGATGGCGCGCTGGGCCTCGTCCTCGGTGAACTGGTCGCCCTTGTTCACCGGCAGGTAGTTGTAGACCGTGCCCGCGGAGATGCGGCTGAGGCCGTCGATGCGGATGTCGGAAACCACGAACGGTTCGAAGGCCACCGCGTTGGCGGAGAGAGAGGCAAGCAGGAGCAGGGCGGCGATACGCTTCATCGTCGATTCCGTTGGGTTATTTC
Source organism: Lysobacteraceae bacterium (assembly GCA_018970895.1). Taxonomy (GTDB): domain Bacteria; phylum Pseudomonadota; class Gammaproteobacteria; order Xanthomonadales; family Rhodanobacteraceae; genus Dyella_A. The sequence continues at coordinate 9,896 of JAGWVM010000033.1, read as the reverse complement.
GACGGGGCGATCATGGCGATCGTCCCGGGCAAGGCATGGCAAGGGAGCCGGTCCGGCGTACGGTACCGACCGCCGGTGACGGCGGCGCGGGTCGCTCGGTGCGTAAGCAGACCGACCGGGCCGGCGCCATGGGCAGAACGGGGATCCGTCACGACAGCAGGATGCGATGGAGGTCGTTGTAGAACGCCAGGCCCATCATCGTGAACAGCAGGGCGAGTCCGACGTACTGGCCGGCGATCATGGTTCGCTCGCTGACCGGGCTGCCCTTGACCAACTCGATAAGGTAATACAGCAGGTGACCCCCATCCAAGAGCGGGATGGGCAGCAGGTTGAGGATGCACAGGCTGAGCGAGACCATGCCGAGGAAGTTGAGGAACCAGGCCGGCCCCATGCTGGCCGACTGGTTGGCGACCTGGGCGATGCCGATCACGCCGGACAGATTGCGGGTGGAGGCCTCGCCGACCAGCATCTTGCCGATCATGCGGAAGGTCTGCGCGGCACTGTCGCGGGTGGTGGCGAGCGACTCACGCATGGCCCGCAGCGGTCCGTAGCGCTGGATGGCGGTCTCCAGCGGCGGTGACTGCACGCCGATCACCCAGTGCGAGGGCTGGCCTTCCAGCGACTCCTGCCGGGCGACCACGGTCAGCGGCACGTCGTGCCCGTCACGGCGGACCACGATGGCCAGCGTGGGCGACTTCGGCGCCTGGTCGCGGATCGCCTTCTGCAGGTCGGCGTAGTTCGAGACCGGCTGGCCGCCTACGCTCACGACCCGGTCGCCCGCCCGCATGCCGCCCAGCGAGGCCGGCTTGCCGGGGATCACCGAACCGATCACCGCGGGGGCCGGAGCGAGCGACAGGCCGAGCCGGTCCAGATACTGGCCGATGTCCTGGTCGGCGGGCAGGCGGTTCAGCGGCAGGGTCAGGTCGCGCTCGCGGCCGTCGGCATCGCGCACCCGCAGCGCCAGCGGGTCGCGGCCGAGCAGTGCGTCGACCAGGTCGTCGGTCACCCCGGACCAGGTGGCGACCTTGTGGCCGTCGACGGCGAGGATCCGATCGCCGCTGCGCACGCCGGCCTCGGCGGCCATGCTGTTGGGCGCCGCAGCCACCACCGGCACGGCATCCGGCCGGCCGAGCATGAACATCACCCAGAACGCCGCGAGCGCGAAAATCAGGTTGAACGCGGGGCCGGCCGCGACGATGGCGATGCGCTTCCATACCGGCTTGCCGGTGAATTCCTCACCCTGCAGGGCCGGATCCACGTCCCCCTCGCGGGCGTCCAGCATCTTCACGTAGCCGCCGAGCGGGATCATCGCCACCTGATACTCGGTGCCGTCCCGGCCGACGCGCTTCCACAGCGCCTTGCCGAACCCGACGGAAAAGCGCAGCACCTTCACGCCACAGCGGCGCGCGACCCAGAAATGGCCGAACTCATGAAAGGTCACCAGCACGCCGAGCGTGACCAGCAACCAGAACACCGAGCCGAAAAAAGGATTCATCGATAAGAGCTTATCAGCATGCGTGACGGAGGACGCGGCGAGCGGCTTCGCGCGCCACGCGGTCCCGCTCCACCAGGGTCTGGACATCGACCACGGCCTCGGCCGGCAGTTCCGCCAGCACGCTCTCCACCACGTTGGCGATATCGAGGAACGCCAGCGCACCGGCCAGGAACGCCTCCACCGCCACCTCGTTGGCGGCATTGAGGATGGCCGGGGCGTCCCCGCCCGCGCGCAGCGCGTCGAACGCCAGCGCCAGGCAGCGGAACGTGGCGGTGTCCGGGCGTTCGAACTGCAGCGGCGCCAGCGCGGCGAGATCCAGCGGGGCGACGCCGGTGTCGATCCGCTCCGGCCAGGCCAGCGCGTGGCCGATCGCCGTACGCATGTCCGGGTTACCGAGCTGGGCCAGCACCGAGCCGTCCAGGTAGTCCACCATCGAGTGGATCAGGCTCTGCGGGTGCACCAGCACCTCGATGGCGTCGGCCGGGGCGCCGAACAGGTGGTGCGCCTCGATCACCTCCAGGCCCTTGTTCATCAGGGTGGCCGAGTCGACCGAGATCTTCCGGCCCATCACCCAGTTCGGGTGGGCGCAGGCCTGGTCGGGCGTGATCTGCGCCAGTTCGGCACGACTGCGGCCGCGGAACGGACCGCCGGAGGCGGTCAGGATCAGCCGACGCACGCCGCTCCTGGCCAGGTCCGGCCGGCCGCCGGGCAGGCACTGGAAGATCGCGTTGTGCTCGGAGTCCACCGGGATCAGCTCGCCGCCGCCCTCGCGCAGCGCGGCCAGCAGCAGCGGGCCGGCCATCACGATCGACTCCTTGTTGGCCAGCAGCAGGCGCTTGCCGGTCCGCGCGGCAGCGAGCGTGGAATCCAGTCCGGCGGCGCCGACGATGGCCGCGACCACGGTGTCGCACAGTGGCCCGGCCGCCGCCTGCGCCACGGCCGCAGGACCGCTGGCCACATCGCAGCGCACGCCGGCGGCAGCAAGGCCCTTGGCGAGGGCCGGCTCCAGGGCGGGATCGGCGATCACCGCCAGGTCGGGCCGGTGCGTCACGCACAGTGCCACCAGCGCGTCCACCTGCCGGTGCGCCACCAGCACGCCGGCACGGAAGCGCTCCGGGTGGCGCGCGATGACGTCGAGGGTGCTGCCCCCGATCGAGCCGGTGGCGCCGAAGACTCCGACGCGCCTCATGACAGCTGCACGACGCCGAGCAGCCACAGGCCCAGGGCGAACACCGGCATGGCGGCGAACACGCTGTCGAGGCGGTCGAGCAGGCCGCCGTGGCCGGGGAACAGGTGGCCGGAATCCTTCACCTGGGCGTGGCGCTTCATCAGGCTCTCGACCAGGTCGCCGACGATGGAGACCGCTACCGTGATCGCCGCCAGCACCACCAGGCCGGCCAGCCGCGCGTCGTGCACGCCCAGCAGCCAGCCGCCGACGGCGACGACCACGCCGGCGGCAACGAAGGCGCCATACACGCCGGCCCAGGTCTTGCCCGGGCTGATCTGTGGCGCCAGCTTGCGTTTGCCGAGGAAGCGGCCGGCGAAGTAGGCACCGATGTCGGCCGCCCAGACGATCGCCAGGCCGAGGAAGGTCCACCAGTGGCCGTGCGGGACGGTGCGATGGATCAGCACCAGGCCGGCCCACGCCGGCACCATCACGAACACGCCCGCCAGCAGCTTCAGGCGCCGGTTCTCGGGCGTCGGAGCGGCGCCGAAGGAGAAATGCCGCAGCCAGGCCGAGGCCACGCCCCACCAGATCACGCCGAGCAGCGCCATCGCCGCCCACAGCCACGGCGCGCGGCTCCAGCCGGCGGCGGCGTAGACCAGCGCCAGCACCAGCAGCATCGCGACGCGGGCGGCCATGTTGTCCAGCCCGCTCAGGCGCATCCACTCCCAGGCGCTGGCCAGGAACGCGATCGCCACGATCACCGCGAACACCGGCGTCTGCGGCCCGAGGATGATGAACAGGGCCAGCGGGAGCAGCAGCAGGGCGGTGAGGATGCGCTGGAGCAGCATGGAAATCCTTGCAGGGGTCAGGGCGGGGGCGCGGCGGCGAGCTGGTCGCTGGTGCGCCCATAGCGACGCTCGCGGCGGGCGAAGTCGTCGATGGCCTCGGCCAGGCGCGCCTGGTCGAAGTCGGGCCACAGGGTATCGGTGAAGTACAGCTCGGCGTACGCCGCCTGCCACAGCAGGAAGTTGCTTATGCGCCACTCGCCGCCGGTGCGGATGAACAGGTCCAGCGGCGGCAGGTCGGCCAGGCACATCCACCGGCCCAGCGCCGCCTCGTCGATGGCGTCGGCGGCCAGCTCGCCGCGGGCCGCGGCCCGGGCGGCCTCGCGCGCCGCCTGCACGATGTCCCAGCGGCCGCCGTAGTTGACCGCGATGTTCAGGTTCAACCGGGTGTTGCCGGCGGTGCGATCCATCGCGACGTGCATGCGGCGCTGCAGTTCCGCGCTGAATCCGCCCAGCTCGCCGACGAAGCGTACCCGCACGCCCTGGGCGTGCAGTTCGTCGACTTCCTTGTCCAGCGCGCGCAGGAACAGCGACATCAGCGCGCTGACCTCGTCCTCGGGACGCTGCCAGTTCTCGCTGGAGAAGGCGAACAGCGTGAGCGCCTCGACGCCCTGCCGCAGGCAACCCTCGATCACTTCGCGCACCGCCTTGCGCCCGGCGTTGTGCCCGAAGCTGCGCGGCTGAAAACGCGCCCTGGCCCAACGGCCGTTGCCGTCCATCACGATGGCGATGTGGCGGGGCACCCGCGCCGGCGCGTTCATGCGCGCGTGCACCGGCCGGGCGGGGCGGGCGAGTGCGGCATCGTCAGATGCTCAGCAGCTCGTCTTCCTTGTGCTTGACCACCGCGTCGACTTCCTTGACGAAGCGGTCGGTGATCTTCTGGATCTCCTCGTCCGCCTTGCGCTCGTCGTCCTCGGTGATCTGCTTGTCCTTGCCCAGGTCCTTGATCTGCTGCAGGGCGTCGCGGCGGATGTTGCGGATCGCGATCTTGGCGTTCTCGCCCTCGTGGCCCACGTGCTTGGCCAGCTCGCGGCGGCGCTCTTCGGTGAGCGGCGGCATGTTCAGGCGGATCACGGTACCGGCGGTGGTCGGCGTGATGCCGATGTCCGAGGCCATCAGCGCCTTCTCGATGGTTGCCACCAGGCTCTTCTCGAACGGGGTGATGATGATCGAGCGCGAATCGCCCAGCGCCACCGAGGCGACCTGGTTCAGCGGCATGTCCGCGCCGTAGTAGGACACCTTGATGTTGTCCACCAGCGCGGTGCTGGCGCGGCCCGTGCGCAGTCGCGTCAGGTCGTGCCTGAGCGCGTCGATGGTCTTGCCCATGCGGGTCTGGGCATCGGTCTTGATGTCGTTGATCATGGGACGTATTCCGGTGGATCTGGCGAGCCGGCAAGTATACCAGCGGTGCCGCGCTCCCTCGGAGCAGCGCAGCAAGTTCGGATCAGTGGGTGCCGACGGTGGTGCCGATCGATTCGCCGCGCATCACCCGCATCAGGTTGCCCGGTACGGTCATGTCGTAGATCACCATCGGCAGGCGGTGGTCGCGGCACAACGCGATCGCGGCGGTGTCCATCACCGCCAGCTTGCGCTCGATCACCTGGTCGTAGGTGAGGTGGTCGTAGCGGGTGGCGTCGGCGTGCTTGGCCGGGTCGGCGGTGTAGATGCCGTCCACCTTGGTCGCCTTCAGCAGCAGGTCCGCGCTCACTTCCACGGCGCGCAGGGCGGCGGCCGAGTCGGTGGTGAAAAACGGGTTGCCGATGCCGGCCGCGAACAGCACGATGCGGCCTTTCTCGATGTGGCGGATGGCGCGGCGGCGGATGAAGTCCTCGGCCACGTCGTGGATCGGCAGGGCGCTCATCACGCGGGCGAAGCCACCGCGCTTCTCGATCGCGTCCTGCATCGCCAGCGCGTTCATCACCGTGGCCAGCATGCCCATGTGATCGCCGGTGACCCGGTCCATGCCGGCCGCGGCCAGGCCGGCGCCGCGGAAGATGTTGCCGCCGCCGATCACCACGCCGATTTCGACACCGGCCTTGCGCACTTCGAGGATCTCGTCGGCGAGGCGGCCGATCACCTTCGGATCGATGCCGTAGTCCTCGTCCCCCATCAGGGCTTCACCGGAGAGTTTGAGCAGGATGCGGCGGTACTTAAGCGGTTCGCTCATGGGGTCTCCGGATTGTGTAGGGCAAACCGTCATATTGTAGCCGGCCGCAGCTCGGCGGTTAAGCCGCCATGCGCTGCCCCGCCGCCATCAGCCGACGCCAGCGTCGCCCCGGAAACGAAAAAGCCGCGGTTCCCCGCGGCTTTTCCGGATCAACGGGCGGGCAGGATCAGACCTGCATCGCCTTCGCCACTTCGGCGGCGTAGTCTTCCTGCACCTTCTCGATGCCTTCGCCGACGGCCAGGCGGGCCACCGCGACCACCTCGGCGCCGTCCTTCTTCAGGGCGTCGCCGACGGTCACGTTGGTGTCCAGCACGTAGGCCTGGCCGAGCAGGGTCACCTCGGACACGACCTTGTTGATCTTGCCGGAGATGATCTTCTCCAGGATTTCGGCCGGCTTGGCCTTGTCCTTGTCGGACATCTGGCTCAGCGCGATGTCCTTTTCCTTCTGCACGAAGTCGGCCGGGACGTCCTCGGCCTTCACGTACTGCGGGTTCATCGCGGCCACGTGCATGGCCACGCCCTTGGCCAGCTCCTCGGAGCCGCCCTTCAGCGCCACCAGCACGCCGATGCGGCCGCCGTGGATGTAGCTGCCGATGGTGCCGTCGGTCTCGACGCGGGCCATGCGGCGCACTTCGATCTTCTCGCCGATGGTGGCGATCAGCGCCTTGGCACCCTCCTCGACGTTGCTGGCGCCCGGAAACGCAGCGGCCCGCAGCGCGTCGATATCGGACGCGCCCGACTCCAGTGCAGCCGCGGCGACGGCATCGCTGAACTTCACGAAGTCGGGGTTCTTGGTGACGAAGTCGGTCTCGCAGTTGACCTCGACCAGCACCGCCTTGCCGCCCGACTGCGCGGTCACGATGCGGCCCTCGGCGGCGACGCGGTCGGCCTTCTTGTCGGCCTTGGCCAGGCCGTTCTTGCGCAGCCACTCGATGGCGACTTCGATGTCGCCGTTGTTCTCGACCAGCGCCTTCTTGCATTCCATCATGCCGGCGCCGGACCGCTCGCGCAGTTCCTTCACCAGCTGGGCGGAGATGTTGCTCATGTCAGATCCTCGAATGCTTGGGACCCGGCGGTCGTGAGCGGCCGCCGGGTGGGTGGAGCAGGTGCTTACTCGGCGTCGCCGGCGTCGCGACCGCCGCGGCCACGGCCGCCCTCGCGACCACCGTCACGGCGCGGCGCGCCCTTCTTGGCCGGGGCGCGGCGCGGGGCAGCGGCCTTGCGCTCCTCGTCCTTGGCGACCGGGTTGCCTTCCTCGTCGAGCTCGACGAACTCGTCGGCGTCACCCTGGGCGGCGTTGGGCGCAGCGGCCTTGCCTTCCAGGATCGCGTCGGCGGCGGCGCGGGCGTACAGCTGGATGGCGCGGATCGCGTCGTCGTTGCCCGGGATGGCGTAGTCGACCAGCTCCGGGTTGTAGTTGGTGTCGACCACCGCGATCACCGGGATGCCGAGCTTCTTGGCTTCCTGCACGGCGATGTCTTCGTGGCCGATGTCGATGATGAACAGCGCGTCGGGCAGGCGGTTCATGTTCTTGATGCCGCCCAGCGAGTTCTCGAGCTTCTCGCGCTCGCGGCGCAGGGACAGCACCTCGTGCTTGACCAGCTTCTCGAACGAGCCGTCGGTCTCGGCCGCTTCCAGTTCCTTCAGGCGGGCCACCGACTGCTTCACGGTGCGGAAGTTGGTCAGCATGCCGCCGAGCCAGCGGGCGGTCACGAAGGGCATGCCGGCGCGGGCGGCCTCTTCGGCCAGCGGCTCACGGGCGGAGCGCTTGGTGCCGACGAACAGGATGGTGCCGCGCTTCTGCGCCAGACCCGACAGGAAGTTCATCGCGTCGGTGAACAGCGGCAGGGTCTTCTCGAGGTTGATGATGTGGATCTTGCCGCGCGCACCGAAGATGTACGGCGCCATCTTGGGATTCCAGTAGCGCGTCTGGTGACCGAAGTGGACGCCAGCCTCGAGCATCTGGCGCATGGTGACTTGTGCCATGGGTGTAACTCCGAATGGTCGGCTCCGCGAACGGAACCTGGGGGTTGGGACCTCCACGCATCCCCGGCCTCGACCGCGGCGTTTCCATTAAGGTTGGCGGAAATCGTCGCGGCACCCCGAAGACGGTGCCGATGCGTGTGTGGCGTTGGTTTGGGCTTGCTCCGGTGGCCGGTTACAATGCCCGCTCGCTTTGCAGGGAAGTGGACCGGGAAGGCCGGTTGTGCCCCGCAAAACTCTCGAATTGTAGCCGGCGCGCCGGCAAGGCGGCAAGGTGCCCGCGGGCGTTGATCCCCGGGCCGGTCGCCGCCATCTGGGTGGAACCATGGCCATTACCCTCAAGACCCCCGAAGACCTGGCCGCCATGCGCGTGGCCGGCCAGCTCGCCGCCGAGGTGCTGGCGATGCTCAAGGAGCACGTGAGGCCCGGCGTCACCACCGAAGAGCTGGACCGCCTCGCCTACGAGCACATCGTCAACCGGCAGAAGGCGATCCCGGCCAACGTGGGCTACCACGGGTTTCCCAAGACGCTGTGCACCTCGGTCAACCACGTGATCTGCCACGGCATCCCCAGCGAGAGCAAGGTGCTCAAGGACGGCGACATCATCAATCTGGACGTCACCGTCATCAAGGACGGCTGGCACGGCGACACCAGCCGCATGTATTTCGTCGGTACCCCGTCGGTGCTGGCCCGGCGCCTGGTCGAGACCACCCACGAGGCGATGATGCGCGGCATCCAGGCGGTGCGCCCGGGCGCGACCCTGGGCGACGTCGGCGCGGCGATCCAGAAGCACGCCGAGGCGGCCGGTTTCTCGGTGGTGCGCGAGTACTGCGGGCACGGCATCGGCAAGGTCTACCACGACGAGCCGCAGGTGCTGCACTACGGCAAGCCCGGCACCGGGGTGGAGCTGAAGAAGGGCATGACCTTCACCGTCGAGCCGATGATCAACGCCGGCAAGCCGCACACCAAGCAGCTGCCCGACGGCTGGACCGTGGTCACCAAGGACCACTCGCTGTCCGCCCAGTGGGAGCACACCATCGCGGTCACCGACGACGGCTTCGAGATCCTCACGCCCTGGCCCGATGCCGGCTGAGGCGGATCGCCCACGGCCGTTCTTGCCGCAATGCACAAATCGATCGGCTCGGCCTACACTCGGCCGGGCCTTTCTTTTGCGCGATTGCCATGACTCCTGCCGGTCCTGCCACCCCCGTCCCGCTGCCACCGCTCCCGCGCCTTCCCCTGGCGGTGCCCCGCTCGGGCGTCTCGACCGAGGCGCGCAAGGCGCTGCGCCAGCTGCTGGGCGACATGGACCGGGCGCTGGCCACTGCCTTCCGCGACGGCGCCGACGCCACCGCGCTGGCGGCCCGGCGCGGGGAGTCGGTGGGGCGCATCGTGGTGCACGTGTGGAACGCCTGCCTGGGCGAGGTGGCCGACACCGCGCTGTTCGCGGTGGGCGGTTTCGGCCGCGGGCTGCTGTTCCCGCAGTCGGATGTCGACCTGCTGGTGCTCACCACCCGTGACGACCCGGCCCTGCGCCGCGCGCTGGAGCAGTGCTTCGCGACCTTCTGGGACATCGGCCTGAAGGTCGGTCACGCGGTGCGCCAGCCGGACCAGTGCAAGGCGTTGGCGGCGCAAGAGGCCAGCGTGTTCACCAGCCTGCTGGACGCACGCCGGCTGGCCGGCGACCCGGCCCTCGACGCGGTGCTGCGCGACATCGTCGACGACCCCGCGCTGTGGCCGCCGCGCGCCTATCTCGCCGCACGGCTGGCCGAGCGCGACGCCCGTCACGCCCGTTTCGACGACACTGCCTACAACCTCGAACCCAACCTCAAGGACGGCCCCGGCGGCCTGCGCACGCTCGACTCGCTGCGCTGGCTCGGCTTGCGCCTCGCGCATGCCGACGGCTTTGACGGGATGGTCGCCGAGGGCCTGCTCGACCCGGCCGAGCGCGCCACCCTGGCCGAGGCCGAGGCCACCTTGCGCCGCTATCGCTTCGCCCTGCACCTGGAAGCGGGGCGGCCGGAGGAGCGGCTGCTGTTCGACTTCCAGCGCGGGCTGGCCGCGCGCATGGGCTTCGTCGACCAGCACGAGAAGAACCTCGGCGTCGAGCAGTTCATGCAGGGCTATTACCGCGCCGCCAGCCAGGTCGAGCGGCTCGGCGTGCAGATCGTCGAGCGCTTCGAGGAGATGCTCGAACCGGACAGCCCGATGACGCCGATCGGCGGCGGTTTCGTGCAG
>JAGWVM010000032.1 GCA_018970895.1 Lysobacteraceae bacterium | reverse complement strand
CCCACGTGGTCGAGCAGCTGCGCGCCATCCCGGGCTACGTCCAGGCGTTCGCCAAGGCGTTCCCCGGCGGAAGCGAGGCGATCACGTTCGACAACATCCGGCGCGCCATTGCGTTGTTCGAAGCCACGCTGATCACGCCGAACGCCCCGTTCGACCGTTATCTGAAGGGCGATGCGAAGGCGCTCGATGCGAGCCAGCGCGAAGGGTTGGCGCTGTTCATCAACAAGGGCTGCGCGGCGTGTCACGCCGGCATCAACGTGGGCGGCGCCATGTATGCGCCGTTCGGGGTCGTCGAGCGTCCCGGTGCGGAGATCCTGCCACCCGACGACCGCGGCCGCTTCGCGGTGACCAAGACGGCGAGCGACGCCTACGTGTTCCGCGTGCCGTCCCTGCGCAACGTCGCGCTGACCCCGCCGTACTTCCACTCGGGCAAGGTGTGGGACCTGCGCCAGGCCGTGGCGGTGATGGGTAGCAGCCAGCTCGGGGCGAAGCTCACCGACGCGGAGATCGACCGCATCACCGCCTTTCTCGGCACCCTGACCGGCGACCAGCCGCAGGTCACCCTGCCGATCCTGCCGCCCAGCGTCGCCACCACGCCCCGGCCCAAACCCTGAGCGCGGGACATCGATCGATGCGCGCCGCTCCCCGCCAACGCTATGCCGCGACGGTCCGCTGGGCCCACTGGCTGACCGTGCTGGCCGTCGCGGCGGCCTATCTGCTGGTGGAGCTGGGCGACGATGACGAACATGGCGGCAGCGCCGGGACCGCCATGCAGGCCCACTACCTGGCGGGACTGGTGGTGCTCGGCCTGTTGCTGGTCCGCGTCCTCGGGATGGCGCTCGGCCCGCGGCCGCCGATCGTCCCGGCGCCCGGCCCTCTTTCCGTGCTGGCGGCGCGGGTCATGCACCTGGCGCTGTACCTGTTCCTGCTGGCGCAGCCGGTGCTGGGCATCCTCGCCGTGAACTACGCCGGCGGGACGGTCACGCTGCCGTGGTCCGGCATGAGCCTGCTTGCGCTGGTGCATGCCGACCCGGGCGCACGCGAGTTCGTCGAGGAACTGCACGAGTCGCTGGGCGAGATCCTCTACGGGGTGATCGGCCTGCACGTGGCGGCCGCGCTGTGGCACCACTTCGTGAAGGGAGACAACACGCTGCGCCGCATGCTGTAGCCGATCCGGTCAGCCCGCCCGCCGCCGCGCCTCGTGCGCCTGCAGGTGCACCCACGCCAGCTCCAGCCGCGGCGCCGCCTGCCCGGCGGCGCGGGACCGACGCAGCATGTCGCCGACAATGTGCGCGCCCTCGGTGCGCTGGCCGCCCTCCAGGTCGCGCAGCATCGACGCGGTGACGCGTGAGCCGGCCTGGGTCAGCATGCCCAGCGCCTTGTCGCGGGCCTCGGCGGGGATCGGCTGCCCTGCAGCTTCCGCCACCGCCAGGCACTCGTCGTACAGCCCCTCGACGAAGGCGCGACCGCCCTCGGCCGCCACGATGTCGCCGATGCTCGCCCGCATCAGGCAGGTGGCGCCGGCCAGCGCGGTGAGAAAGGTGAACTTGATCCACTGATCGCCGGCGATGTGCTCCGGGTAATGGAACTCCACGCCTGCCGCGGCGAAGGCGTCGGCCAGCGCCTGGCAGCGGGCGCTGCGCGGGTCGCCCTCCCGTTCGCCGAAGGTCACCGACGCCGGGCGCCCCAGATGCAGCACTTCGCCATCCTCGTTCTTGGTGGCGCTGATGAAGCACAGGCCGCCGAGCACGCGGTGCGCGCCGAAGCGCTCATCCAGCGCCTCGTAGTGTTTCAGGCCGTTGAGGATCGGCCAGACCGCGGTGCCCTCGCCCACCGCCGGTGCGATGGCGTCGACCGAGGAGTCCAGGTCGTATGCCTTGCAGCTCAGCAGCACCACGTCGAACGGTCGGGCGGCGGCGGCGGGCAGTTGCGGCGCGGTGAGGTACTGCACGGCGATCCGCGCGTCGCCGAGCGGGCTGCGGATCACCAGGCCGTCACGCGCGAGCTGGGCGGCGCGCGTCTCGCGCACGAGAAAGGTGACGTCGGCTCCCGACTGGGCAAGGCGACCGCCGAAATAGCCGCCGGTGCCACCGGCACCGAGGACGAGCATGCGCATGGAAAACTCCGTGGGGCTTGCGGGGAAACGCCAGTGTAGATCCGGCGACGCAGGCGGGTCGCGCGGCGTTCACGAGGCCGCTGGCAGCCTTCGCCGTCGGGCCGCGCTCCGTGCTCTCCGGTGAGGGCATGGCGGGGGCGGCCGCGCCGATCGGGGAACGCCCATGTACCGCCACCTGCCAGCCTTCGCACTCGTCCTTCTCGCCGCGCTGCTGCCCGGCTGCGCCACGCTGCACCGCGACTTCGTCCGGCAGCCGTCCACCGCCGAACCCCCGCGTCGGGACACGCCGGACACGCGCTACGTGCAGCACGAAGTGGCGCGCCACCCCGGGCTTTCCGGGTTCCGCCTGCTCACCTTCAGCAGCAACGCGCTGATGAGCCGCGTGGTGCTCGCCGACCATGCCAGGCACACGCTCGACCTGCAGTACTACCTGTTCGCCGACGACGACACCGGGCGGCTGGTCGCCCAGCGCCTGCTGGCCGCCGCCGACCGCGGCGTGCGCGTACGCCTGCTGCTGGACGACATCAATGTCGGTGGCGAGCTCGACATGCTCGACGCGCTCGATGCGCATCCGAACATCCAGGTGCGCCTGTTCAACCCGTTCGACACCCGCGCCCACTCCGGGCTGGCCGAGGCCGCGCAGTTCGTGCTCGACGGCAGCCGGCTCAACCATCGCATGCACAACAAGTCGTTCATCATGGACAACACCGTGGCGGTGATCGGCGGGCGCAATATCGGCGACGACTATTTCGATGCCGGCGACACCACGCATTTCCGCGATCTCGACCTGATCGCCATCGGCCCGGTGGTGCGGCAGGCGTCGCAGGCCTTCGACGCCTACTGGAACTGCGACGCCAGCTATCCGCTGAAGGCCTACGACGGCAAGCATGCCGGCCCGGCGGAACTGGCGAAGCTGCGCCGCGAGCTGGACGAGCACGCACGCCGGTTCGCGCAGAGCGATTACGCCCAGGCCACGCTCGACCAGCTTCCCCACGGACCGTCCGGCGACCGCCCCGGCAAATGGTTCTGGGGACATGCCGTGCTGGTGGCCGACCAGCCGGCGAAGATCCACGCCGACGACCCCGAGCTGCGCATCGGGCCCGACATCCGCGCGCTGATGGACGGCGCCCGGCACGACATCCGGCTGATCTCGCCCTACTTCATCCCCGGTGACGACGGCACGCGATTCCTCACCGGGATCGCCGCGCGTGGCGTGCGCGTGCAGGTGCTGACCAACTCGCTGGCGTCCACCGACGAGCCGGCCGTGCACGCCGGTTATTCGCGCTACCGCGAGCCGCTGCTGCGCGGCGGCGTGGAGCTCTACGAGCTGCGTCCGCAGCCCGGCGAGAAGCAGCCGGCCACGGACGCCGGCAAGTCGTCCGGCGTGAGCCTTCACGCCAAGGCCATCGTGGTGGACTCCCGCGAGACCTTCATCGGCTCGATGAACATGGACGAGCGCTCCAGGTTGCTCAACACCGAGATGGGCATCATCGTCGACAACGCACCGCTGGCGAAGGCGGTGGAACGGTTCTTCGATTCGGCCACCGCGCCGACCCGCGCCTGGCGCGTGCTGCTCGATCCGTCCGAGCCGCCGCAGGACGCATCGCTGGTGTGGCGCGGCATGGACGACGGCCACATGGCGACCCTCACCAGCGAACCGGACGCGACCGCCGCGCGCAAGGTCGAGGTCGGCCTGATCAAGCTGCTGCCGGTGGAGAACCTGCTCTAGAAGCGGCCTTCATCACGAACGCCGACCCGCGCGACCGCGGCGCCAGGGCCGCCACCGGGAACCGCCGGCCCACCCGCAGGATCGGCGGCACGCCCTGCGACAGCAGGATCTTGCCGGCGATGAAACGCGATCCGATCAGGAGCGTGGCGCCGGGCAGCAGCGCGCAGAACCCGCGCCCGGGTGCGGATTGTTGCGAGGAAGGAGTCATTCGGCGGCGGGCGGACGGTGCATGTCCGGTCACGCCAGCGAGGTGCCGAACCGGTGTCGACACGGCGTTGGTCGAACGCGCGGCGGCCCGTGCTTGTGGCCATCCCGTCCCGCCGCTAGCCTCGTGGGCTTTCGTGCGAGGGAGCGACCGATGCGATCGTGGATGGCCTTGGTGGGTTTCGTGCTGCTGGCCTTCGTTGCCGGCTTCGTGGGCAGCCGGTTTCTCCCCGGCGACTGGTACGCGGCGCTGGCCAAGCCTTCGTTCAACCCGCCCAACAGCGTGTTCGGGCCGGTGTGGAGCGTGCTCTACCTGCTGATGGGGATCGCCGCCTGGCGTGCCTGGCGCCCTCGCGGCATCGATGCGGCGACCGGGCTGTGGTTCGGGCAGCTGGTGCTGAACGCCGCGTGGTCGTGGCTGTTCTTCGGACGCCACCTGCTGGGGTGGGCCCTGGTGGACATCGTGGCCCTGCTGGTGCTGATCGCGGCCACCACCGTCGCCTTTTTCCGCCGCGACCGGGCCGCCGGCTGGCTGATGGTGCCGTACCTCGCCTGGGTCGGTTTCGCGACCGTGCTGAACGCCTCGCTGTGGCACCTCAATCCGGGCGCATGAGCGCAGGCGCGAGCAGTGCGGCGGTGTCGCGCAGGCGGATGCTGGGCGCGCCGGCGAGGTGCTCGCGCAGCCAGTAGGCGTGTTCAACGCCGACGGTCACCACGATGCGCTGCCCCGGATGCGCGGCGGCGGCCTGCTCGATCACCCCGAGGAAGTGCCGGTTCCAGCGCTCCCAGCCCTCGCGCTCGGCATCGCCGATCGCCGCCTGCTGGAACGCATGCTTGGCGCGCAGCATGGTGTCGGTGGTGGCGCCGTTCACCGTCGCGGCATCGCGCCAGTGGGTCTTCAGCGCGGCATAGGTGGCGTCGGAATAGGCCTCCAGCGCCGCGACCGCCGCGCTGCCGGACGCCTGGAACGCTGCCTGCGCCCGGGCGTAAGGGCGGACGATCGCGCCGTATTCCGGCTCGGACGGCTCCAGCGCCAGCGCGACGATGTGGCGGCGGGCGAGCAGCGGATAGATGACCTTCGGGTATTCCTGCTTTGTGGCCTCGGGTGCGCGGGCCGCCAGGCGGTCCGCGCGCACTTCCAGGCAGAGCACGTCCGGATGCAGCTGCCGGATGACCTCGCCCAGCCGCTCGAACGCGTAGCCGGACACCTCCGCATGCATCCGGTGCAGGGTGGACAGCACCACCACCTCGGCCGGGCGCGGCACGTCATCGCGCGCGTGCAGCACGCCGGCCGACGCCGGCAGGAGCAGGCAGGCGGCGATCCATCCGAGCTTGCGCACCATCGACCTCCTCCCCCGTGAACGTGGTCGCCACGCTATCGCCGGGGCGGAGGCCCGCTGAAGTGCCGAAGGATGGGCCGGGCGCGCGGCAACACACGCCGCCGCGCGGGCCAGGCCTCAGCGCACGATGTCGAAGTCGGCCTGCTGGTCGGCCAGCGAGCTGCCGCCCACCCACACCGTGTAGTGGGTGGGCTCGACCACCTGCCGGCTCTTCACGTTCCAGAAGCTCAGCTCGGGGAAGCCGAGGTGGAAGGTCACCTGCTTCGACTCGCCCGGCTTGAGCGACACCCGCTCGAAGCCCTGCAGGCTGCGCACCGGCTGCTCCACGCTGGCACCGAGATTGCGCACGTAAAGCTGCACCACCTCGGTGCCGGCGCGCTGGCCGGTGTTCTTCACCGTGGCGGTCACGGTCACCAGGTTCTTTGCGTCCGCGCGGTTCGCTTCGGACAGCGGCACGCGCAGGCGCGACACGTGCACGCCCGAGTAGGCGAACGTGGTGTAGCTCAGGCCCCAGCCGAACGGATACAGCGCGCTGTTGGGGACGTCGATGTAGCGCGAGATGAAGCGCGTGGCGCCCTCCGGCGGCTTGCTCAGGTCGGCGTCGCCGGCCGGGCGGCCGGTCGGGAACTGGTTGTAGTACAGCGGCTCCTGACCCACCGCGCGCGGGAAGCTCATGGTCAGCTTGCCGCTGGGGGCGACTTCGCCGAACAGCACGTTGGCCACTGCATTGCCGGCCTCGGTGCCGGGGAACCAGGTCTCCATGATAGCCGGCACGTGCCGGTCGGCCCAGTCGAGCACCAGCGGTCGACCGGAGAACACCAGCAACACCACCGGCTTGCCCGTCGCGACGACGGCCTCGAGCAGCTTCTGCTGGTTGCCCGGCAGGCCGAGATGCGCGCGCGAACCAGCCTCACCGCTCATGCTGGAGGACTCGCCCAGCGCCATCACCACCACGTCGGCCTGCTCGGCCGCCTGCTTCGCCGCGGCGAAGCCGGCCTCCGAATCGGTCAGGATGTCGGTGCCCTGGGCGTACAGCAGTTCGCCGCCGCGCTGCTTCATCCGCGCCGCCAGGCCGTTGCGCAGGGTCACCACGTCCGGCTGGTGCTGCGCGCCGCCCCAGGCGCCCTGCATCTCGGCCGCGTTGTCGGCCAGCGGTCCGATCAGGGCGAGCTTCTTCACGCCGGAGGACAACGGCAACACCGGCGCGACGCCGTGGCCACCGTTCTTCAGCAGGACGAAGGATTCCTCCGCCGCCCGGCGCACCAGCGGCCGGTGGGCGTCCACCGCGCGGGTGACCTCGGTGCCGCGGGCGTAGGGATGGTCGAACAGGCCCAGCGCGAACTTCACCCGCAGCACGCGGCGCACGGCCTCGTCCACGGTCGCCATCGAAAGGCGACCTTCCTTCAGCAGCGTCGGGATCTGGGTGTCGTAGAAGTGGCTCATCATGTCCACCTCCACCCCGGCCTTCAGCGCCTTCTCGGTGGCGGTGGCCGCGTCCAGCGCGATGCCGTGGTGGGTCAGCTCCATCACCGCGGTGTAGTCGCTGACCACGAAGCCGTCGAAGCCCCATTCCCTGCGCAGGATGTCGGTCATCAGGTACGGGTTGGCCGTGGCCGGTACGCCGTTGAGCGCGTTGAACGAGCTCATGATCGTGGCCGCGCCCGCCTCCACCGCCGCCTTGTAAGGCGGCAGGTAGTCCTGGCGCAGGCGGATGTCGGACATGTCGGTGGTGTTGTACTCGCGGCCGGCCTCCGCGGCGCCGTAGGCGGCGAAGTGCTTGACCGAGGCGGCCACGCTCTCCGGCGCCGAGAGATCGGTGCCCTGATAACCGCGGATGTAGGCGCGCGCCATCACCGAGCCGAGGTAGGCGTCCTCGCCCGCACCCTCGGTGGATCGACCCCAGCGGGCGTCGCGCGAGATGTCGACCATCGGCGAGTAGAACCATTTCACCCCGGCGGTAGTCGCCTCCACCGCCGCCATGTGCGACACATCCTCGACCAGTTGCGGATCCCACGACGCGGACAGGCCCAGCGGAACCGGATAGATCGTGCGGTAGCCGTGGATCACGTCCGCGCCGAACAGGATCGGAATCCCCAGGCGACTGTGCATCGCCGCCTCCTGGAACCGTCGGGTCTTGGCCGCGCCGATCACGTTGAGCATGGAGCCCAGCTCGCCCTTGCGGGCCAGCGCCATCGCGTCGACGTGGTCGCGCGTCTCCGGGTTCAGCGCGATCGCCGAGTCGCTGTCGGCGGCGGTGGGCGCGGACGAGCCCTGGTCGTTGTACTGCACCAGCTGGCCGATCTTCTCGGCCAGCGTCATCTTCGCCAGCAGGGCATCCACCTTGCGCTCGATGCGCGGCGAGGCGAGCTGGGCGTTGGAGGGCGGCACCGGCTGCGTTGCCGGCGAGGCCGCGGCCACGCCGGCGACGGCAAGCGCGATGGCGGAACTCAGGAGCAGCGAACGGGGGCGCAGGCCGGAGCGGTACGGGGGCTTCATCGAATCTCCACGGGCGACGGGTCCGGACGCACCGGCCCGGATGGCTGAGGCGGCAATGTAAACGTTTACAGACCCTGTCGTAAACGTGTCCCCGAAATCGCCGGGGCCTCGCCGCAGACCGACATCCGATCAGCGCAGCTGGCTGTCCTTGCTGCCGCGCCGGTTGTACAGGCCCGCCGCCCGCTCGCCGCGATCAAGGCCGGACTGGCAGTGCACGCACAACCGCACGCCGGGCACCGCCTCCCGGCGGGCCTCGGGTATCGGCGCATCGCACGCTTCGCAATGGGTCAGGCCGGGCCCCTGGCGCAATTGCCGCCGCGCCCGCGCCACCGCGTCCTGCACGGTGGCGTCGATCTGGTCCTGTACCGCGCCGTCGCCGGCCCATCCGGTCGCCATGGCTCGTCTCCACGTGACGGGGACGGATGCGCTGCATGCCTCCCCACGTTGGAGAAGATGGCGACACCGGCACGCCGGGACAAGCCCGGCCCTCAGCCGGTGGGCTGCTCGCGGGTGTCGAACTTGCGCGCGTACATGGCACGATCGGCCGCCGCGAGCAGGCCGGCTTCGTCGGCGCCGTCCCACGGGAAGAACGCTGCCCCGATGCTGGCCTGCACGACCACCCGCTCGCCATCGATCTCGAATCCGCCATCCAGCGCGCGGACCAGGCGGTCGATCTGCCCCGCCACGGCGGCGGCATCCCCCGGATCGGGCAGGATCGCGGCGAACTCGTCCCCGCCCAGGCGGGCGAGCGTGTCGGTGACGCGCAGGCGCGACTGCAGCCGGCCGGCGGCCGCGGCCAGCACGGCGTCGCCGGCCGCGTGCCCGCGGGTGTCGTTGACGCGCTTGAAGTCATCCATGTCGATCACCAGCAGCGCCACGCCGCCCTGCTCCTGCCGAGCCCGGGCCAGCGCCGCATCCAGCCGCTGGGTGAACAGGCGGCGGTTGGGCAGGCCGGTGAGCGGATCGTGCAGCGCGGCGTGCTTGGCCGCGCCCAGTTGCTCCTCCAGCACGGTAAAGATCATGCCGGTGGCGACCATGAACTTGGGCAGATTCCAGGCCTCGGCCTGGATGCCAAGTCCCGGCAACCAGCGCTCGAGCGCGTCAGCCACCGGAAACACCAGCGCCCACGCGACGAAGCTCGCGGTGGTGAACGACACGCCGAGCGTGGCGCGGTCGGCGCCACGCCAGAAAAAGTACGCAACCAGCGCGTAGTGCCAGCACAGCATCCAGATCAGCGCCGGTTCCAGCGCGGCGCGCGCGACCAGCGTCGCCTGCCCCACGTAGGCCAGCAGCACGGCAGCACCGACCATCCATCGCTCGCGCGGGCGTGCGCCGCGCCGGTCGGATCGGAACAGGCTCATTGCGGTACAGGCTGCCAGGCCGGTCAGCGCCAGGAACGGCACGCGATCCTGCACGCCCCAGGCGAACAGCACCACGAACGCCACGTCCGGCAGCGCGGCAAGCACGGTCCAGCCGAACCCGTGGACCCAGCCCGAACGACGGTCGTGCCCGGCCCAGATGAAGGCCACGCTGGTCAGCAGCAGCATGGACAGCGAGACCGCCTCGCCGACGCGGTCCAGCGCCGGCAGGTTGAAGTAGAGCAGCTGGGCCACGATGTGTACCAGGATCATCACCCAGCCGACCAGCCAGTAGCGCAGCCGGGTCTGCCGCGTTCGCCGCAGCAGCGAGGCGAACACCAGCACGAGGCCGCCTATCGCCAGCAGATCGGGAAATACGGAGAGGTTCAGCACGGCAAGACCATGGTCGCGGCGCCGCCCGGATTGGCGGTCCGCAATCGAATGCACGATCCGTGCCGCCCGAGGCCACAGGGCGCGCGCCGCATCGCCCGCCGCGCGGAGCCGCGCACCGCCTCCCCATCCCGGCCGCAGGCGACCCCGATGGCCGCACGAGCGACGTTTGTGCCGCGACGCGTCACACGTGGGCTTCAGGCGGCTCGCGCGGCACCACGGCGAGCGCCAGCAGGGTGATCGCCGCGGCCACCGCCAGGTAGATGCCCACCGCCGCGAGCCCGTGGTGCACCGCCAGCCAGGTGGCGAAGTACGGCGCGAGCGAGGCGCCGAAGATCCCCGCAAGGTTGAATGCCAGCGAGGCGCCGGTGTACCGCACCGCTACCGGGAACAGGTGGGCCAGCACCGTGCCGAGCGGGCCGTAGGTCAGGCCCATCACCGCCAGGCCCAGCGCCAGGAACGCCAGCACGTGAGCGGTACTGCGCGCGGTGAACAGCCACGGCATCGCCAGCCCGAACAGCAGGATCAGCACCGTCGCCACCACCATCACCCGCCGCGCACCGACGCGATCGGCCCATGCCGCGGAGAGCGGGATGGTCAGGGCGAAGCACAGCACGCCCAGCATCTGCAGGCCGAGGAAACCCTCGCGCGAGTAGCCCAGCCGGGTGGTCGCCCAGCTCAGGCTGAACACCGTCATCAGGTAGAACAGCACGAACGTGGCCAGCGCGGCGAACGTGCCGGCGAACAGGGCGCGCGGGTGGCGCGATACCACCTCCAGCATGGGCAGCCGCACCGGTGCGCGTTGCGCCATGGCGCGTGCGAAGGCAGGTGTCTCGGTCAGCCGCAGGCGCATCCACAGGCCCACCACCACCAAGGCCGCGCTGGCCACGAACGGCACGCGCCAGCCCCAGGCGAAAAAGGCCTGCTCGCCGATCGCGCGGGTCAGCCACAGGAACAGGCCGGTCGACAGGAAGAACCCGATCGGCGCGCCAAGCTGGGGAAACATGCCGAACCAGGCCCGCCGTCCGGGCGGCGCATGCTCCACCGCCAGCAGCACCGCCCCGCCCCACTCGCCGCCCAGTCCCAACCCCTGACCGAAGCGACACAAGGCGAGCAGTGCCGGAGCGGCGACGCCGATGGCTGCATAGGTCGGCAGCACACCGATGGCGACCGTGGACAGTCCCATCGTCAACAGGGCGGCCACCAGCGTGGCCTTGCGCCCGACCCGGTCGCCGAAGTGGCCAAACAGGGCCGATCCCACCGGCCGGGCGAAGAAGGCCAGCGCGAACGTGGCCAGCGACTGCAGCGTGGCGGAGGTGGCATCGGCGGAAGGAAAGAACAGCCCGGGAAACACCAGCACCGCCGCCGTGGCGTAGATGTAGAAATCGAAGAACTCGATGGTGGTGCCCACCAGGCTGGCGAGCAGGACGCGACGGGGGGAGCCGGCGGGCGCGGTGGGGTGACGGGACATGCGGCGTGCTCGAATGGACGGATGGACGTCCGATTCTGCCAGACGCGGCGGCGCCCGCGGCGGACGGTCCGCGAAGCGCGACCGCGGGCATGCGCCGGATGGCCGACCATCCGGCGCATGCCCGCGCTAGGATGCCCACTTCCCCAGTCGAGGCGGACCATGGCGATCGAACTGACGCGCTACCTGCACCTGATGGCCGAACGCTCGGCGTCGGACCTGTTCTTTTCCGTCGGCGCCACGCCGCACATCAAGATCGACGGCACGACGCATCACCTCGACGGTGCACCGCTCACCCCGGAGAACGTGCGCGACCTCGCCTATTCGGTGATGAATGACCGCCAGCAGCGCGAGTTCGAGGCCACCATGGAGATGAACCTCGCCGTGGGGCTCACCGACACGGGGCGCTTCCGCGTCAACGTCTACCGCCAGCGCGGCCACATCGCCCTCGCGGTGCGATACATCACCGGGCAGATTCCCTCGATCGAGGCGCTCAACCTGCCCCCGATACTGAGCGAGCTGGTGATGATCCCGCGCGGCCTGATCCTGGTGGTCGGCGCCACCGGCTCGGGCAAGTCCACCACGCTGGCCGCGATGATCGACCACCGCAACAACCATCGCACCGGCCACATGCTCACGGTCGAGGAGCCGATCGAGTACCTGCACAGCCACAAGCAGTCGATGGTGGACCAGCGCGAGGTGGGGCTGGACACGATGAGCTACGCCAGCGCGCTGAAGAACGCCATGCGCCAGGCGCCGGACGTGATCATGATCGGCGAGATCCGCGACCGGGAAACGATGCAGGCGGCCATCGCGTATGCCGAGACCGGGCATCTGTGCCTGTCCACCCTGCACGCCAACAACGCCAACCAGACGCTGGACCGGATCATCAATTTCTTCCCCGACTCGGCCCACCACCAGCTGCGCATCGACCTCTCGCTCAACCTCAAGGCGGTGGTGTCGCAGCGGCTGCTGCGCGGCGTGGACGGCAAGCGCCTGCCGGCGGCGGAGATCCTGCTTTCGACGCCCTATGTCTCGGACCTGATCGAGAAGGGCGAGATCCACACGCTCAAGGAAGCGATGAAGCAGGGACTGGAGAGCGGCATGCTGACCTTCGACGAGTCGCTCTACCGGCTCTATGCCGCCGGCCGGATCAGCTACGGCGAAGCGATCGAGCACGCCGATTCGCAGACCGACCTGGCGCTGCGCGTGCGCCTGCAGGGCCCGGAACCCCGGGGAGCCGGCCACGAACTGGACAGCGCCCGTATCGACGGCCTGGGATGAGGTTCAACCGGCCGACAGCCGCGCTGGCGGAAACTGCGCACCTTTCCGGCCAACCCGCTCCGTGACCAGCATCCGCCCGTCGATCGCTCTGCCCCATGGCCTGCTTCGCCTGCGCCCGCTGCGCGCGGCCGCGCTGGCCATGGTCGCACTGGCCGCTGGCTGCGCCACGCCGAAGGCCGAATCGCCGGGCTACGACCCGGCGCGGGTGCAGGCGCGGATCGCCCGCGTGCTGCCCGGCAGCACCGATGACCGTGCCGGCTGGGCGCGCGACATCACCGCCGCGCTCGCCGCGCAGGGGATCGCGCCGGCGCGGAGCAACCTCTGCGCGGTCATTGCCGTGGCCGGGCAGGAATCGAACTTCCAGTCCGACCCGACCGTGCCCGGGCTGGGCCGGATCGCCCGGGCCGAGATCGACCGCCGGGCGACGGAGCATCACGTCCCGCAGCTGCTGGTGCGGGCTGCGCTGGCCCTGCACGGACCGGACGGACGCAGCTACGCCGACCGCATCGCCGCAGTGCACAGCGAGCGCGAATTGAGCCGGGTGTACGAGGATTTCATCGGCATGGTGCCGCTGGGCAGGCAGCTGTTCGGCGAGGCCAATCCGATCCATACCGGTGGTCCGATGCAGGTCAGCGTGGCCTTTGCCGAGCAGTACGCGAAGGATCACGCCTACCCGTATCCCATCGACGGTTCGATCCGCCACGCGGTGTTCACCCGGCGCGGCGGCCTGTACTTCGGCATCGCCCACCTGCTGGGCTACCCGGCCGACTACCCCTCGCCGATCTACCGCTTCGCCGACTACAACGCGGGCTTTTACGCCAGCCGCAACGCGGCGTTCCAGAACGCCGTCACGCGCGCCACGGGCATTCCGCTGGACCTCGATGGCGACCTGGTGGATTACGGCCGCTGGGGCGAAGTCGGCAAGACCGAGCAGGCGGTGCGCACCCTCGCCCGCCGGCTCGATCTGGGAACGGGCGAAATCCATCGGGCGCTGTCCCGGGGCGAGCAGGCCGACTTCGCCACCACCGACACCTATACCCGCGTATTCGCCCTGGCCGATCGCCTCAACGGCCACCCCCTGCCGCGCGCGATGCTGCCGAGGATCCGCCTGGAGAGCCCCAAGATCACCCGCAGGCTGACCACCGCCTGGTTCGCCCAGCGCGTGGACAGCCGCTACCGCGAGTGCATGACGCGCATGCGCTGACGCTCAGCGCCGCTGCTGCGGCGACGGCAGCGCGGCCGGCAGGAAATCCACCCGTGCCGTCCCGCCGTCCAGGCACAGCCGGTAGCCGGCGGCCTGCCGCCACGGTGCGCCCGCGCAGGCAACCATGGCGGCGGACTGGCCAGGCGGCAGACCGATGCTGGCGGGCCGTCGCGCATCCACCCACGCCGGCAGGTAGCCCATCAGGAAACCGCTGGTGGCAAACAGGTCGGCCTCGGTGAGGTAAACCGGCACCAGGCTGCGCAGCAGCGGGAATTCCACCGCCGCGTGGTCGGCCAGCGGCGCGAATCCGACCGAACCGGAAACCTGCAGCGCGGTGATCGGGTGACCCGCCGACAGCGCGGCCAGGTCATCAGCCAGGCGCGCCGCGACGTGGCGCTCCATCCGCTGCTGCGCCGCCATCGCGTTACCGTAGGCGCTGGCGATGACCAGCATCGAGGTCGCCAGCACGCCGGCCAGGGCAGCGCTGACACGGGCTCCCGATCGCCAGCGCGACAGCCACGCGTGCGCGGCAAGCAGGCCGGCCACCAGCAGGGCGCCCACGCCGATCAGCACGCGCGACCGGATCTCCGGCTCGCGCAGCACCAGCATCGGACCCAGCGCCGCCACCAGTGTCGCCAGCGGCATGCCCAGTGCACACAACCCGAGCAGCGCGGCGGTCAGCGGGGTGCGCCCGCGCGCGTGGCGCAAGCCGATCGCCACCGGCGCGAGTGCGAGCATCAGCAGTACCGGAGCGAACACGCTCCACCAGTGACCGTTGAACGCGTCACCGACGTAGCTGTAGAAGCGGACGAAGTTCCGTCCCAGCAGGGGCAGCTCGTGCAGCCCCCGGATCGGCGCGGCCTGGCGCTTCACCCAGCCGCTGATGTGCATGCCCACCACCAGCTCGTAGATGCCCATCGCCAGCAGCCACTGCAACGCCCGTCGTCCGAGGCTGCGCAGCCATGCGGCCGGCGCCGTTCCGTCTGCCTGTTTTTGCCAGACCTCCAGCAGCGCGAACACCAGGAACACGTTGGTCGCCGGCTGGTAGAGGCACAGCGAGGCGAACAGGCACAGCACGCCGCGCTGCCAGGGCTTGCGACCGTCCGGCATCAGCAGCGGCCAGGCCGCCAGCACCACGGCCAGCGCCATGCTCAGCGCGTCGAAGCGGAACGAGAGGTTCTCCAGGAAAAACGGCTGGGCTCCCAGCGGAAACACCAGCAGGGCAGCCAGCCACGGCGTGGCCCGGGCATGGCGGACCGCGAGGCGTGCGCCGATCCACGCCAGCAGCAGCACCGCGCCGACCTGCGACAACGGCGCGATGTCGACCATGGTGTGGTCATAGGCCTGCAGCGCGCGCATCAGCAGCGTGGTCAGCGGGCGACCATTCGAATCCCAGCTGGCCCTGCCGAGCAGCGCGCGCTTCAGGTCGTCGTTGTACGGGCGGTCGGCGCGCAGGATCGGATACAGCAGCAGCAGCAACAGGGCCGCAAGCCGCCAGAACACCGCGCGGACGCGCCCTGCTTCTCCGTCATGCTCCACGCGATCCACCACGCCTCCCATCTCCGTCACCACCCGCCGTCGCCGCGCGAAGCCTAGGCGCCGGGAGCTTGCAGGCCGCTTTCGGGGCCGTCCGGGCGGTCCAGCCGGTAGGCGGTGGCGCGGGCAGACGGCCGCTGCGCGAAGCCCGCTGCGAATGCCTGCAGGCGCCGGTGGTCCTCCCAGCCCACGCTGGGGCGGAAATCCAGATGCTCGAGCAGGCAGAACAGCGAGACTTCCATCAGGCTCGTCGTGCGCGGCGGCAGCGCGACGAGCACGTCGTCCAGACGGGCATCCAGCCAGGCCAGCACCTGCGCGAGCCCGCGCGCCGCCTTGGCGAAATACAGGTTGTCGGCCGGCAGGTGGGCGGCCTGGGTGCCGAACACCATCTGCACCTGCGCTGCCATCGCATGCCAGACCATTTCCTGGACGTTGCGCGCCGCCGGGCCGGGAAGCTGCTCGGTCCACAGGATGCGCCCGGTCCCTGAATGGCGCTCGGCGAGAGTCCGGCAGATGTTTTCCGCACCGAACACCGCTTCCGCGCCCAGATGCAGCACCGGCAGCTTCATCGCCGGATTGCCGCCGTAGTCGGCCGGATCGCACGAGGCGAGGTCGAACACCGGCCGGAAGGCGTACGGCACCCCGAGCTCGGCGGCGATCACGCGAACCACCCGGGTGAAATGGGAACTGCTGCGGCCGATCAGGCAGGGCGTGGCGGTCATCGGACACTCTCCGGAGGACGCCGCCAGCTTACGTCCGTTCGTGCGGCAAATCGCGCGGAACAGCGTGACCTCGCAGCTGATTACACTGTCGACATGTCTTGCGAGCCCCAGCCAGTCCCCCTGCGCGCACGCACGCTGGCCCTGCTGGTCACGCTGGTGCTGGCAGCCTGCCAACCCAGCGGGTGGCCGGCCGATCCGTTGTCGCCGCACCCGGCACGCGCCACGCCCGACGTCGCGGGCATCCGCCTCGGCGACACGCTCGATTCGGTGCGTGAGCGATTTGCCGGCGCCCGATGCAAGCCGGTCGATACGCAGGACATCACCGAGCAGTGTGTCATCGGCGGCCAGGCATTCGCCGGGGCCGGCGAGGCGGCGGTTTATGCCAGTTTCGCGCACCGGCGCACGGTGATCGTGCAGGCCTACGGCCTGCCCGCCGCCGGCATGGGGACGATGGTCCGCGCACTGTCGGCACGCTACGGCACGCCGGACGACCTGCGCCACCGCCCGCCGCGCACGCCGGCGAATGCGGTCAGCTGGTCCACCGATGCGTGGTTCCTGGTGGCCATGCCGGCGGCATCCGGAAGGCCGCATGCCGGCGCGATCCTGTACCAGCGCCAATTCGTCCGGGACGTGGAGCGGGCCGCGGGACACCGCGGCGAGACCGTGCCGGACTGATCCCTCACCCCAGTGTGGGCCGGTACTCGTGCCACGGCACCGCCTGCTCCAGCTGCGCGGCGAGCTGCAGCAGCGTCGCCTCGTCGCCGAACGGCGCAACGAACTGCACGCCGAAAGGCACCACCGGCCCACCGTCCTCGACGGCCGCCCGGTGCAGCGGTACGGACATGCTCGGCGTGCCGGTGAGATTGGACAGCTGGGTGAACGGCACGCGGGAGAGGCTGGCCTCCACCAGCTCATCGACCATCCCGGTCAGCATCAGCAACCGCCCGGCACGCAGCGCCAGCACTGCCTGCGCAAGGCGACGCTGCGCCGGCGGCGTGTCCAGCTCGCCGATCCGGTTCGGTGGCTGTGCGGTGGTCGGGGTCAGGTAGAGGTCATACCGTCGGTGGAAGTCGGCAAGCGCGTGGTTGAAGGTGTTCCAGCGCGCGTGGCGGCGCACGTACTCGCGGGCACTCAGCGCGCGTCCGAGCAATCCGAGGATGCGCGTCTCCAGTTCGAACTCTCCCTCACCGGCACCGGTGAGTTCACGCGCCTGCGCCATCGCGGCGGCGGTGTGGCCGAAATACATGGTGACGTAGCAGCGTGCCAGCTCGCCGCCGTCGATCGCGGGGGCGGCTTCCTCGACGTGATGGCCGAGATCGGCCAGCACCGCCGCCGCGCGGCGCGTCGCCTCGACGCACTGCGGATGCATCGCCGTACCCAGCGGCGAGCGCGTGCTGAACCCGATGCGCAGGCGCCGCGGCGGGCGCGCGATCGCCCCGGACCAGGATCCGGCCGGCGGCGCAATGGCGAAGGGCGCGCCGTGTTCGGGACCGGCGATCGCATCAAGCATGCGCGCGGAATCACGCACGCTGCGACTGATCACATGCTGGCTGGAGGCACCCTCCCAGTGCTCGGCCTCGTCCGGTCCGTTGGGCACGCGTCCGCGCGAGGGGCGCAGTCCGAACAAGCCGCAGTAGGCGGCGGGAATCCGGATCGAGCCACCGCCGTCGGAGGCGCCCGCCATCGGCACGATGCCGGCGGCCACCGCGGCGGCCGCACCACCCGACGAACCGCCCGGCGTACGCGCGGGGTCCCAGGGATTGCGCGTGGGCTGCGGCCACACGCGCGGCGCGGTTTCCGCCTTCAGCGCGAACTCCGGCGACGCGGTCTTGCCGAACACCACCAGGCCCGCGTCCAGGAAACGCCGCACGATCTCGCTGTGGTGATCCGGCACCCAGTGACGCAGCGCCCGGCTGCCGGACGGGCTGGGCACGCCGGCATAGTCCTGCGCCATGTCCTTGAGCAGGAACGGCACGCCGGCGAACGGACCGGACAGCGGACCGGCCGCCCGCGCGCGGGCGATCTCCTCCATCGGCAGGCAGATCGCCGCCAGTAGCGGGTTCACCGCGGCGGCCCGCGCAAGCGCGGCTTCCAGCACCTCGGCGGCGGAGACCTCGCGGCGCGCGATCAGCGCGGCCAGCGCGGTGGCGTCGTGCCTTGCGTACTCATCGAACATGGACCGCCCCTGCGTGGAAAGGCCCCATCGTAAGGCCGCGCCGGGTCATGCGCGCGGCTCAGGGGGCGACGACATCGACCCGCAGCGAGCTCCAGGCCCCGCGCGCACCGAGCGCGGTGATGACGTGCGGGCCCGGCTGCTGCAGCGCCAGCAGCACGCTGTGCGCATCCTGCGTCGTGCCCTGCAGGCGGCCATCGAGCAGCCACTGCACGCGGCCGCTGGCGCCCAGCGCACGCAGGGTCACCTGCAGCGGCCGGCGGCTGTTCGGTGCACGGCGAAGGCGCGTGCCGTCGGCGAGGCCGGCGATGCGGATCGGATCGGCATCGTCCAGTGAATCCGGCGGACAGCCCGGCGCCAGCGGCGGCAGCGCCGAGGCCGTGCGGTCGTCGGCGTCGAGCCAGGGCGTGGCGAGTGCCGGCCAGCGCGCGATGCGCACCGTGTGCTCGCCCGGACCGCTGCACGTCGCGCTGAGGCGACGCCCCTTGCCGTCCACGCGCAGCGTCAGCAGGCCGGCTGACCAGGCGCCCAGCCCCCGCTCGGCGAAGGTCGGCGGCACCGCGCCGTCGAGTACCCAGCCGGTGCGTCGCTGCCGGCACAGCGCCGGATCGGTGTCGGCCTCGCTGCCGCCCAGCGGCCAGCAGATCGTCTGCGAGCGCACGCTGGCCGGCTGGGCGAAACGCACGGCCGCGCCCCGCGTGGGCAGCATGTCGGCGATCCGGAACAGCAGCGGCAGGGCGGTCACCGCGCCGTACTGGCCGGGCGACGGGGTGCCGTCCGGCCGGCCGATCCACACGCCGAAGGTGAACTGGTCGGTGACGCCGATCGCCCACGCGTCGCGGTAGCCGTAGCTGGTGCCGGTCTTCCACGCGACCGCGGCATGACGGTTCACCGCGCCGGCGAGCGGGGCACCCTCCACGTCCGCCGGGTTGTGCGCGAGGATGTCACGGATGATCCACGCCGCCCCCGGCGAGAGCATGCGCCGGGGCTGCAGTGGCTGCTGCGGGGTATACCTCGGCGCGGCCGCGATGCCGCCGTCGGCGAACGCCGAGTAGGCACCGACCAGGTTCTCCAGCGTGGTCGCCGCGCCCCCCAGGATGATCGACAGGTTCGGCTTCGCGCCGGCCGGCAGGCCCAGGTCCACGCCGCCGGCCGCCAGCCGCGCCACGAATCGGTTCGGGCCGACCCGGTCGAGCACGTCCACCGCCGGCACGTTGAGCGAGCGCTGCAGCGCCTCGGCCGCGCCGACCGGACCGGAAAACGACTCGTCGAAATTGCCCGGCTGGTAGCCATCGAAATCCTGTGGAGCATCCACCAGCAGGCTCTCCGACGTGATCAAACCGTCATCCAGCGCCAGCCCGTAGAGGAACGGCTTGAGCGTGGAACCGGGCGAGCGCGGTGCCTGCACCATGTCGACGTAGCCGTGGCGGTCCGGATCGGCGAAGTCGCTCGTGCCGAGATAGACCCGCGCCTCGTGACTGGCGTTGTCCACCACCAGCACGGCGGCGGTGGTGTGCCTCGGCAGGCGTGCCAGGTAATTGCTGACGCGATCCTCCGCCGCGCGCTGCAGCTCGGCGTCGATGGTGGTGGTGATCCGCCGCGCCCGCGGATCTTCGCGATGCAGGCGCTCGGCCAGCAGGGCGGCCGACAGCGGTGCGCGCAGCGAACGCGCCACCACCGGCTCGATCCGCGCCGCGCGCACCTGGGCGGTCGTCCAGATGCCCTCGTCGCGCAGGCGCGCCAGCACCTTGTCACGAGCGGCACGGGCCGCGTCGGGATGGCGATCCGGCCGCAACCGGCTGGGCGCCTGCGGCAGCACCGCCAGCAGCGCCGCCTCGGCCCGAGACAGTTGCGCCGCCGGCTTGCCCAGATAGGCCCAGGAGGCGGCCTCCACGCCCTGGATCGGCCCGCCGAACGGCGCGTGATTGAGGTACAGCTCGAGGATTTGCCGCTTGCTCAGGTGCGCCTCGAGCTGCAGCGCGCGCAGGATCTGGATCACCTTGCCGCCATACGTGTGCGGGATCGGCTCGATGATCCGCGCCACCTGCATGGTCAGCGTCGAGCCGCCGGACACGATGTGCCCGTGCAACAGCCCGCCGACCAGGCCACGCGCCAGGGCATACGGGTTGACGCCGGGGTGCCGGTAGAACCAGCGGTCCTCGTAACCCATCAATGCGGTGAGATACAGCGGCGACACCGTGTCCACGGTCACCGGGTAGCGCCACACGCCGTCGCTGTCGGCGAACGCCCGCAACGGCGTGCCGTCCCGCGCCAGCACCACCGTGCTACCGCCGTCGGGCTTCGGCAGCGGCAGCGGGAAAAGGCGATCGAGGATCACCGCCATGAGCAGGAGTGCTCCGACCGCGATGCCGATGCGACGCAGCCAGCGTCGTACCCGCAGGTGGCGGCGCGACGTGGCTGCGGGGTCGTGTTTCATCGGCACTCCGTCCCGTGAATGGTGACCGGTACGCCCTGTGCGCGATGGCGCCTGCCACGCCATCCGGCGTCGATCATGCGCAGGGCGTGCTTGTTTTGCGTCGGTATCAGGGCTCCACCACCTTGATCTGCGCCGGGTCGGACCTGCCGATGCCGCGGATCGCCGGGCGGTACATGTCCTCCACCTGAGGCGGCGGCACGGTGTAGGTGCCCGGGGTCACGGCGCGCACGAGGTAGAACACGTGGGCTGCGTCGCCACGGTCGAGCTTGAGCGCGGCGTCGTAGCGATCGTCGCGGTACTCCTCATGCTGCACCTGGGCCGCCGAGTCGTGCTGCTGCAGATCGATGCCGTCGATCACCACCCCGGCCCACTGCCGGGTGCCGCTGAGGTCGAGGTTCTCCACCTCCAGGCCGCCGGGCAGCAGGTCGGTAACCATCGCGTCGGGCATGAAGGTGCGCGCCTCGATGGTCAGCTCCACGATCAGCGTGTCGCCCTCCTTCAGCGTGTCGCCATCCCACGGCTTGCCGTCGGTGGTGAAGTAGCGGCGACGCACGTCGACCTGGGTGTCGTCCGGAGCCGGCGGTGCCCGGGAGATGCCGGCAGTGTCCAGCGTGGCGAACACGGTGGCATCGCTGGTCGGCTGTAGGCGCACGCCCGAAGCCAGTTGGGCGGCGTCGAGGTCGCGCGTCCACACGCGCGCCTCCGGCGCCTGCTCGGTCTTGCCACCGACGGTGATCGAGGCGGCCAGAGGCGCCGAACCGGCCGCACCGAAGGCCTTGGCCACGCGGGCGATCGCCACCTGCTCCTGGGTGCTCAGGTACGACCAGGACCAGAAGAACAGCGGGTCCTCCTGCCTGCGGCCGCGCACGTAGCTGTCGACGTTGCGCGCCCAGTCGATCAGCTTGGCGTCGTATTCCGGCTTGTTCAATCCGTAGGTGTGGGTGAGCGCCACCATCAGCGCGAGGTCGCGCAGGTCCGAGCCGTAGTCGCCGACGTACCACGGGCGCTCCTTGTTCCAGGCGAAGGCCTCGGCGATCGCCTTCTGCGCGCGCTCGTTGTCGCCCATCAGCTTGAACGCGATGCCGAAGTGGACCAGCGGCAGCGGACCGACCAGCTTGCTGCGCTCGTTGTCGAAGATCGCCCGCAGCGTGCCCAGCGGCGCGCGGTTGACGCGGGCCAGCACGAAGCCGGAATAGGCCTCGTCGGCGATGCGCATGTGGTCGTGGTGCTCGTAGCCGAAGTACGGGTGACCGCCGGCGAGCAGGTCGTCGCTGAGCCGCTGCAGCGCCTTCTGCAGCACGTCCTGCGGCACCGCGAAGCCGGCGTCGCGGGCGTCCAGCATGAAGTCCACCACGTACGGCGTGGTGAAGGTCATGATCGGGCTGCTGCCGCCCCAGAAACTGAAGTGCCCGTTGGCCGCCTGGAACGAAGCGATGCGCGACAGCGCGCCCTCCACCGCCGCCTGCCGCACGTCCGGCGACATCGGCTTCAGGCCCAGCGCCTCGGCGGTGTCCCCGTCGAGGATCAGCGCCGCATAGCCCTTGCTGGTGGTCTGCTCGATACAGCCATACGGGTACCGGAGGATGTTGCGCAGCGCCGAACCGTACGGCAACGGCGGCAGCGTGCTCAGGGTCAGCCGCGCGTGCACCGTGGCAGGGATCAGGCCGGCCAGCTGCTCGCCACCCAGCGTGATTGCCTTGCCGCCCTCCAGCGCCATCGGCCGGGTGTGCAGCACCTCCGGCCAGGCCGGGCGCACGGCGAACTCGAAGTGGCGGTCGACCCGGTAGTCGTTGAGCCGGGCGTGGATGTCGACGCCGGCCACGGCGGCGCCGGGCAAGGCGGTCACCGGCAGGGTGAGCGTGGTACCGGCGCCGTCCTTCAGCGGCACGTTCTGCTCACCGTGATCGAGCCGCACCGGCCCGGTGGTGGTGACCTTGATCCGGGCGGTACCGTCCTTGCCCGAGAGGTTCTTCAGGTCCAGGCTGACCACCGCCTTGTCCCCGGCCGCCATCACTCGCGGCGTGCTGGGCTCGACCACCAGCGGCGCCCGCACGGTGATCGCGCCATCGGCGTTGCCGAAGCGGTCGGCGGTGAAGGCCAGCGCGCTCAGCCGCAGGCTGCCGTTGAAATCGGGGACGTCCACGTGCAGCTGCGCACGTCCCTGCGCGTCGAACGCCACCGGGCCGGCGAACAGGTCGACGATCTTCACCTTGGGATTGATGCGCGCGGCCTTGGGCAGCGCCGGTCCGCTCATGTCGCCGCCGTAGCGCAGGCGGCCGGTGTCGCCATCCATCGCCTCGATCAGGCGGCCGTACAGGTCGTATGCCTCGGTCGCCAGCGCGCGCTTGGCGAACATCCACGACCAGGCGTCGGGCACCGGGTAGTCGGTGATGTTGATGACGCCCTGGTCGACCGCCGACAGGGTCACGTAGCCCTCCTTGCCGGCCAGCCCTGTGGCCTGCACGGTCACGTCCAGCGGGTTGCCCGGACGCATCA
Organism: Lysobacteraceae bacterium; assembly: GCA_018970895.1. Taxonomy (GTDB): domain Bacteria; phylum Pseudomonadota; class Gammaproteobacteria; order Xanthomonadales; family Rhodanobacteraceae; genus Dyella_A. The sequence continues at coordinate 5,811 of JAGWVM010000032.1, read as the reverse complement.
GCGCGGGCGCCTTGAGCGTGAGCGGGATGCGCCGGTCGTTGCGGTCCATCGTCACGTATTCGACGCCCATCGCGCGTGCCGGGGTGGTGCGCTCGGTGGCCTCGCCGCCACGGAACACCAGCGCCACCACATAGACGTCGTGGCGCTCCCAGTCCTTGGTGACCGGGATCGAGAAGGTCGATCCGGCCTTGGCGTCGATGTCCTTCAGGTACAGCAGGTGATCCGACTCGACCAGCAATACGCCGGGGCCGTCGTGCGGTGGCGTCACGGTGACCTTCATGGTGTCGCCGGCACGATAGCGCGCCTTGTCCAGCGCCAGCTTCACCTTGTCCGGGCGCGCCTCCTTGCCGAGGTTCTCGTCGTCCCAGCTGTAGCCGGCGAAGAACGGGAACACCGTGGTCAGCTTCGTTTCCGGGTCGTACACCTCGACGCGGTAGTTTCCCCACTGCACCGGGAACTCGACGCGGGTGGTGCCGCTGGCGCCGACGTCGACGTCTTTTTCGTCGACCAGCTGCAGGCTGGCGTTGGCGTCGGCCTTCCAGCCGCCGTTGCGCTCGTACAGCCAGTAGAAATCGCGCAGCTCGCGCTGCAGTCGCACCTTCAGATGGCGACCGGCGACGCGCTGCCCCTCGGCGTTGACGCGGACGATCTCGAATCCGGCTGGTGCCTCGCTCTCCGCACCCTGCTTCGGATCGAACTCCGGCCGCACGCCGACCAGGCGGTCCGCCGGCCAGTAGGTGCGCTTGAGCAGGCGGGTGACGGCGCGGCCGCCGGTCTCGTAGACGCTGCCTGACAGCGTCACGGCCAGCGGCGCGACCGGCTTCACGTCGTCGGGAAGCGGCACATCCTGGGCCAGTGCGCCCTGGGCGTCGAGCTTGGTGTCGACCACGTCGTCCGCGGACTTCGGCAGGTCCACCGTGGGATCGCCGAAGAAGGTGTCCTTCATGCTGGCCACCGGGTGCACTTCCGGCGATACCAGCAGCTTCGCGGTGAAGCGGTTGCCGGCGGCGGGCGCGCCGTACAGGTAGCTCGAGGCCACCTTCAGCTGCAGCGGCTGGTTCGGGGCCAGGCGCGCCTGCGGGCTGTCCAGCGCCACCTTCAGGCGCTCGGGCAGGAATTCCTCCACGTGGAACGGAAACGCCTGCACCGAATCCTTGCTGGCCGGATCGAGCCGGAACTCCAGCTGCCACAGCCCGGTGGCGGCATCGGCCGGGATCGCCTCGCTGAGGTCGTAGTAGTTCAGCGCCTTCGGCTCCAGCCGGGTGTCGGCGAGGGTACGCCCGTCGGGCTGGCGCACGCGCACGAACAGCGGCTGCGCCTTCATCGGCTTGCCGTCCGCGTCACGCAGCAGCGCCGAGGCATGCAGTGTCTCGCCCGGCCGGTACAGGTCGCGTCCTGACCACGCGTACACCTCGAACGGCGCCTGCTTGCGTCCGGTGATGTCGAAGTTGGAGACGTCCAGTGCCGGGCGATTGAACGGCAGCACCGACACATCCTTGCCGTGCCGCGCCACCAGCACGTCGCTCGGGCGTACCCGGTAGGCCATCAGCGCATTGCCACCATCGTCGGTGGTGGCCTTCAGCGTGGTGTGGCCTGAAGCGTCCTGCACCGTGACATCCACCCCGGCCACCGGCGTGCCGTCGCGCAACGAGGCGACGTGCAGCAGCACGTTGTCCTTGTAGACGCGCAGGTGCAGGCCCAGGTCGCTGACGAAGAACACCGCGGTGTCGTAGCCGCCGCGGAACGTGCCGCCGGCCTTCACCACGGCCATGTAGACGCCCGGCTGCGACAGCTGCGGGACGTCCTGCACCGGGATATAGGTGACCGTGCGCTCGTTCGGCGCGCCCTTCAGCGTGTAGTGGTCGGCATAGACCGACTCGGCCATGTCGGTGATCGACCGCTTGGCCCGCTTGTCCTTGCTGCAGGTGTCGTACCAGTACGGATCGTGGTCCAGCTCGTAGCTGTCGCGATGGCCGTTGCGCGGGTACGCACAGAACAGGTCCGAAAGCGCGTCGTCGTGGACCCGGAAGAACTCGATGTCGGCGTCGTGCACGTTCACCGACACCAGCGGCAATCCCCGCGTGCCGCGCGCCGGCAGCACGCTGCCGTGAGAGGCGAAACCGACGGCTCCGGGCAGGTTGCCGGAATAGATGTCGCGGTGGACCGCCTCGCCCAGCGTGCGGCCGTCGGCTGCCAACAGACCGGGTTTCACCTCGACCGCATAGCGGCTGTGTGGATCGACGAACGGAAAACTGAGCGTGACGCCGTCGTTGCCCAGACTCCAGCTGCCGCCGACGGTTTCGCCCGAGGGCCCGTTCACCGCGATCAACCGGTCGAAGCCCTGCGCCCCGGCGAGCTTGGCGTTGAACACCAGCTCCAGCTGGCTGCGACCGTCTCGCACCGAGGCGCTGGCCGACATCAACCGGAAGTGGGCGGAGTCGGTCGTGCCGGCACTCGCCGCCGTGGCGGGTGCGCCCTGCAGCGCGGGCTTGTCGCCCTGCGGATGGCCGCCGCAGGCAGCCAGCAGCAGGCACAGCAAAGGCGCCAGCAGGCGCCCGCAGGACCAAAGGGAACGACGACGCGGCGCGATCGACTCACGTGACATGGTGACCTCTCCCTGGATGCAGCCAAAGTATGGCTTCCTTTCGTGGCGGCGCCGTGGCGTGTGCCGGGCGGGCGCTCGTGGAATTCTGGCATGGGCGGGCCGGATCCCGGGCGGGTCCCACCTCGATGTCGAAAGGCCCTTGCGCCTGCCGTCGGCGATGCAGACACCCCCGACCGACGCCCCGCATGACCGCCCGCCGCGCCGATACCCCGATCCGTACTCGTCGTCTTGCCCGGTAACGAGGAGGAGATGCAGTTCGAGTGCCGCAGGCTCCCGGGCGACGGCGCAGTGGACGAGCCCGCCGCCCTCGGTCCGATGAAACGGTTCCGCTGCGGTTGAACGCCGTCCGCACGGTGATCGAGCCCGACCCGCCGCATCCACGATCTGCAGCAACGCCCCCTCGTCCGCCCCCGATAGCAGACGATGCCGGTGCCGATCCAGGCGGACTCGACGCGCCCGATCCCTGTTGTGGCTGACCCCGACGCACCCAAGGCTGCGCGATATCGACGTGCGGGCCCCGGAAAACGACGAACGGCAGCCGAAGCTGCCGCCCGCTGATCATGCATCGCAGGTCCGGCCGGTCAGTGCCGGGCGCCGCCTCCCGACGGCGTCCCGCTGGCCGCCGGGGTAGGCGCCGGCGGGGGCGCGATCTGCGTCTGCGGACGCATCGGCGGCGGCGCGTGCCAGCCGTTGTCGTTCCAGCGTCGATAAAACTGATCACGGAGCTCGTCACGATTCACCAGCGCCAGGCGATGGCCGTCCTCGTGCTGCCAGATCCAGTGGCCGGCAGGCACCGGCTGGGCGGCCACGTAGAAGAAACTGGCGTCGTACTTGCCGTCGTCCCGCGGCGTGGCCTTCAGGCCGAGATTGATGACGAACTGGCTGGCAACCGGCTTGCCGTGGTCGGAAGCGGGCCGGGTGATCATCTCGTCCAGCGTCGCGCGCAAGAGCCGCTGGTAGTGCGGCGTCAGTTCCACCGCCGGCGAGACATCGGTTACCTTGCCATGTGCGTTGACCTGCACCAGCACGGGCAGGACATGCGTGGGAAAGCTGTTCAACGACGGATTGTCGGCGCGGACCGCCGTGCTGCCGAGCACCAGGCATCCTGCCAGGGCCATGGGGAGTGCGATGTTCATGACGACCTCCTTGAGTCAGGGGAGCCAGCCGCAGGGCGATCGGACTCGCAGCAATGACTCCGCCGGGCGAAATATTGCTCAACTGGCCAGTTCAGAATAGCACCCGACGCGTCGCCGTGCGGACCTCCCGCTCCCACCCCTGAAACGCAGCGACATGCCCGATACCGCCACCGTCCATCGCCCCTCGCGCGCCAGCCACCGCACCTGCCGCGCCGAGCCGCCGATACGCCACATCGCCGTCGTCGGCGGCGGCACCGCCGGCTGGATGACCGCCCTGCTGCTGGCGAACTCCGGCTACGGCGCACGCCTTCAGGTGACCGTGCTGGAGTCGCCGCAGGTCGGCGCGATCGGCGTCGGCGAGGGCTCCACGCCCTGGATGCGCGGCTTTTTCGAGGAGATCGGCATCGAGGAGTCGGAGTGGATGCCGGCCTGCGATGCCACCTACAAGGCCGGCATCACCTTCGATGGCTGGTCGACCCGGCCGGGCTTCGAGCGCTATTTCCACGCCTTCGCCTCGATGCTCGACAACCTGACGATGACCCAGTTCGTCGACAACGTGCATCGCCGGCTGGACCGCGAGGACGTCGACGCGCATCCGGACCGCTACTTCATCGCCGCCCGGCTCGCCCGCGAGTGCAAGGCGCCGCGGCCGCGCCACGAGTTCCCGTTCGACGTCTGGTACGGCTACCACTTCGATTCGGTGAAGCTGGGGCAGTTCCTGCAGCACAAGGCGCTGGAACGGGGCATCCGCCACCTGCCCCGCCACGTGGACGCGGTGCAGTGCGACGAACGGGGCGACATCGCCGCCCTGCAACTGGAAGGCGGCGAACGCTTCGAAGCGGACTTCTTCGTCGACTGCACCGGCTTCAGCGGCCTGATGATCGAGAAGACCCTGAAGACGCCGTACGCGTCGTATGCCGACGCACTGTTCAACGACGCCGCCGTGGCCATGCCGACGCCGCTGGACGGCCCGATCATGTCGCAGACGATCTCCACCGCGCTGCGCCACGGCTGGGCGTGGAAGATCCCGCTGACGACCCGCTACGGCAACGGCTACGTCTACAGCACCGCACACTGCACGCCCGAGCAGGCCGAGACCGAGCTGCGCCAGCACCTCGGGCTGCTGGACGCCGACGTGCCGGCCCGCCACCTGCGCATGCGCACCGGCCGCGTCGAGCGCCACTGGCACCGCAACTGCCTGGCGGTCGGGCTGGCACAGGGCTTCATCGAACCGCTGGAGGCCACCGCGCTGATGCTGGTGCAGCGCACCGCCAGCCTGTTCGTGGCGGCACTGGAACAGGGTGACCTCGGCACATCGGCGCAGGCTGCGTTCAACACCGCGGTGAACGCGCAGTTCGACGGCACCCGCGACTACATCGTGGCGCACTACAAGACCAACACCCGCACCGACACCGACTACTGGCGCGCCAACGCCGCCAACACCCACCTGTCCGAGCCGCTGGTGCGCCTGCTCAGGACCTGGCTGGCCGGCCGGCCGATCGTCGATGGCATCCGCAGCGGCGCCTTCGGCCAGGGCTATCCGGTGATGTCCTGGTACAGCCTGCTCGCCGGCATGGGCCTGTTCCCCGACGACGTCGGCTCGCATGCCTCCGGCGATGCGCCCCACAGCCTCGCCGCGATCGACAACCTGATCGAACGCAGCGCACGCAACTTTCCCGACCACCGCGAGCTGCTCGGCGCCATCCCGCCGCGACCGCGCGAGGAATCGCTGCAGCTCTACTTCTGGTAACGACGCACCCGGGCCGCCGCGCTCGACGCCCGCGACCTCGCCGACGATCACCGACCGAGCGGCCGGGCCACCCGGTGTCGCCGGCCTTTCGCAAGACATTGCGCGGGTGCAGGCAGGGGCCTAGTCTCGGCGGATCGTCCACCCCGGGGAGGGGCATCATGCAACCGTTGCGCACGCTCACGCTGTCCGCCGTCATCGCCGCCACGCTGCTGGCCGGCTGCTCGCAGGGCAAGGCTCCACCGACCAGCCAGGCCACCGCGCCGACGCCGGCGGCCACCACGGCCGCCACGGCTGCCAGGCCGGTCGTCCACCGCGACGCC
>JAGWVM010000181.1 GCA_018970895.1 Lysobacteraceae bacterium | reverse complement strand
GCAGGTCTGGTGGATGGTTTCCAGCGGCGCGCCGGAGAGTTCCAGCTGACCGGCCGGCTCCAGCGTGATCGAGGCCTTGTCGCGCGACAGCGCCACCGGCAGCTCACCCTCGCGGGCGATGTCCCAGCCGTAGCGGGCGCCCAGCTGTTCGAGCAGCATGCGGATACCGCGCTCGCCGTCGTAGGTGGGTGGACGCAGGTCGTCGGTGCGGAAGCCGAACTTCTCGTGTTCGGTGCCGATGCGCCACGCTTCGCTCGGCTTTTCCCCGGCGGCGAGATAGTCGACGAGTTGCTGGCGCCCCGTGATCGGGGTGCCCTTGACGGCACTGGGGATGGACACGGAGCTCACTCTCGCGGGAAGGACCACCGACTATGGAGGCGTTATGCGGCCGCGAAAAGGGGGTGAATGAAAATTTTTGTACGGCCCGGTACAGGTGCCCGGTGGGCCGTCGGGTCAGCGGGCCGTCAGTCCGGGGCAGGTCAATCGCTGCACCAGCGCGTCCGGAAGGTGGTTCCGCCGTCCGATCCCGGCCAGGGTGGTGCCGGGCCTGGGGATGCGGTGGTCGTCCGCGCAGACATCGGCGCCATGGTCGAGCAGGTGCTGCGCGATGCCGGCTTCACCGTTGACGACGGCGACGGTGAGGGCATCGGCGGAATGCGGGGCGTGGCGCATGACGTCGGCATGATGTCGCAGCAGCACGTCGAGGGTCGCCACGTCGTTGCAGCCTGAGGCAGCGAGCAGGGCGGGACCGAGCTGTTGTCCCCGGTTGCCCACGATGCCCGCGGACTGCAGCGACTTGACCGTGGCCGGACCGCCAAAGCGCGGGTCCTTGCCCATGGCGTCGAGCGTCCGGCGGTTGAAAGCGGGCTTGACCGGGGGCAGCCAGGCTCTTCCATCCACGGCGGCACCGTCGTCCAGCAGTCCGTCCACCACGGTGGACTGATGGCTCCAGGCGGCGGTGAGCATCGCCAGCTGGCGCCACCTGGCCTGCTGGTCCGACGGCAATGCCGCGAGGCCACGGCGTACCTGCGGCAGCCGGCCATCGATGGCATCGACCATCACCGCGGCGACAGCGGGCGGGGCGTCGTACAGGTCGTGCTGCCAGAGTTGCCGCGCCGTGGACATCTGCTCCAGGCAGAGGTGGGCGGTGGCCGGTCCGGTCCCGGCGGTGGCGGCCGGTGACAAGACGACGAGCGCGAACGCGATCAACGCAAGCCGAGCAACCATTCCCTGTCCCCCGTTGAGCCGGTCCGGCGGCCCGGTCCCCGGATCATCCGCCGGGCGTGGGTTGCTGTCCACATCCGGCACCACGCGGTCCGCAAACAACAAGGCCGGCACCCCGGCCGGCCTTGTCGCAAACGCCCGCGGGCCGGCGGCCCTCAGCGTTTCATCGAGTTGAAGAACTCGTCGTTGGACTTGGTGCTCTTCATCTTGTCGAGCATGAACTCCATCGCGGCCAGCTCGTCCATCGGGTGCAGCAGCTTGCGCAGGATCCAGATCTTGGCCAGCAGGTCGGGGTCGATCAGCAGGTCTTCGCGGCGGGTGCCGGAGCGGTTGATGTCGATCGCCGGGTAGACGCGCTTCTCGGAGATGCGGCGGCTCAGGTGCACTTCCATGTTGCCGGTGCCCTTGAACTCCTCGTAGATCACCTCGTCCATCTTCGAGCCGGTGTCGATCAGCGCGGTGGCGATGATGGTCAGCGAACCGCCCTCCTCGACATTGCGCGCGGCGCCGAAGAAGCGCTTCGGCCGCTGCAGCGCGTTGGCGTCGACGCCGCCGGTGAGCACCTTGCCGGAGCTCGGCACCACGGTGTTGTAGGCGCGGGCCAGGCGGGTGATCGAGTCGAGCAGGATGATCACGTCCTTCTTGTGCTCGACCAGGCGCTTGGCGCGCTCGATCACCATCTCGGCGACCTGCACGTGGCGCACCGCCGGCTCGTCGAACGTCGAGGAGATGACCTCGGCGCGCACGGTGCGGGCGATCTCGGTCACTTCCTCCGGCCGTTCGTCGACCAGCAGGATGATCAGGTGCGCCTCGGGGTGGTTGTACTGGATCGCCTGGGCGATGTTCTGCAGCATCATCGTCTTGCCCGACTTCGGCTGGGAGACGATCAGGCCGCGCTGGCCCTTGCCGATCGGCGCGACCAGGTCGAGGATGCGGCCGGTGATGTCCTCGCTCGACCCGTTGCCACGCTCGAGCTTGAAGGCCTTGCGCGGGAACAGCGGGGTGAGGTTCTCGAACAGCATCTTGTTCTTCGACGCCTCCGGCGGATCGCCGTTGATGTCGTCGACGCGCAGCATGGCGAAGTAGCGCTCGCCTTCCTTCGGATGGCGCACGCGCCCGGTGATGTAGTCGCCGGTGCGCAGGTTGAAGCGGCGGATCTGGCTGGGGCTGACGTAGATGTCGTCGGGGCCGGCCAGGTAGCTCTCGTCGGCCGAGCGCAGGAAGCCGAAGCCGTCCTGCAGGATCTCCAGCACGCCCTCGGCCCAGATGCCGCCGCCGGCGCGGGCGTGCGCCTTGAGGATGTTGAAGATCACGTCCTGGCGGCGCTGCCGGGCCACGCCTTCCTGGATGCCCAGCGACTCGGCGAAGGCCAGCAGCTGCGGCGCCTTCATGCGCTTGAGTTCGGTGAGGTTGATCAGGTTGTCGTTGCTGCCGACGTCACCGCTCTCGTCGTCGTCCATCGGCAGGCCGTTCGGGTTGCGCTGGCCGCCGCCGCCCCCCTGGTTGCCCCGCTGGCCGCGCTCGTGGCGGCGGCGCCGGCCGCGGTCGTTGCGGTCGTTGCGGCGTTCGTTGTTGCCCTGGCCGCCCCCCTGGCCGCCGTTCGGATTGCCGCCGTTGCCCTGGCCACCGCCCGGCTGGCCCTGGGCCGGCTGGTTGCCCTGCGGGGCAGGCGCGGGGGCCGGGGCGGAGGCCTGCGAGGCCCCGCCTTCTGGCGACGGGCGCTCGACCGGGAGACTGGCCTGCACCGGTGCCGGAGCGGCCGGCGCGGACGTACTGGCCAGCGCGTCGGCGCCGGCCTTGGCCGCTGCGCTCTTGCGCGGTGCGCGCTGGCGGGGCTCGCCGGCAGGCCGGTTCTCGGCGCCGTCGGCGTCGTGGGGTGCTTTGCTTTCGATATCGGACACGGGCAAACCTCGTCGGGGCGCCGTTGCTACAGGAAGGAAGGGAAGGCATCGCGCGGAGTGCGCGGCGGAACGGGACCGTTCCGGACAGGGCCGCGAATCTAGCACCCGCCGCGCGGCCCCGTAAAGCGCGGCGGCGGGTAACGGGCGCCGGTCAGAGCGCCTTGTCGATCATCTGGGTCAGCTGGCCCTTGCCGACGGCGCCGATCTGGGTCGCCTCGACCTTGCCGTTCTTGAACATCATGAGGGTGGGGATGCCGCGCACGCCGTAGGTGCGCGGAGTCTGCTGGTTCTGGTCGATGTTCAGCTTGACCACGCGCAGCTTGCCTTCGTACTGCCTGGCCAGCTCGTCCAGCACCGGCGCGATGGCCTTGCAGGGGCCGCACCATTCGGCCCAGAAGTCGAGCAGGACCGGGGTGTCGGACTTGAGCACTTCCTGCTCGAAAGCGGCGTCGCTGACGTGGGTAATGAGATCGCTCACCGGTGATTCTCCGAGGGTAGACGGTGGGATGAGGGCGACCGCGCGGCCTGCATCGGCTACACTGGGGCGCCCATGAAGCGCGGGTCGTTCCGTCGTGGGGAAACTGGATCGCCGTTGCGGCGAAGTTCCATTCCAGCCTAACTCGGGGCGCGATTCAAGCGATTCAAGGCACCGGCCAGCGGGTGGTTCCGTTGACATAGGCAAGGGTCCGGCCCAACCGCCCATCCTTGCCTATGCCAGCGGAGCTGCCGGCCCGGGCCATCCCATGCCGGCGCCCGCCTCGGTGCGCAACGGCGGCGCGCGGACCTGGCTCCGCCCGACGCCCGCGCCTCCCTCCCGCGCCGTACCACCACCTGTCCCAAGGCCATGCGGCGGCGGGACCGGGCTGGCGCCCCGCGCCGCCTGCCAGAGACTGCTATCCGACATGTCCGAAACCGTTCTCACCGATACGTTCTTTACCAACTTCGACCTGCATCCGCTGCTCGCCCAGGGCCTGGCCGACGCCGGCTTCACCCGCTGCACGCCGATCCAGGAGCTGACCCTGCCGGTCGCCCTGTCCGGTCGCGACGTCGCCGGCCAGGCGCAGACCGGCACCGGCAAGACCTGCGCCTTCCTGGTCGCCATGATGAACCGCCTGCTGACCCAGCCGGCCGCGGCCGACCGCAAGGATTCCGACCCGCGAGCCCTGGTGATCGCGCCGACCCGCGAGCTGGCGATCCAGATCGACAAGGACGCCCGCGCGATCGGCAAGCACACCGGCCTGCGCACCGCGCTGATCTACGGCGGCGTCGACTACGACAAGCAGCGCCAGCAGCTGAAGGACGGCTGCGACATCATCATCGCCACCCCCGGCCGCCTGCTCGACTACTACAAGCAGAACGTGTTCGGCCTGGGCAGCGTCGAGGTGATGGTGATCGACGAGGCCGACCGCATGTTCGACCTCGGCTTCATCAAGGACGTGCGCTACATGTTCCGCCGCCTGCCGGCGCGCGAGCAGCGCCAGGTGCTGCTGTTCTCCGCCACGCTGAGCCACCGCGTGCTGGAGCTGGCCTACGAGCACATGCACGAGGCCGAGAAGCTGGTGGTGGAGACCGACAACGTCACCGCCGACCGCGTGCGCCAGGTCGTCTACTTCCCCGCCAAGGAAGAGAAGATGCCGCTGCTGCTGAACCTGCTCGAGCGCACCCAGGCCGAGCGCAGCATCGTGTTCGTCAACACCAAGGCCGCGGCCGAGCGCATCACCGACCGGCTCAAGCGGCAGGGCTACCGCGTCGGTGCGCTGTCCGGCGACGTGCCGCAGCTGAAGCGCCAGAAACTGCTGCAGCGCTTCCAGGACAGCCAGCTCGACATCCTCGTCTGCACCGACGTGGCCGCCCGCGGCCTGCACATCCCGGCGGTCAGCCATGTCTTCAACTACGACCTGCCGCAGGACGCCGAGGACTACGTGCACCGCATCGGCCGCACCGCGCGACTGGGCGCGGAGGGCGACGCGATCAGCTTTGCCTGCGACCTGTACGCGATGAGCCTGCCGGACATCGAGACCTACATCGGCCAGAAGATCCCGGTGGCGACGGTGGAGCCGGAGCTGCTGGTGATGCCCAAGCCGAAGGAGGTGGACGCGCAGTTCGCCGCCGAGGCGGCGGCCGACAGCGCGGCCTTCGGCGACCGCGTGGAGCCCCGCGACGGCGAGAAGAAGTCCTCGCGTGGCGGCCACGGTGGGCGTCGCGAAGGCGGTCGCGGCGAGGGGCGTGGCCCGCGCCCGCCGCGGTCCCCGCGGCCCGTGGCCGACGAGCCGGCGGCCGGCGAGGCGCCGGCGGAACGCGCGGTCCAGCCGGTAGCCACTCCCGATGCCACCCCGATCGATGCCGCCGATGCCCCGCGCAAGCGCCGCCGGCGCCGCGGTGGCCGCAACCGTCGACGCGACGGCGAGGGTGGCGC
>JAGWVM010000180.1 GCA_018970895.1 Lysobacteraceae bacterium | reverse complement strand
GCACGATCACGGTGTTCTTCACCATCTGCGCCTTCACCAGGCCCAGCACCTCGGTGCGGAAATCCTCGCGGCGGTCGGACCAGCGCAGGCCGCCGCGCGCCACCGGGCCGAAGCGCAGGTGCACGCCCTCCACCCGCGGCGAGTACACGAAGATCTCGCGATACGGCACCGGCTTGGGCGCGTCCGGCACCCGGTGCGAGTCGAACTTGAAGCTGACATAGGGACGGTGCTGGCCGTCCCACTGCTGGAAGTAGCTGGTGCGCAGGGTGGCGCCCATCACGTCGAGATAGCTCTTGACGATGCGCTCGTCGTCCAGGCTGGCCACGTCGTCCAGCAGCGTGCGCAGTGCCTCGGTCAGCACCTGCACCTGCTCGTCGCGCGGCCTGGCCAGGCAGGCCACCATGCCGTCGACCAGCTCGGGCCGTGCGGTGCGCGTCGCCTCGGGGATGAGCGCCACCATCTCGCGCCGCAGGTCCTCGGCGGCACGCGCCAGCTCCTCGGCCGAGAGCGCCTCGCGCCGCGGATCGAACTTGGCGTGGAACAGCTCGATCAGCACGCCGGCAATGGCCGGATAGCGGTTGAGCGTGGCCTCCATGTAGGTCTGCGAGAACGCGATGCCCACCTGCTGCAGGTACTTGCAATAGCCGCGCAGCACGGCGATCTGGCGCCAGTCCGCCTGGGCGAACAGCACCAGGTTGTTGAAGCCGTCGCTCTCGGCCTGGCCGCGCCACAGCGCCTCGAACGCACGCTCGAAGCGATCACGCACGTGCTCCAGTTCGAAGCTCAGCGGCTGTTTCGGGGTCAGCTCGAAATCGTGGATGGTCAGCGGGCGCTGTTGCCCTTCCAGGCTGTACACGTGCTCGGCGAGCATGCGCACGCCCATGTTCTCCAGCATCGGCAGTGCTTCGGACAGCGGGATCGGCTCGCCGGCGTGGATCACCTTGAAACGCAGCGAGCCGTCGGCGTGCCGGTACAGCGACATGCGGATCGCATCGTCGCCCTCCAGGCTGGCCAGGGCCTCGATGTCCGCGGCGGCCACGGCCGGAGCCACCTCGTCGACGTAGCCGGGCGGCATGGCGCGCCCGTAGCGGTTGGCCAGCACCACGCCGCGATGCGGCCCGAGCCGGCCCACCAGCAGGTCGCGCACCTCGTCCTGCCAGTTGCGCACGATCGCGGCCACCCCCGCCTCCAGCGCATGCAGGTCGTAGCTGACCTGCTCGCCGACGCGCGGACGGATCACCACGTGCAGGCGCGCCAGCGCGGCGTCGCCCATCAGTACGGTCGAATCCACTTCCTCGCCGTGCAGCGCGTCGCGCAGCAGCACCTCGATGCGCTCGCGCACCGTGGTGTTGAAGTGGTCGCGCGGCACGAACACCATGCAGGTGAAGAAGCGGCCGTAGCGGTCGCGGCGCACGAACAGCTGGGTGCGCGCGCGCTGGCGCAGTTCCAGGATGCCGCTGACCGCCTGGTACAGCTCGTCCTCGCCGCTCTGGAACAGCTCGTCGCGCGGCAGCGTCTCCAGGATGTGGCGCAGCGACTTGCCCGAATGGGAGTCGCGCTTGAGGCCCGAGCGGGCCAGCACCGCCTCCACCTTGTTGCGCACCAGCGGCACGTCCTGCGGGCGTGCCATGTAGGCGTTGGAGGAAAACATGCCGAGGAAGCGCTGCTCGGCCACCGGCTTGCCGCCGCCGTCGAAGCGCAGCACGCCGACATAGTCCATGTGGCCCGGGCGGTGCACCTGCGAGCGCGCGTTGGTCTTGGTCAGGATCACCGGCTCCAGCGCCGCGGTGGCGCCGTGGGCACCCAGCGAGGACACCGAGCGCGGGGCCAGCGACCGTTCGGTGCCGGACAGGATGCCCAGGCCCGAGCCTTCGACCGACTGCAGCACCTCGCCACCGTCGGCCTGGCGCACCTGGTACTCGCGATAGCCCAGGAAGGTGAAGTTGTCGTCGGCCAGCCAGCGCAGGAATTCAGCGGCCTCGGCCGCGGCAGCCGGCTGCAGGTCCGGGCGCGCCGGCAGCGCGGCAGCGATCGCGCGGGCCTGGTCGCGCATCGCCGCCCAGTCGCGCACGGCCAGCCGCACGTCGTCCAGCGCCGACTCGATGCGCGCCTTCAGTGCCGACTGCGGTTCGCCGTCGGCGAGCCGGTCGATCTCGAAATGCATCACCGACTCGGGCTGGCCGTCGTCACTGTCGATCGACTGCAGCGTGCCGTCCGCGTCGCGGCGCACCTTCACCACCGGATGGATCACTGCGTGGATCGGCCCCTCGGCCGACAGGATCATGCTCACCGTATCGACCAGGAACGGCGTGTCGTCGGTCACCACCTCCACCACGCTGCGACCATCGTGGCCATCGGCCGGGTTGATCACCCGCACCGCGGCCCGCCCCGGCTGCCGCCGGGCGACGAAGCCGAGCAGGTCAAGCAGCAGTTCCGACCACTGCGCCGGCGTGTGCAGCGACTCGTCACCGGCAGCCAGGCGCGCGAAGAAGGCGCGGATAAAAAATTGCGCCTCCTGGAGGCGCTGGGCGGGCAAATCCTTTTTGCTGGTTTCATCGATGACAGCTGCTGCGAGGGACTCATTCACGGCCGCGCGGATCGCATTCATGGCTTCTACTGTTCAGTGGATGCAGAGGGGGAACGAAAAGCCCGCGAAGGATACGCTTCACCCTGCAGCGAATCCACCGCGCCAGGCCGCTTCAGGCCGTGCTCCGGCGCACGGTGACGGGTGCCGGTTCCGCGCTGCAGCGCAATAGAAAATCGCCTCGGCGCGGCGCCCGTCGTCACGCCTTCGGGTCGCGTGCCCGACGCCACCGGAATCGATCGCGATGACCCGATGCGGCAGGCGTCGCCACCGCGTCGCCGGGCCGGCCGGCAACACTCACAAATCCGACCGGCTGGCAAGTGCGTAAAGCTCCCCGACCGAGTGCGGCCAACGGGCGAGACAAATTTTGTACTGCTGGGTATAGTGGCGTTTCGTTGCACCCGCCACGCGTCGCTGCGCTCCACTGCAGCGTCCGCCCCGGCAGCCGGTGCAACCCGGCCGAATCCCGTTGGCGCCTGCGAATCCTCCCCCTCGACCTACTCGCAGGCTCGCCATGTTGCGGCACCGAATAAAACCCGACGATCCCATCATGGAGTCTTCATGAATCCCTCTTCACTGCGCACACCGCTGATGTGCCTGGGCCTGCTGGCATTGGCTGCATGCGGAGGCAAGGACAGGAGCGCCCAGACGGCTCCGCCCCCGCCCAGGGTGGGCGTGGTCACGGTGGCACCGACCAACCAACCGCTGACCAAGGACCTGGTCGGCCGCCTGTCGCCGTACCGCAGCGCCGACGTGCGCGCGCGGGTGGCCGGCGTGCTGCTCAAGCGGGTCTACGACGAAGGCTCGGACGTGAAGAAGGGGCAGCTGCTGTTCCAGATCGACCCGGCGCCGCTGAAGGCCGCGCTCGACGCCGCGCAGGCCAACCTGGCGCAGGCCCGTGCCTCCTACACCAACGCCAAGGTCGCCGCCGACCGCGTGCGGGAGCTGGCGCCCAAGGGCTACGTGTCGAGGTCCGACCTGGACAACGCGCTGGCCGCCGAACGCACCGCCGCTGCCAGCGTGCAGCAGGCGCAGGCCAACGTGCAGACCGCCCGCATCAACCTCGGCTACGCCAGCGTCACCGCGCCGATCGACGGTCGCGCCGGCAAGCAGCAGGTGACCGAGGGTGCGCTGGTCGGCCAGGGCGGCGCCACGCTGCTGACCACCGTCGACCAGATCGATCCGCTGTACGTGAACTTCAGCCTGAGCACCGGCGAGCTCGACCAGATGCGTCGCGCCCAGGCCGACGGCAGCGTCACCCTGTCCGCCCCCGACAAGGCCAGCGTCGACATCGGCCTGCCCGACGGCAGTCGCTACCCGCAGCAGGGCACGGTCGACTTTTCCGACACCACGGTCAATCCGGCCACCGGCTCGGTCGACCTGCGTGCCACGGTGCCCAACCCCGACCACGTGCTGCTGCCCGGCATGTACGTCACGCTCAAGGCGCGCCTGGGCGAACGGCACAAGGTGTTCCTGGTGCCGCAGCCGGCGCTGCAGCGCGACACCGGCGGCGCCTACCTGATGGTGATCGGCAAGGACGGCAAGGTGGAGCGCAAGAGCGTCACCGCCGACCAGTCCAGCGGCAGCGACTGGGTGGTGACCAGCGGCCTGGCCGCCAACGACAAGGTCATCGTCTCGGGCCTGCAGAAGGTCAAGGAAGGCGCGCCGGCGACCGCCGAGCCGTGGACGCCGGGCCCGTCCGGCACGCCCGCGGCAGGCAGCCGGCCCGCGGCAAGCGCGAAGTAACGGAGCGTCTCCATGCCCAGCTTTTTCATCGATCGCCCGATCTTCGCGTGGGTGGTGGCCATCCTGATCACCCTCGGCGGCGCGCTCGCCGTGCTGAACATGGGTATCGAGTCCTACCCGAACATCGCACCGCCGCAGGTCACGGTGAGCGCGTCGTATCCGGGCGCCAGCGCGGACACCACCGAGAAGACGGTGACCCAGGTCATCGAGCAGCAGCTGACCGGCATCGACCACCTGCTGTATTTCAGTTCGTCGTCCAGCGCCAACGGCTCGTCCACCGTCACGCTCACCTTCGAGACCGGCACCGATCCGGACATCGCCCAGGTGCAGGTGCAGAACAAGGTCTCGCTCGCCACGCCGCGACTGCCTTCGGAGGTCACCCGCCAGGGCGTGGTGGTGGCCAAGGCCAACCCCGACTTCCTGATGTTCGTGGCGCTGACCTCCAGCAACCCGGCGATCGACGGCGCCAAGCTCAACGATATCGTTGCCTCGCAGGTGCTGGACCAGGTCTCGCGCATCTCCGGCGTCGGCAACATCCGCCAGATCGGCTCCGAGTACGCGATGCGGATCTGGCTCAACCCGGACAAGCTGCACGGCTATGGCCTGTCGGCCTCCGAGGTGCTGGCGGCGATCCGCGCGCAGAACGTGCAGTTCGCCGCCGGCTCGCTCGGCGCCGACCCGGCGCCCGACGGCCAGGGCTACAGCGCCACCGTCTCGGCGGAGGGCCGTTTCTCCACGCCGAAGGAGTTCGGTGACATCATCCTGCGCGCCAACAGCGATGGCACCGCGGTACGCCTGCGCGACGTCGCGCGCATCGCGTTCGGTCCCCAGAACTACGGCTTCCACGCGCAGTACAACGGCCAGGAGGCCGGCGCATTCGGCGTGCAGCTGCTGCCCGGCGCCAATGCGCTGGACGTGGCCACCGCCGTGCGCGCGAAGATGGCCGAGCTGGCCAAGAGCTTCCCGCCGGGCGTGACCTGGTCGGTGCCCTACGACAGCACGCCGTTCGTGCGCATCTCGATCAACGAGGTGATGCACACGCTGGTCGAGGCGATGGTGCTGGTGTTCCTGGTGATGCTGGTGTTCCTGCAGAACATCCGCGCCACGATCATCCCCACGCTGGTGATCCCGGTGGCCCTGCTGGGCACGTTCATCGGCCTGCTGCCGCTGGGCTTCACGGTCAACCAGCTGACCCTGTTCGGCATGGTGCTGGCCATCGGCATCGTGGTGGACGACGCGATCGTGGTGATCGAGAACGT
>JAGWVM010000031.1 GCA_018970895.1 Lysobacteraceae bacterium | reverse complement strand
CAGCAGCACCTTGAGTTTCCCCGACAGCTCGGCACGCTCCTCTTCGGCGAGGAAAGCCCCGATCTCCAGCTCGCGACCGTGCGATGCCAGCAGCAGACGCTGGCGTCCCGCACCCGGCACCAGCCGCACCCGGACCCAGTGTGACTGGAACCGGACCCGGCGTTGCCCCGGCAGCGACCGCACCTCCAGCGACGATTCGTCGAGGGTGATGCGTTCACCGCGGTCGCCCGCCCGCCAAGCCACGCTGAGCGCCACGGCCATCGCCACGGACTCGATCAGCGCAAACAGCGGAGCGAACACATTCCCCTGCCACGCCCCGAGTGCGGCGGTCGCCAGCACCAGCGCCACCAATACCACGATCAGTCGACGCAAACCCTTGCGGCTGAGCACGCGGTTGGGGCGGAGCCACATCGCGCACGGCAGGCCTTCGGAGGCGGGTCGAAGCACGATCATGGTTTAACCGGCGTGCCTGGAACGGCGAGATCATAGGCCGCCCCCGTCCGGTGGGCAAGAATGACGCAGGGCGCTGATGCGGATCAGTGCGCGCATCGCCAGCATGCGCGGAGGCTGCAGCGAGGCGTGACGCGCATCGCGCAGAGGCGGCGGCGGATGCCGCTCCGGTGCGGGCGCGGCAGGCTGCGTCACTTTGCCCTATCGACGGGAGGCGATGCGCTGCGATGCAGCACCAGGCAAGGCGCCTCGGCTTGGGTGGCACCCGGAGGCCCGCGTACAATACGGGGCTTTCGCCTCCTCCCACGCCTGCCATCCGACGGATCGAACGACCCGTGACCAACCCCATCCTCAGTCCCGAACTACCCGACCGCGTCGCTCCGGCCCGTGCGCGCATCACCGCCGCCTGGCTGCGCGATGAAACCGAGGCCGTGCTCGACCTGCTCGACCAGGCCAGCCTGCCGGAGGAAGAACGCGAGCAGGTCGTCGACCGTGCCGCCGCGCTGGTGACCCGCGTCCGCGCCCGGGCCAAGGACCAGAGCGTGGTCGAGTCGTTCATGCGCCAGTACGACCTGTCCAGCGAGGAGGGCGTGCTGCTGATGTGCGTGGCCGAGGCGCTGCTGCGTATCCCCGACACGCGCACCGCCGACAAGCTGATCCGCGACAAGCTGGGCGACGCCAACTGGCGCAAGCACCTGGGTCGCAGCGAGTCGCTGCTGGTCAACGCATCGACCTGGGGCCTGCTGCTCACCGGCCAGCTGGTGAACCTGGCCGACAGTACCCGCAACGACTTCACCGGCGCGCTGCGCCGGCTGGTCGCGCGCATCGGCGAGCCGACGATCCGCGGCGCGGTGCGGCAGGCCATGCGCATCATGGGCCACCAGTTCGTGATGGGCCGCACCATCGACGAAGCGCTGGACCGCTCGGTGAAGAAGGAGAACGCGACCTACCGCTATTCCTTCGACATGCTCGGCGAGGCCGCCCTCACCGCCGCCGACGCCGAGCGCTACCAGCAGGCCTACCGCGACGCCATCGCCGCGCTGGGCATGCGCGGTCCGTTCGCCAACCACACGGATGCGCCGTCGATCTCGGTCAAGCTGTCGGCGCTGTTTCCGCGCTACGAGCTGGCCCAGCGCGAACGGGCGCGGACCGCGCTCACCGAAAAGCTGCTGGAGCTGTCGCAGCTGGCGATGAAGGCCGGCATCGCGCTGTCGGTCGATGCCGAGGAAGCCGACCGGCTGGAGCTGTCGCTGGACATCATCGGCGACGTCTTCGCGCATCCCTCGCTGGCGGGCTGGAATGGCCTGGGCATCGTGGTGCAGGCCTACGCCAAGCGCACCCCGTTCGTGATCGACTGGCTGGTCGAGACCGCACTGGCACACGACCGCCGCTGGTACGTGCGACTGGTCAAGGGCGCCTACTGGGACGCGGAGATCAAGAAGGCGCAGGAGCAGGGCCTGTCCGGCTACCCGGTGTACACCCGCAAGCCCAACACCGACGTCTCCTACCTGGCCTGCGCCCGGCGCCTGTTTGCCGCCGGCAGCCACCTGATCTACCCGCAGTTCGCCACCCACAACGCGCACACCATCGCCGCGGTCCACCACATCGCGCAGGGCCGGCCGTTCGAGTTCCAGCGCCTGCACGGCATGGGCGCGGACCTGTACGCCGAGGTGATCGGGCCCAAGCAGTTCAGCGTGCCGTGCCGGGTCTACGCGCCGGTCGGCTCGCACGAGGACCTGCTGCCGTACCTCGTGCGCCGCCTGCTCGAGAACGGCGCCAACACCAGCTTCGTCAACCGCGTGGTGGACGAGGACATGCCGGCCCGCGAACTGGTCGCCGACCCGTGCGAGACGGTGCGCGCATTCGACTCGATCCCCCATCCGCGCATCCCGCTGCCGGCCAACCTCTACGGTGAACTTCGGAAGAATTCCATGGGCGTCAACTTTGCCAACGACAACGAACTGACCGCGCTCGCCGAGGCGGTGAACGCATGCACCGGACCGTGGACCGCCGGCCCGCTGGTGCCCGGTGCGGCCAGCCAGGGGGCGATGGTGGAGGTGACCAATCCGGCCGACCGCCGCCAGCGCGTGGGCAGCTACCTCACCGCGGACGACGCCACCGTGCAGCAGGCACTGGCCAACGCGCACGGTGCCCGCGACCGCTGGAACAACATGCCGGTGGCCAACCGCGCGGCGATGCTGGAATACGCCGCCGAGCAGCTGGAAGCGCGCCGCGCCGAGTTCATCGCGCTGTGCGTGCGCGAGGCGGGCAAGAGCCTGCCCGACGCGATCGCCGAGATCCGCGAGGCGGCCGACTTCCTGCGCTATTACGCCACCATGGCGCGTCGCCTGTTCGCCGAGCCGGAAGTGCTGCCCGGCCCCACCGGCGAGAGCAACCGCCTGTACCTGGAGGGCCGCGGCGTGTTCGTCGGCATCAGCCCGTGGAACTTCCCGCTGGCGATCTTCATCGGCCAGGTCAGCGCGGCTCTGGCCGCCGGCAACCCGGTAATCGCCAAGCCGGCCGAGCAGACCAGCCTGATCGGCTACCTGGCCACCCGCCTGCTTCACGAGGCCGGCGTGCCGGAGGACGTGCTGCAGTTCGTGCCCGGCGACGGCGCCACCGTGGGTGCCGCGCTGACCCGCGATCCGCGCGTGGCCGGCGTAGTGTTCACCGGCTCCACCGACACCGCCTGGGCGATCAATCGCGCACTGGCCGCGCGCGACGCGCAGATCGCCGTGCTGATCGCCGAGACCGGCGGCCAGAACGCGATGATCGCCGACTCTTCGGCGCTGCCCGAGCAGATCGTCAAGGACGTGATCGCCTCGGCGTTCCAGTCCGCCGGCCAGCGCTGCTCGGCGGCCCGCGTGCTGTACGTGCAGGACGACATCGCCGACAAGGTGATCACCATGCTGCGCGGCGCGATGGCCGAGCTGAAGGTGGGTGACCCGGGCCTGCTGTCCACCGACGTGGGCCCGGTGATCGACGAGGACGCCAAGGCGATCCTAGTCGAGCACGCGGCGCGGATGGACCGCGAGGCGAAGCTGATTGCCGAGGCGCCGCTCGACGCGGACGTGGCCGCGCACGGCACCTTCTTCGCCCCGCGCGCCTACGAGATCCCGTCGCTGGACACGCTCAAGCGCGAGATATTCGGCCCGGTGCTGCACGTGCTGCGCTGGAAGGCCAGCGAGCTGGACCAGGTGATCGCCGCGATCAACGCCACCGGCTACGGCCTGACGCTGGGCATCCACAGCCGCATCGATGCCACCATCGACTACATCAGCCGTCACGCGCGGGTGGGCAACTGCTACGTCAACCGCAACCAGATCGGTGCGGTGGTGGGCGTGCAGCCGTTCGGCGGCGAAGGCCTGTCCGGCACCGGACCGAAGGCGGGCGGACCACACTATCTGCTGCGCTTCGCCGGCGAGCGCACGCTCACCATCAACACCACCGCGGCCGGCGGCAACGCCTCGCTGCTGACCATCGGCGAGTAATCGCGCCGGGCGCGCGGGCGGCCACGCTCGCCGCCCGCGCACGCGCCCCGGCGCTGTGCCACCATCGCCCGGCTGCCTTTTGCCTGCCGGTGACCGCATGACTGATCCCATGTCCCTCGACGACCTGCTCGCCCGCCAGCGCGAGGCGCATCGACGCGAGCCGATGCCGGCCTGGCCGGTGCGCGCCGCGCGCCTGCGCGCACTCGACGCCCTGCTGCGCCAGCACCGCGACGCCATCGCCGAGGCGATCCACGCCGATTTCGGCTGCCGTCCGCGCGAGGAGACCGACCTGCTGGAGGTGTTCCCCAGCCTGTCGGCCGTCCGCCACGCGCTGGCACACGGGCGTCGCTGGATGCGCCCGCGGCGGCGGCTTGCCGACCTCGCCTTTCTGCCCGCACGCACCGAGCTTCGGCCGCAACCGCTGGGTGTGGTCGGCATCATCGTGCCGTGGAACTATCCGCTTTACCTCGCCGTGGGCCCGCTGGTGGACGCACTCGCCGCCGGCAACCGCGCGATGGTGAAGATGAGCGAGTACACGCCGCGCTTCTCCGCCCTGTTCGCCGATCTGGTGGCGCGGCATTTCCCGCGCGAGGAGGTGGCGGTGGTCACCGGCGACGCGACGGTGGCGCAGGCATTCTCCGCACTGGCGTTCGACCACCTGCTGTTCACCGGGTCGACGGCGGTGGGGCGACACGTGATGCGGGCAGCGGCGGCCAACCTCACCCCCGTCACGCTCGAGCTGGGCGGCAAGTCGCCGGCGATCATCGGCCCGAATGCGGATTTTGCGAAGGCGGTCGAGCGCATCGTGTTCGGCAAGCTGGTCAACGCCGGGCAGACCTGCATCGCTCCCGACTACGTGCTGCTGCCGCGCAACCGCGTGGGCGATTTCTGCGCCGCCGCGCGTGGGGCGGTCGAGCGCTTCTATCCGGGCATCCTGGGCAATGCCCAGTACGCCAGCGTCGCGTCCGACCGCCAGCACGAGCGGCTGCTCGCACTGCGCGATGCAGCGGTGGCCGCCGGCGCGCGGGCCGAGGCGCTGGGTTCGGGAGGGGACGGGGCCGGTCCGCGGCGGCTGCCGCCCACGCTGCTGACCGGGGTGCGCGACGACATGGCGGTGATGCAGGAGGAGATCTTCGGACCGCTGCTGCCACTGGTCACCTACGACACCCTCGACG
The DNA here is from genome assembly GCA_018970895.1 of Lysobacteraceae bacterium. Lineage (GTDB taxonomy): Bacteria > Pseudomonadota > Gammaproteobacteria > Xanthomonadales > Rhodanobacteraceae > Dyella_A. Next base: position 23,890 of record JAGWVM010000031.1, on the reverse strand, counting down.
AGGCGATCGCCTATGTCGGATCGCACCCCCACCCGCTCGCCCTGTACCTGTTCGAGCGCGACCGCGGGACGATCGAGCGGGTGCTCGGCCAGACCGTGGCGGGCGGCGTCACGGTCAACGACACGCTCTATCACATCGCCCAGCACCACCTGCCGTTCGGCGGCGTGGGCCCGTCGGGCATGGGTGGCTACCACGGCGAGGCCGGCTTCCGGACGTTCTCCCACCTCAAGCCGGTATTCCGCCAGGCGCGCCTGAACGGGACCGGCCTGCTCAACCCGCCCTACGGCGAACGCTTCCGCAAGCTGCTCGCCGTGCTGCTGCGGCGCGGTTGAGCCCGCCCGGCAGGCAAAGAAAAGCCTCTCCGCGAACGGAGAGGCTTCCGGTTCCCGCCGACCCGAGGGCCGGACTCAGAACTTGTAGATCGCCGACAGGCTCAGCAGGTTGCCGTAGTCGCTGAAGCTGCCGGTGACCACGTCGCCGGTCGAGCTGGTGCTGTTGATATGCGCCGCGTTGACGAAGATGTGCGCGTACGAGGCGTTGATCTCGAAATGCTCGCTCGCCTTGTAGCCCAGGCCCACGGTGACCATCTGGCGGGTCGAGTCGGGCACGCGCACGTCTCGCACCGCGTTGTAGGTCGGCGTGGAGTCCACCGCGATACCACCGCGCAGGGTCAGCTTGTCGTTGAGGTAATAGTCGCCGCCGATCGAGGCGTAGACCGTGTTGCGCCAGTTGAACTGCTCGACGCTGTCAGGCTGGCCATTGCCGTACTTGACGCGCAGCTCCTTGAACACGTCCCACTTGGTCCATGCCAGGTCGATGCCGAAACCGAACTTCTCGGCCTGGTGCCAGTAGCTGCCGCTGAGCACCGCCGGGGTGGTGAAGTCGGCGGTGCCGGTGGTGTTGGAGAACGGCGGCAGGCTGCCGGCCAGCGCCGGGTTGGCCTGCAGCAGCTGGTAGCCCGGAGTGCTGGTGAAATCGCCCGTGCCGCTCAGGCGGTGGCTGATCTTGGAGCGGTAGTTGATCGCCACGCGGTCGTTCGGGGTGAGCTTCCAGAAACCGCCCACCTGGTAGCCGTAGCCCCAGTCATCGCCCTTGATGCGCGCGTAGCCATCGACGCCCGGCGGAGTCAGCGCGGCCACTCCCGAGGCGGCGGCCTGGCCCTGCGCCGCGGCCGCCTGGATCATCGCCGCACCCTGCGCCGCCGGGATCTGGCCGGCCGCAATGGCCGCCTGGATCTGCGCAATGCCGGCGGCGGTCTGCTGCGCGATGCCCTGCTGCACCTGCAGGCCCACGGCGTTGAAGTTGATCGCGCTGGTCAGCTCGGCCGAGGTGCGCTGCGCGATGGCACTCACGCCCACGGCGAAGTTGTCGCTCACGTCGTAGGACGCCGAGAGCGTCGCGTCGAGCGACTGGAACTTGGACTTGATGCCGTTGTAGCGGCCGACCCAGTTGCGGTCGTACTCGGTCTGGAAGCCGAACGGCACCGAGAAGCCGGCGCCGATGTGCACCTTGTCCGACACCTTGGTGGCGAAGAACAGCGCCGGAACCGGCAGCGTGGTGCCGCCGTCGCCGCCGTTGCCGCCGCTGATCGGCCGACCCAGCACGTCCTGCGCGCTGCCGCTGAACTTGGTGCTGAAGTTGATCGCGGTGACGTCGGCCTGGAAGTAGGTACCGTTCAGCTCGGTCATCGCGGCAGGGTTGTTCGCGACGACCGACACGTCGCCGCCGGCGGTGGCCGAGCCGGCGTAGGCGCGACCCATGCCCTTGGCGCTGTTCTCCTTGAGCTGGAACGCGCTCGCGTGGGCGGCGCCCGGCGACACCAGGGCACCGGCGATGGCCAGGCTCAGCGCAGCGAAGGCGAGCGGCCGGACGGCTGCCTTGAAGGGACGGGTAGACATCTGCATCGGTGGCTCCTGCATGTTGGTGGCGGCTCGGGACGGATAGCGGGAACGCCTTCGCGTTGTTATTTTCATACGCGCGTTTGATGTCCCCGCGCGGCACTGTGCCGACAGCTTGCCGGCCTTTGCAAGTGCGGTCGCAGCAAATCGCCGCGGTCGTCGGGGTCGGTCGCTATGGCGATGCAGCACGGGACGCGCGGATGCCGCTGCTAAGCTTGCGCCGCCGCCGCGGCGGTTCCCCTCTTCCCGCATGACGGTGATCGCGATGCACTGCTACGTCTACGCCAGCCAGCGCAAGGCGGACACCTATCTATGGCTGGCCCGGCGTGATGACTTCGAGCACCTGCCGGCCCCGCTGGCCGCGCTGCTCGGCCCGCTGCGCCTGGCGCTGGAGCTGGAGCTGGACGAGCAGCGCCGGCTGCCGCACGAGGACGCCCGCCAAGTGCTGACCAACCTGGGCGAACGCGGCTGGCATCTGCAGGTCCCGCCGGCCGAACGCATGGGCGGCCACCAGCCCGACTATCACCGCGGACCGCGCGGCGAAGGCTCGCCGTGATCCGGGAGCCGCAGCAGGCGGTTAACACCGGGTTACCGCCGTTTCCTTCGCTGGTTTCTATACTCGTCCGATGACCGACCCCAAGCCGCGGCGCCGTCCGCCTCCTCTCGTACAGGCCCTGGCCTGGTTCATCCCCGGATGGATCGCCGTCGCACTGGCCGCTGCCTCCACCCACCCGCTGGTGCTGATCCCCCTGCTGGCGGCCAACGCGCTGACGATGGCCGCGGTGTGCCACGCGATCGGATTCGATCCGGAACCTCGCTTCGGGCGCACCGTGCTGCGGCGCGGAGCCGCGCACCTGGTCATGTTCAGTACCTATGTCGCGGTGGTGTTCCTGTTGATCGCCTGGCCGCTGCTCAGGCTCAGCCAGGCGCCGAGCCTGAGCGCGGCACTGCTGCTGGCCGCGGCGCTGGTGATCGCGCTCAGCCTGCTGTGGCGCCTGTGGCCGGCGTTCGGCCTGGTGTTCGTCTGGGACGACGCCTATCCGCCGCAGAGCGACGGGTCGTGGATCTTCACCGCCACCGCCCGCAGCATCGCGTTCGGCCGGCACCTCTCGCGCGAGGAGCGCTTTTTCTCGCACTTCCTGCCCGCGGCGTTCTCGCTGCTCGCGCTGGCCTTCCTGGCGTTGGCCCTGACCGGCCTGTACGGCGTGCTGCCGCCGGAGCTGCGCACCGCGGCGATGGTGCTGTACGGACTGGTGCTGCTGCCGCTCGGCTGCCTGGTGATCGCCAACCGTACGCTGCGCGCCCTGCTGTGCGAACGGCATCGGCCGCGGATGGCCGCCGGCGCCGAGCCCGCGCGCAGCGCGGCCGACATACGTCCGCCGGCACCGCCGCTGACCGAGGCCGAACGCACCGCGGGCACCCCGGAACAGGCCGCCGCACTACTGGCCGCGATCCGCGAAGGCGACGTCGATCGCGCACTGGCGCTGGTCGAGAGTGGCGCCGATCCGGATACCGCGCCGGCGTCCACCGATCGCGACCAGCGCTCGGCCCTGCTGCTGGCCGCGCTGATGCCGGACATCCGCCTGCTGCGGGCGCTGATCGCCCGCGGTGCCGATGTGAACCGGGCACACGGCGGGGGACTGACCGCGCTGCTCGCGGCCACCCGCGACAGCGTGCCGGGTCGCGCCGAAGCGGTGATGACACTGATCTCCAACGGCGCCGATCCGACAGCGGCCGACATCGACGGCCATACTCCGCTGCACGGTGCCGTGCTCAGCGAGGAGCCGATCGTGGCAGCCATGCTGCTCGATGCCGGTGCCGACCTGAACGTCATCAACCGCGCCGGTCTCAGCCCGCTGGCTACCGCATGCCGCGCGGCCAACTGGCCGTTGGTGCGCTTCCTGCTGGAACGCGGCGCCAAGACCCAGGCAGCCGGCGGGGAACCGGCGCTGGTCGCCGCCGCCGGCATCGCCGACGACGATCCCACCGGGGTGCGCCTGCTGCTCAAGCACCGTGCCGGGATCAACGCCACCGACGGGCGCGGCCGCACCGCGCTGATCGTGGCCGCGACCGAGGGTCACGAGGAGATCGCGCGTGCCCTGCGCGCTGCCGGTGCCGAGGTCGACCTCGCCGACGGGCGCGGCAGCACCGCGCTGATGGAGGCCGCGGCCGCGGGTGCGGTCGGCATCGTGCAGCTGCTCGCCCAGGCCGATGCCGATGCTTCGCTTCGCGACCAGCACGGGCGGGATGCCCTGACCCTGGCCTGCCAGTCACCGCGCGCGCACGCCGACACGGTGCGGGCGCTGCTCGGCCTGGGCGCGGACCCGAAGTCGCCCGGCGGCGATGGCCGCAGCGCGCTGGACCATGCCGCGGCCGCGGGCCGCTGGGATCTGGTCACCCTGCTCGATCCCGACACGCCCCTGCCAGCCAGCCTCAGCGCCGACAACCTCGCCGTCGGCGAGGACACCCCCGGCCATCTGCTCGACGCCCTGCGTTTCGGCCACTGGGCGGTGGTCTCCACCTTCGTGCAGCGCGTGCGCGACTGGCCCGAGGCAGAACTGGCGCGGCTGTACCAGGAACTGGACGCACCCGGGCTGGGGGCGGCCCGGCGCTGGCTGCTCGAACACGGACTGTCCGCCGAGGCGCGACTGGATGGTAAACCGGGCACGGCCACGGTTCGCCTCTTCGACGCCCTGCTCGCCCGCCTTCCCGGGTCGGCCGAGGCGGTCGAGGACCTGCTGCTGGCGGGCGCCACGCCGGCCGGCGCCGGCCTGCTCGGCGTCGCGCTCGCCCATCTCGATGGCGACGCGCAGGCGCTCGGACTGCCGCTGGCGATGCTCGATCGCGGTGCCGATCCGTTCGGTCCCGACGCGCGCCAGCGCACCCCGTTGCATCTGGCGGCCGGATCCGGCCACGCCGTCATGGTGGACGCGCTGCTCGCGCGTGGCTGCGACCCGAACGCGCGCGACGGCCAGGGCCGCACGCCCCTTTTCGCGGCGCTGGCCGGCGGCGCGGGCGCGCTGCCGATCATCCGCTCGCTGATCGCCCACGGCGCCGACCCCGAGGCCAGTGACGCGCAAGGCGAGACGCCACTTGGCCTGGCGATGGAACACGTCGAGCTGGAGCGCTGGCTGGACTGGGGCCACTGGCCGCTGCCGCGCCGTCCGCTGCGCACGACCGACCTGCCGGCCGCCGCCGCTGCCGGCGCGGTGCAGGCAGTCGAACGCATGCTTGAACTGGGCATGGCCGTGGACAGCCCCGACGCGCAGGGCGCGAGCGCGTTGCTGCACGCCTGCGGTGCCGGCCACCGCGAGGTCGCACTGCGCCTGCTCGATGCCGGCGCCGATGCCTCGCTCGGCGCGCGCAATGGCATGACCGCGCTCGGTGCCGCCGTGGCCGCCCGACGCGAGCCGCTGGTGAGCCTGCTGCTCGAGCGCGGCGCGACCGTCGGCCAGCGACTTCCCGGCGAGAGCACCGCACTGATGGTCGCTGCCGCGATGGGCTACCCGGAACTGGTCGAGCGCCTGCTCGATGCCGGCGCCGATGTGCAGGCGGTGGATGCGCGCGGTCGCAGCGCGCTGCATGCGGCGGCACAGTTCGGGTTCGAGAGCCAGGACAGCCTGCGCGCACGTCGCCTGTTCGACGTCCTGCTCAGGCGCGGCGCCGACGCGAACCGCGCCGACCTGGAGGGCAAGACGCCGCTGCTGATGCTGCTCGGCGCCCAGCTGCGGCCGGGCAGCGATTGCGACGCGACCCACATCGGCGCCCTGCTGCCGGTACTGCTGGACGCGGGGGCGCGGCACGACCATGCCGACCAGCGCGGCGTCACTGCACTGCACGCCTGTGCGATGCACGCCCTGCTGCCGGCTGCCCGCGTGCTGCTGGCACGCGGCGCCGACCGCCACGCCGCCGACGGCTTTGGCCGCACGGCGGCCGAGGTCGCCCGCCATCTGGGCTATGTCGATGTGGCACACGAGCTGGCGGCGCGCGGCGCGGGGACCATCCCCAGCGTGCGACAGACGCTGCGCCAGCCGGCGCAGCCGGCCGACTGAGGGACAGGGCGCCGCGGCGCGACCGGCGCAGACGTCGACGTCGATTCAGTCCGGATCGAGGGTGTCCAGCGGCGGCGTGCTGCGCCGCTCGTGCGCGGCGTCCGGCGCCATGTCGGCGTCCAGGAGCTTCTGCAGGTCCTGCAGTGCCTCGCGCGAGGTCTGCACCAGCCGGGTCTCGTCGTCGTAGACCAGGTACTGCGTCTTGAGCAGCTTTTCGTCGTGGCGCCGGAACCGCTCGACCCGGTCGATCGCCTGTTCGGGGGGCATGCCCAGCGCCTCGAGCGTCTTGCGGGTCATCTTGAGGCTGGAATGGAAGGTCTCGCGGACCGGCTCGTCCACGCCCAGGTCCATCAGCCGGAACGCGTGCTGGCGGTTGCGCGCGCGGGCCACCAGCTTCAGGTGCGGGAACTGCCGGCGCACGAGCCGCGCAATGCGCAGGTTCGCCTGCGGATCGTCGGTGGCCAGCACGAACACCTCGGCCTTGTCCGCCTGCGCCGCGCGCAGCAGCTCGGGCCGCGCCGGGTCGCCGAAGAACAGCGAGGTGTTGGCGAAGCGACGCAGCGTGTCCATCTGCTCCACCGAGGACTCCAGCGCCACGAACGGGATGTTCTGCGCGCGCAGCATGCGGCCGACGATCTGTCCCATGCGGCCGAAGCCCGCGATGATCACCCGCGGCGGCGCGTCGGGCGCGATCGCGTCGTAATCGCGGTCAGCCGCCTTGGCCCCCACGTCGAGCAACCGTGCCGCGGCCACCACCAGCAGCGGGGTGAGTGCCATCGACAGGGTGATCGCCAGTACCAGCACGCCGTGCAGCACGGGCTCCAGCAGCTGGCGGTCGCCAGCCTGCTTGAGCACCACGAAGGCGAACTCGCCGCCGCACGCCAGCAGCACCGCCAGTCGCAGCGCGTCGGCGCCGTCCAGGTTCCCGAGGGTGCGTCCCAGCGGCCACAGCAGCGCCCCCTTCAGCAGCAGCAGGGCGGCCACCAGGCCGAGCACCAGCCACGGCTGATGCAGCAGCAGGCCCAGATCCATCGACATGCCCACGCTGATGAAGAACAGGCCAAGCAGCAGGCCCTTGAACGGTTCGATGTGCGATTCGAGCTCGTGCCGGTATTCCGAGTCGGCGAGCAGCACGCCGGCGAGGAAGGCTCCCAGGGTCGAGGACACGCCGACCTTTTCCATCAGCCAGGCGGTTCCCATCACCACCAGCAGTGCCGTCGCGGTGGAGACCTCCACCGCATGGGCCTTGGCCACGAACCGGAACACCGGCCGCAGCAGGTAACGCCCCCCCACCATCACCACCACGATGATGCCCGCGGTGCGCGCAATGCCGGCCAGGTCCACGCCCTGACGGGCAGCGGAGCTGGCCAGCAGCGGCACCATCGCGATCAGCGGGATCGCCGCCAGGTCCTGGAACAGCAGGATCGAGAACGCCTGCCGGCCGTAGGCCGATCCGGCTTCCTTGCGTTCGGCAAGGATCTGCAGGCCGAACGCAGTGGACGACAGCGCCAGACTGCCGCCCACCACGGCAGCCACCTTGCCGGACAGTCCGCCCAGCGCGTAGCCCACGCCACCGATCGCCAGCGCGCTGGCCACCACCTGCAGCGCGCCGGTGCCGAACACCGAGCGGCGCATCACCCACAGTCGCTGCGGCGAGAGTTCCAGCCCGATCACGAACAGCATCAGCACGACGCCGAATTCGGAGATCGTCGCCACCCCGTCGGTGTCGCGGACCAGCCCCAGCACCTGTGGGCCGATGACCACGCCGGCACCGAGATAGCCCAGCACGGCGCCGAGGCGGAAGCGCTTGGTCAGCGGCACCGCGATCACGGTAGCCAGCAGGAACACCAGCGCGGTCTCCAGATAATGCGGACTGTGCAAGCCGGTGCGCTCCGTGGCGAGGTCGCCGGATTATGTCACGCGCCTGTGGCCGGACCGGCGCCACGGGCCGCGCAAGTGTGGAATCATCGGGGACATGAATCCGATCGCCCGCTTCCTGCCCGCCGCCGTCCTGGTGCTCGCCGCCAGCAGCTGCCACGCCGCCATCCCGGTCTACGGGTATCGGGTCGTGCACACCTATCCGCACGACCGCCAGGCCTTCACCGAAGGCCTGTTCTATCGCGACGGCTACCTGTACGAGAGCACCGGCATGATCGGCGCCTCGTCGATCCGCAAGGTGGACCTGGCCACCGGCCACGTGCTGCAGCAGCGCGACCTGCCGCCACCGGACTACGGCGAGGGCATCGTCGCCTGGCGCGACAAGCTCGTGGAGCTGACGTGGCAGTCGCACAAGGGCTACACGTACGAGCTGGACAGCTTCCGCCCCACCGGCAGCTTCCGTTACCACGGCGAGGGCTGGGCGCTCACTGCGGGCAGCCGCCATCTGTACATGAGCGACGGTACGCCGGTGCTGCGGGTGCTCGATCCGGAAACGCTCGACCAGGTGTCGTCGATCATGGTCACCGCCGAAGGCAGGCCGGTGCACAACCTCAACGAGCTGGAATGGGTGAAGGGCCAGATCTACGCCAACGTCTGGCTGACCTCGCGGATCGCCCGCATCGACCCGGCCAGCGGCAACGTGGTGGGCTGGATCGACCTGGCAGGCCTCGGCCCGAAGCCCGCGGACATGATCGACCCGACCAATGACGTGCTCAACGGCATCGCCTACGACGCGAAAGGGAACCGGCTGTTCGTCACCGGCAAGCAGTGGCCGCTGGTCTACGAGATCCGGCTCACCGGCCCGCGGCGCTGAGCCGTCGCCGGTGCGCTGGAGGGCGGCGTGCCGCGGCTGGCAATCCACGGTCGCCTCGAGCTGGCGCCGGATCCACTTGGGGAAATGATTCAGTCCGCGGTTGCGGATCAGGTCGGTGACCGGGTGGCGAGCCGTCGGCCGTCACCACGCGCCCGCTGCTCCACCGGGAGGCGGTCCGCACCGTCAGCGACCGGATCGAACCGGATCGGCCGTCGCGCGTGCGCCACGGCAGACCCGGGAGCGTCCGCCGATCAACGGGCCCCGTGACCGCGAAGGCCAGCGCCCCGTTCAGGCTTGCGCGCGTTCCCTTTCCATCGCGCAATAGCTGCGGATGTAGTCCATGTGCCGGGGCAGGCGGGACACGGTGCTGCTCACACTGCCACTGATCGAATCCAGGAACCGCTTGAGTTCGGGATCGCCCATGAGATCGGGCGTGGGATGCCGGTGCCTTGGCGTGATGCCCTGCCCCATCATGACCTGGATCCAGGAGTTCTCGGCGAACAGCTGGTTGGCGAGGTTGTACACCTTGCCGGTTTCGGCGAACAGGTCGATGACGTGACGCAGCGAGGACGGCACGTTCATCTCCGCACATTCGCGCCAGAACGCGGTATCCCGACGGTCGGTCACGTGGTAATGCAGCACCACGAAATCACGGACATGCTCGAGGTCTTCCCGCATGCGCAGGTTGTACTCGTCGATCTCGACCTGGTTGACGATCTCCGGGAACGCCTGCAGCAGGCGCGTGATGCCGCGCTGGATCAGGTGGATATTGGTCGACTCCAGCGGCTCCAGGAAACCGCTGGCCAGGCCCAGCGCCACGCAATTGCGCTCCCAGCAGCGCTCGCGCTGACCCGGCTTGAAGCGGATCACGCGAGGCTCGGTGCGCGGCGCGCCCTCGATGGAGTCCAGCAGGGTCTTGCGGGCCGTCTCGTCGTCCATGTAGCGGCTGGCGAAGACGATGCCGTTGCCGACGCGGTGTTGCAGCGGAATGCGCCACTGCCAATCCGAGCCGCCGGCGATGCAGCGCACGTAGGGGACCGGATCGCGCACCGACTCGGTCTGCACGGCAATCGCACTGTCGGTCAGCAGCCAATGCGACCAGTCCTCGTATTCCACGCCCAGCGCCTTGCCGATGAGCAGCGCGCGGAAACCGGTGCAATCGATGAACAGGTCGCCCTCGATGCGCGTGCCATCGTTGAGGACCAGCGCCTGGATATCACCGTTCCCGGCCATCGCGACTTCGTTGATCACGCCCTCCACCCGCTTCAGGCCATAGCGTTCGCTGAAGCGACGCAGGAATTGCGCATAGCGCGTGGAGTCGAGGTGGTAGGCGTAATTGATGCCGTTGTTGGGAAGATGCGCGAACCGGCCCTGCATGGCGGCACTCAGTTCGAGGCAGTACTCGCCATAATCGCCTGCCAGTCCGCGTTCGCGGCCCTTCAACCAGAAATGCTGGAACCCGGCGGACCAGTGATCGCGCCCGGTGGTGCCGAAGGAATGGAAGTACGTGTGGCCGACATCGCGCCAGTTCTCGAACTGGATGCCCAGCTTGATCGTTGCATGGGTGGCCGCCATGAACTCCTGCTCGTTGATATCGATCAACCGATGGAAGGTGAGCAGGGTGGGAATGGTGGCCTCGCCGACGCCGACCGTGCCGATGTCGTCCGATTCCACCAGCGTGATGTCGATGTATTTGCCGAGCGTGCGCGAGAGTGCTGCGGCGGCCATCCATCCTGCCGTACCGCCGCCGGCGATCACCACGCGGCGGACGCGGTTGCGCTGCAGGTCGGGACTGGAACTTGATGCGGCATTCACGGGTAGATCTCCTGCGTTTAGCGTTTCAGCTGGTTCATGAAGCTCTCGACGAGATTGCTTCGAATGTCGCGCGCACGCTTTTCGTCCATGGGCGCCAGCATGCCTCGCGCACCCTCGGGTATATGGTCGTGCGTCGCTTCTCCCGGCTCGAAGATGTAATGCCGGAATATTTCCTGCCAGACGCGCCGCTGCTCCGGCGGCAGGTCCCGGATGTTGAGCATGGCAAGCTTGAGGGTGTTGAACGGCGAGTCCATGTAGGCCGGTTCGTCGCGCCACCAGAAATTGACCAGGATGTTGAGCGCTTCGAGCGACTCGACGTGGTGCCACCACATGCTGGGCAGGACCAGCGCATCGCCGGGTTGCATGTCGGCGACCACGGCGTGCTCCAGGGCTTCACGGAATCGTGGAAAGCGCGCGTAGTCCGGCTCATGGAAGTCGACCAGGCTGATCGCCGGACCGGCCGGGGTGAATTCGATCGGGCCCACGTAGAGGTTGGCCAGCTGGTCGGGCGGAAACAGGGTGAACCGGCGCCGGCCGGAGACCACGCAGGCCAGGTTGATCGGCAGATCCCGATGGGCGGCGATCCGCGTGCGGTTGCCGATCCAGATGCTTGCCAGCTCCTGCAGTTCGGCCGTCTTTTCGAACACGTTCTCCGCGCGGAATCCCGGCAGATAGACATCCAGCAGGGACGAGCCGATGTAGATGGCGGGCGCACTCGGGTGTGAAGCCCGGAGTATCTGCTCGAGCGTGGCGCTCATCGGGCCGTGGTGATAGGTGAAATTGAACCCCGTCAGATCCTCGTTGTAGAAAAAGCGGCCCTTCACCTTGGGCGGCGCGGTCAGGTAGGTCACGGGGCGCTTGCTGTCGAACTGGCGCAGGTAGTCCACCACGGCACGGTCGGACTGCCGGGCCGCCTGGACCACCGGCCATGACGACATCAGGCCTCGGAGCAGCACGGGCTCGGTGCTTCTCAGCAGGTCATCCGGCAGCGACTCCGGATCCAGCCCGTGGACCTCCCTGACCGGCTCAGCCATGGGCGTATCTTTTGTTGTAGCGCTCGACGAGATCACGCATGTGGTTCAGCGACGCCACGGCCATGAAGGTCGGTTCCAGGTGATCCGCCCTCGAGAGCTCTTCCAGGGCGTTGCCATCGAGCTGGTGCAGGCGATCCTGGTTGATGGTGTGGTAGCCCACCAGACGACTCTGGCGGTCTTCGTTGAACTGCACGTCGACCACGAACGATTCGAGCAGGTCGTACTTGAGCAGGGCCTGGATGTAGGCCTGGGTACTTTCGACCCCTGCGTGCAACATGCCCAGGATATTGCTGATGTGCTCGAGAAATTCGGTCGGACCGCCATGGTCATGGAACAGCGCCTGCCCGGTTTCGTCGCCCACCCGCGGATGATCGAGGTCGATGTGGACCTGCCCGCCGTTGGCGGTGCGGCCGATCAGGAAAGGCTCGCGCTGGACCGACAGGGGAATGTAGTGGGCGTCCCAGCGGGAGCCTTCGAGGAACAGGTTTTCCCCGCGCTGCAGACCGAACAGCGCGACGGGCTGGAATCCGCCCTGCTCGTCCTGCTGGAACACGATGGGATAGTAGGTCTGGACGTTGCGGAACTCCTCCGGAAACGTCAGTGCCGACATGATGTCGTCACCGTACTCGGCACCCCGGGCCACGCTCACGCGCAGGTCGCGGTGCCGGACATTGTTGAGGATGGCATGTTGGGTCATGGGACGATTCTTTGCAGATACCTGGATGCCGACCGCCAAGAAAAAGGGGCCGCTGGCAGCCAGCGGCCCCACGAACGTCATTCTTGCCACCGGCGGTCGCCGGTGGCAAGAAACCTGCTATCAGAACTTGTACGTCACGCCAAACATGTAGCGCGGTCCGGTCTGTGCGAGGTAGATCAGCTCGTGGATGTTGCGCGTGTAGAGGCGCTGGGTCCGATTGGTCACGTTGATGCCATCCAGGCTGACCGAGAGCTTCTTGTTGATGTTGTAGCTCGCACTGATGTCCCACTGGCCGTAAGGCGCGGTGTAGACCGGGTTGACGATGCCCAGGCTGTCGTTGGTACCGGTCAGGAACTTGCCTCGCCAGTTGTAGGCCGCGCGAGCCTGCCACGGACCCTTCTCGTAGAACCCGACGAAGTTGGCCGAATCGCTCAGGCCCACCAGGAAGCTCTGCTGCCCGTAACTGAAGTTGTCGTAATGCAACGGGGACTGCACGATGGTGTAGTTGACCTGCGTACCGAAGCCGGTATCCCCGATCATCTGCTGCAGGCTGAACTCCCAGCCGTGCAGGGACTTCTTGTTGGCGTTGTAGGGCTCGGAGATCAGGAATTGCGTCACCGGATCGCCCGGCTGGCCCGTGATGGTCCCCGTGGCGGCATCCACGCCCGGCTGCCCGTTGAGGTTGGTCAGGATGTAGTTCCTGATGCAGGTCCCATCACCGGCGGCACAGCCGCCCGCGCTGATGGCCTGGTTGTAGTAGGCGCCGCCGATCGGGGTAGGCAGGTTGAACGGGGTCGCGGTGACCTGCCGGGTGCCGATGTAGTTGGAGATGTTCTTGCGGAAGTAATCCACCGACACGTAGCTGCCCTTGCCGTAGTACCAGGCCCAGGACAGGTCGAAGTTGTGCGACAGGAGCGGCTTCAGGCCGGGATTGCCCGAACTGCCGGTACCGCCACCGACACGCACCGTGGAGGTGAGCAGCTGCCCGCCCGAGATGTCGCCCCAGTTCGGGCGACCGATGGTCTCGCTGTAAGCGGCACGCACCTTCATGTCGTCGGTGATGTTGTAGGCCGCATTGAACGCCGGCAGGAAATACTTGTACGAGCCCTTGAGGGTCGTGAAACCGGACTGGCCGCTGGAAATCAGGTAAAGCTCGTTCTGCGCCGCCCACGAAACCCCCGTCCAGGTCGGGACCAGCGCACTGGAGGTCACATCGGTCTTCTCGTAGCGCACGCCCGCGGACACGAACAGCGGCTGATCCGCCACGTAGTACGTCTGGTCCCAGGTCACGAAAGCCGACTTCGACTTCTCGGTGGTGCGCTCGTCCGTGGCGTTCGGACCGGTGTAGTTGGTCGGCGCCGCGAACGTGAAGGCTCCCAGCGTTCCGGCATTGGCATTCCAGGCCGCCTGGGCCGCCGCCGCGCCCTGCGCAAAGTTCCACAGGAAGAACTGGTCGGTGAACCCGGCCGCGTTGTGGCCGCTGAACTGGCCGAAGTACTGCCCGATGGTGTCCGAATGGAACAACGAGTCCGAGTAGTTCGCGGGCGACGTGCCGGGAATGCCACCCCAGTAGTTTTCCTGGGCAAAGTTGTAGGCCGTGCGGTTGCGCACATCCGTCGACGCAACGCCGAAGTTCAGCTCCGACTCGTCCTGGAACAGGAACCGGCCGTTCAGCTGGATCTGGTCGATGGTGTTCTTCATGCGGCTGTTGCGGAACGAAGCACCGGTGAAGAGCATTTGCGACGGGCTGAGCTGAGTTCCGGGCGGCGAATACACGTTGGTCAGGATCGGGAAGCTGCCCGTGAAGTTGGCCGTCGTGGTGCCGCGGACGAACGCGACGGCGTCCAGGGTCGAGCTGTTGCCGTAGGGGCTGTCCGGACCGTTCTTCGCGGTGGAGTGGGCGGCGTCAAGCGTGAAGCTCAGCCTGTCGTTGACCTTCCACTTGGTGTTCCAGCCCACCGAGTTGAGCGACTCCTTGCTCGCCGACTGGCCCGCGGCCATGTCGAGATCCTGCGGCGTCGAATAGGTCTCCGAGTACACCAGCGGTGCCGCGATGGGCCCGTTGGTCCAGACGCTGTAGTTGGGGTAACCGCTCGCGAACCACGCCGAAAGCTGCTGGTAGCGATTCTTGATCTTGTACTCGGAATACGTGTAGTCGAGCGTATTGACCAGGTTGTCCGACGGCTTGAACTGCAGGACCATCTGGCCGTTCATGCGCGTGGACTGGCCGGCGTTGAGCTGGTAGCGCAGCGCCTGCGGGAACGCATAGTCGGAGCCGGCGGCCGGCGCGTTGACGGAATTGGGTGACGGGGGCACCACGCCACCGCCCCAGGAACCGCCGTACGGAACGTTGTCGCGGTAGGTCTGCCAGCCGTCGACGAAGGCGCTGTTGTAGCCGAAATTGCGCTTTTCGTAGCTGCCGTTGATGCCGAAGCCCCACTCGCCATCGGCGCTGGTGGTGCTGAAGATGCCGTTGATGCGCGGCGCGACCGAGCCGCCGAACTGCAACGACGACGGCATGTTGTTGTTCGAGCCGTCCCAGACGCCCTGCACCTGGACGGCCCCGTGGGTGCCGGGACGATCGAGCGGGCGAGCGGTCTGGATGTTGATCGTGGCGCCCATGCCGCCCGGCGGCGTGCTGGCCGAACCGGTCTTGTAGACGTCGACCTCGGACACCGCGCTGGTGGAGAGCTGCGCGAAGTCGAACGACCGATCCGTCGAGGCGCTCGTATCGTTGATGTTGGCCGTGGGCATCTGACGCCCGTTCAGCAGCACCAGATTGAACTGCGGACCGATGCCGCGCACCGTCACCCGCGCGCCCTCGCCGTTGACGCGGTCGATGGACACGCCCGGCACGCGCTGCATGGCTTCGGCCAGGTTGGTATCGGGGAACTTGCCGATGTCCTCAGCGACGATGCCGTCGACGATGCCGTTGGAGTAGCGCTTGATGTTCGCCGACTGCTCCATCGAGCCGATGATGCCCTTGACGACCACCGCCTTGAGGTTGGCGGCGTTCTTCTCTTCCGCCTGGACCTTAGCCTTGGCCGCCGCGACCTGGGCCGCGCTGTCCGATGTCGTACCTGAGGTGTCCTGCGCAGGCGTAGCGGCCTGAGCAGCCATCGAACCGGACAGTGCCAACAGCACGGCCGAAGCAATGAGCCGCTGGCGCGGCATGTGAGCAAACTGCTTCATGAATCAAACCTCCCCCATAAGCCCGAAAATTCAGTAACTGCCCCTGGCACGCGTAACCACCGCTTTTGCCGTGCAGGCGTTATCGCAGACGATGACAGCGCTGTCATCCTGCAGCGCAACATAATTTTCACGATCGCCGTTGGCGCCTTCAGTCGCCGCGCAGCCAGCGCGCGGCGTCGATCGCGTAGTAGGTGAGGATGGCGTCGGCGCCGGCGCGCTTGAAGCAGGTGAGCGCCTCCAGAACGACCGACTTCTCGTCCAGCCAGCCGTTCTGGCAGGCGGCCTTGAGCATCGCGTACTCGCCGGAAACCTGGTAGACGAACGTGGGCATGCCGAAGGCGTCCTTCACCCGGCGCAGCACGTCCAGATACGGCAGGCCGGGCTTGACCATCACCGCATCGGCGCCCTCGGCGATGTCCAGCTCCACCTCGCGCAGCGCTTCGTCGGAGTTGCCCACGTCCATCTGGTAGGTGTGCTTGTTGCCCTTGCCGAGGGCGCCGGCCGAGCCGACCGCGTCGCGGAACGGGCCGTAGAAGCTGGAGGCGTACTTGGCCGAGTAGGCGAGGATGCGGGTGTGGATGTGGCCGGCCGCCTCCAGCGCCTCGCGGATCGCACCGACGCGCCCGTCCATCATGTCCGAGGGCGCCACGAAATCCATGCCGGCCTCGGCCTGCGCCAGCGACATCTTCACCAGCGCCTCGATGGTCGGCTCGTTCATCACGTAGCCGTGTTCGTCGATCAGGCCGTCCTGGCCGTGGATGGTGTACGGATCCAGCGCGACGTCGCCGATCAGACCCAGCTCCGGATACTTCGCCTTCAGCGCACGAGCCGCGCGCTGCATCAGGCCCTCGGGGTTCCAGGCCTCGGCGGCATCCTCGGTCTTCGGCGCGTCGGTGATCGGGAACAACGCCAGCGCCGGGATACCCAGCCGCACGCATTCGCCGGCCAGCTCGAGCAGCAGGTCGATCGACAGCCGCTGCACGCTGGGCATCGACGGCACGTCCACGCGACGGTTCTCGCCCTCGATCACGAACGCCACCATGATCAGGTCGGTCGCCTGCAGGGTGTGCTCGCGCATCAGCGCGCGGGAGAACGCGTCGCGGCGCATGCGGCGGAGGCGGATGGCGGGATAGCTCATGGAGGGTTCCTGCGGGTGACCGGGCGCACATTGTAAAGGCTGGTCACGGGCCGGCGGCCGGCTGCGGCGACCGGCCCCGCTCAGTCGCCGAGGCGATCCCCGCTGCCGGCGTCGAACAGGTGCAGCATCGACGGATCCGGCGCAAGGTGCACCAGCGTGCCGGGCTCGGGCAGCGTGCGCGGCGGCAGCCGCACCACCAGCGGCTTGCCGCCGGTGCGCAGGTTGAGGAACACCTCGTTGCCGACCGGCTCGACCACTTCCACCCGCGCACTGAGCGTGTGCAGTCCCGGTGCGTCCACCGGATGCAGGTCCTCCGGCCGCACGCCGAGGGTGACCTCGCGGCGGTCCCACGACCCCGGCCAGCCGGTGACACCCGGCAGGGTCAGCACGCCGTGCGGGCCATCCAGCGCCCAGCCGTCGGCGAGTCTGAGCGTGCCGGGCAGGAAGTTCATCGCCGGGCTGCCGAGGAAACCGGCGACGAAGCGGTTGGCCGGCCGCCGGTAGAGATTCATCGGCGTGTCGATCTGCTGGATCACCCCGCCGTCGAGCATCACGATGCGCTGACCCAGCGTCATCGCCTCGATCTGGTCGTGGGTGACATAGATCATCGTGGCGCCGAGCCGCCGGTGCAGGCGCGCGATCTCCAGCCGCATCGACAGGCGCAACCGCGCGTCGAGGTTGGACAGCGGCTCGTCGAGCAGGAACACGCGCGGCTTGCGCACCAGTGCCCGGCCCAGCGCCACGCGCTGCTGCTGGCCGCCGGACAGCGCCCCCGGGCGCGCCTCCAGCAACGGCTCGATCTCCAGCAGGCGGGCCACCTCGCGCACGCGCCGCGCCACCTCGTGGCGGGGCTGGCCGCGAAGGCGCAGCCCGAAGCCGAGGTTCTCGGCCACCGTCATGTGCGGGTAGAGCGCGTAGTTCTGGAACACCATCGCGATGTCCCGGTCCTTCGGCGGCACGTCGTTCATCACCCGGCCGCCGATGCTCAGCGTGCCGGAGGTGATCGTCTCCAGTCCGGCGATCATCCGCAGCAGGGTGGTCTTGCCGCAGCCGGACGGCCCGACCAGCACCAGCAGCTCGCCGTCGGCAATTTCCAGCGTCGCGTCCGCCACGGCGACATAGCCGTTCGGATAGGCCTTGCGCAGGGCTTCGAGCCGGACGACGGCCATCGGGTTCTCCAGCAGTGACGGGGCCGCCGCGGCACCGTGGGTTGCATGGTGCATGGCGGACGGACATTCGGCTATTCTCGCCGCGTAATCGTTTACAGCAAGCCGCGCCGCGGCGCCGGACACCTCGCACGATGCCAGCTCGCTTTTCCTTTCCCGCGGACTTCGTCTGGGGCGCCGCCACCTCGGCCTACCAGATCGAAGGCTCGCCGCTGGCCGACGGTGCCGGGCCGAGCATCTGGCAACGCTTCGCCCACACGCCGGGCATGATGGCCAACGGCGACCATGGCGACGTCGCCTGCGACCACTACCGCCGCTACCGCGACGACGTGAAACTGATGCAGGCGCTGGGGCTCGCCAGCTACCGTTTCAGCATCAACTGGGCGCGGGTGCTGCCCGAGGGCACCGGGCGGATCAACCCGGCCGGGCTGGACTTCTATTCGCGGCTGGTCGACACCCTGCTCGAGCACGGCATTGCGCCGAACGCCACGCTGTTCCACTGGGACCTGCCGGCGGCGCTGGACGACCGCGGTGGCTGGCTCAACCGCGACAGTGCGCACTGGTTCGCCGAGTACGCCGAGATCATGTTCAAGGCGCTGGACGACCGCGTGCCGATGTGGACCACGCTCAACGAACCGTGGGTGGTGACCGACGGCGGCTACCTGCACGGCACGGTCGCACCCGGCCATCGCAACGCCTACGAGGCGCCGATCGCCGCGCACAACCTGATGCGCGCCAGCGGCGCGGCGATCCAGGCCTACCGCTCGGTCGGCCACCAGCAGATCGGGGTGGTGTTCAACATCGAGCCGAAGTATCCGGCCAGCGACCGCAACGAGGACGTGCTGGCCGCCGCCCGCGCCCATGCCTACATGAACCAGCAGTTCGCCGACCCGGCGCTGCTCGGCAGCTATCCGCCGCAGCTGGCCGAATGCTTCGGTGACGCGTGGCCGGCATTCCCGGCCAGCGATTTCGGGCTGACCCGCCAGCGCGTCGACTTCGTCGGCATCAATTACTACACGCGTGCCGTGGTGCGGCACGACCCGACGCAGTTCCCGCTGCGCGCCTCGCCGGTACGGCAGCGCGACCGCACCTGCACCGAGACCGGCTGGGAGGTGTACGAACAGGGACTGGTCGACACCCTCACCTGGTTCAAGGACCGCTACGGCGACATTCCGCTCTATGTCACCGAGAACGGCGCGGCGTTCTACGATCCGCCGGTGGTCGAGGGCGATCTGCTGGACGATCCGCTGCGCGTGGACTACTTCCGGCGGCACCTGAAGGCGGTACACGCGGCGATCCGCGCCGGGGTCGACGTGCGGGGCTACTACGCGTGGTCGTTGCTGGACAACCTGGAATGGTCGCTGGGCTTCGCCAAGCGCTTCGGGCTGTACCACGTCGACTTCGCCACGCTCAGGCGCACGCCCAAGGCCAGCGCAAGGTTCTACGCGCGGGTCATCGCCAGCCGCGGCGCCGCGCTCGCGGCATGACGGCCGTCGCCCGCCGCCCACTGGACGTGCGCCCGGGCGCAGGGCACCCTTACCAATTCGCTTGTGTCATAGGTTTCGAGCATGCCGGCTGACGCCCACGCCCCCGTTCCCACCCTGCTGGTCGATCTCGGCGGCACCAACGTCCGCTTCGGCGTGGCCGATCCCTCGCGCACCGATCCGCTGCTGAAGGACAGCATCCGGCGCTACCGGGTGGCCGAACACGAATCGCTGGTCGCCACGGCGAAGCAGTACCTGGCCGACACCGGGCTTTCGGTAAAGCGCGCCGTGGTGGCCGCCGCCGGACGCATCGAGGACGGCGAGACGGTCAAGGTGACCAACAACCCGTGGGCGATCTCCGCGCGCCAGACCGCCGATGCACTGGGTCTGGACGGCGTGCACCTGGTCAACGACTTCGCCGCGCAGAGCATGGCGGTGGCCCTGCTCAAGGGCGACGACCTGGTCCCGGTCGGCCCGCTGCCGCTGCCGACCATCGGCGCGGACGACGAGCAGACCTTCGCCATCGTCGGCCCGGGCACCGGGCTGGGCGTGGGCGGCCTGCTGGTGCGCCAGGGCCACTGCAGCGTGCTGCAGACCGAGGGTGGCCATGCCGGCTTCGCCGCGCACACGCCCGAGGACATCGCCATCCTCGACTACCTCAACCACAAGTACGGGCGCGTCTCCAACGAGCGGCTGATCTGTGGCCAGGGACTGGTGAACCTGTACGACGCGATCTGCCATATCACCGGCGCCACTGCGCAGCCGTTCAAGCCGGAGGACATCACCGCCCGCGCGAAGGACGGCAGCTGCCCGCTGTGCACGCGCACGGTGGAGACCTTCGCCGGCGTCTTCGGCAGCGTCGCCGGCGACCTGGTGCTCACGCTCGGCGCGTGGGACGGCGTCTACCTCACCGGCGGACTGATCCCGATCCTGCTGCCGTGGCTGGAGCGCGGGCGTTTCCGTGAGCGCTTCGAGGCCAAGGGCCGCTTCCGCGACATCATGGAGAAGGTGCCCACGCAGGCGATCATGAATCCGGAGCCGGGCCTGCTCGGCGCCGCCGCGATCGCGATCATGGAGTCCGGCCGGCCGCTGCTGGGCCGCTGAACCGGCCCGCCGCGCACCGACGCGACCGCCACACGGGCGCCGGGCGGAGCCGGTCGCCACGCAGGAGAAGCCCATGCCCCGCAGCGACACCGCCTTCCTGTTCGACCTCGACGGCACCCTGGTCGACAGCGTCTACCAGCACGTGCTGGCGTGGAAGGAAGCGCTGGACGCCGAGGGCGTCGAGCTGTCGGTGTGGCGCATCCACCGCAAGATCGGCATGAGCGGCGGCCTGTTCGCCAACATGCTGCTGCGCGAGACCGGACTGGACATCACCGAGGACCGACTCGAGCGGCTGCGCCGGCGCCATGCCGACGCGTTCAACCGCCAGCACACGCAGGGCTCGGTCAGGCCGCTGCCGGGCGCGCGCGAGCTGCTGGCCTTCCTTACCGACCAGCAGATTCCCTGGGCGATCGCCACCAGCGGCCGCATGGAAACCGCCGCGCACAACCTCGCCGCGCTGGGCGTGGATCCGTCGAAGGTGCCGGTGGTGACGCGCGACCAGGTACGCCACGCCAAGCCGGACCCGGACCTGTTCGTCACCGCGGCGCACCGTCTGGACTTCGACATCCGCCACGCGCTGGTGGTCGGCGACAGCGTGTGGGACATGCTCGCCGCGCAGCGCGCGCGCGCCATCGGCATCGGCCTGCTCGCCGGCGGCTACGGCCGCGAGGAGCTGCAGCACGCCGGCGCGCTGCGGGTGTACGACGACCCGGCCGACCTGCTGCGCCACGTCGACGAGGTCGCCGCGCGCGCCTGAACGCAGCGCCGGCTGCCGCGGAACGCCGCGCGCGTCCGCCCCGCCGTCGACCGCGCGAGAGACCGGACGTTGCCGAACGGTCTCGGCGGGACAAGGATGGCAGGCGATGAAGCACGGGCAGCGAGGCATCCTCGACCTGGCCTATGCGAACGGCGACATCCCCGACGTACCGGCCGACCTGCCGCGTGGCATCGCCTGGCGGCGCTGGCCTGCGAACGCCACCAGCCCATCTACGAGCGCGAGCGCGACCCTGCCCTCGCCGTGACGCGCGACACGCCGGCCCGGCGCGCACGGGAAGCGGCCCTCTACCTGCAGCTGCGCGAGCGCCATGGCGATGCGGTGGCCGGCAAGCGCGCGACCCACCGCTTCAATCGCCAGATTGCCGGGATCGACGAAGCGGCCCATGGCGGCGAGATCCGGCTCTCCGGATTCGGCCCGTTCCCGGCGCGGGCCTGCACCCTGTCGCGCCAACTGCATGCCGAGGCCGAAAGCGCGTTCGGTGGCCTGCAGGGTTCGGTGCTGATCGGTCCGCTGCAACGGGTAAGCAACCGGATCGATACCTCCACCCTGCCCGCGCGGGGCAGCGCACCCCGTGGCACCACGCCGGCCGAGCGGACGCGCTGATCGTCGGGGTAGTCAGCCCGGCGCGAGCAGGGCGTCGAGATCGTGCTGGTCGAAGCTGAGCTTCTCGCGGGCACCGCCGCCCTCCAGCACCGCATCGGCCAGCTCGGCCTTGCGCGCCTTCATTTCCTCGATCCGCTCTTCCACCGTGTTGGAGGTGATCAGCCGGAACACGAACACCGGCTTGTCCTGGCCGATGCGGTGCGCGCGGTCCGAGGCCTGCGCCTCGGCGGCCGGGTTCCACCACGGGTCGTAGTGGATCACCGTGTCGGCGGCGGTGAGGTTCAGGCCCACGCCGCCGGCCTTCAGCGAGAGCAGGAACAGGGGCACCTGGCCCTCCTGGAACTGCCTCACCGGCTCGGCCCGGTCGCGCGTCTCGCCGGTCAGCGTGACGTAGGCGATACGCCGGCGGTCCAGCTCGTGGGCGATCAGCTTGAGCATTTCGGTGAACTGCGAGAACAGCAGCACCCGGCGTCCCTCGGCCAGCAGCGCGGGCAGCATGTCCATCAGCAGCTCGAACTTGGCCGAGTCGCGCACGCCGCGGGCCGCTTCCAGCTTCACCAGCCGCGGGTCGCAGCACACCTGGCGCAGCTTGAGCAGTGCGTCGAGCACGACGATGCCCGAATGCGCGATGCCGCGCTGGGCGATCACCTGGCGCAGCTCGTCGGCCAGCGACAGGCGCAGGCTCTCGTAGAGTTCGCGCTGGCGGCCGTCGAGCACCACGCGCCGGGTGATCTCGGTCTTGGGCGGCAGCTCGGCGGCCACCTGGGTCTTGGTCCGGCGCAGGATGAACGGCGCCAGCCGACGGTTGAGCCGCGCCTGGCAGGCCTCGTCGCGCTGCTTCTCGATCGGCCCGCGGTAGTGTCGGCGGAACGCGCCCTCGTCGCCGAGCAGCCCCGGCACCGCCAGGTCGACCTGCGACCACAGCTCGCCCAGGTGGTTTTCCAGCGGCGTGCCGGTGAGGCAGATGCAGCGCGGCGCGCGCAGGCTGAGCACGGCGCGGCGCGCCTGGGTGCGCGGGTTCTTCACCTGCTGCGCCTCGTCCAGCACGATCAGCGCGAACGGCTGCTTGCGCAGCGCCACCACGTCGCGCGGCAGCAGCGCGTAGCTGGTCAGCACGATGTCCTGCGCGCCGAGCTGGGCGAATGCCTCGGCACGCTGCGGCCCGTGCAGGGTCAGCACCCGCAGCGCCGGCGCGAAACGGGCGATCTCCGACTGCCAGTTCGGAATCAGGCTGGTCGGCACCACGATCAGCGCCGGCTGGGTCAGCACGCCCCCCTGCTTGAGCGACAGCAGGTGGGTGATCAGCTGCAGGGTCTTGCCCAGCCCCATGTCGTCGGCCAGCACGCCGCCGACGCCCGCCTCGGCCAGCGCATTCAGCCAGCGCAGGCCTTCGCGTTGATAGGGCCGCAGCTCGACGGTGAGCCCCTCGGGCAACTCGGCGCTGGCGCGTTCGGCGGCATCGCGCAGGCGCGCGGCAAAACCCAGCAGCGGCTCGGCCGCCTCGAGCCGGCCGCCGCCGGGCATCGCCACCACCAGCTCCTCCAGCCGGCCCGCCTGCACCCGCGGCAAATGCAGCTTCTTGCGCGGTTTTTCCAGGTACTCGGCCAGCGGCGCCAGCAGCCCGCGCAGTTCCTTCAGGCGCACCGGCACGCGCCGGCGCGCATCCACCGGCGCATACCACACCGCGTCTTCCGGCTCGTTCGGCGCCGGGCTGAGGTTCAACTGATTCTCGGCCAGCGCCTGCGCCACCGCCGGCAACAGGTTGTGCCGCTCGCCGTTGAGCTCGATGCCTATTTCCAGGTCGAAGGCGTGGTCGTCCGCGTCTTCCACCGCGTGACCGTACCAGCTGACCGGCCCCTCCAGCACCTCGAACGGAAAGCTCGGCGCGTACTCGACCAGGAACCCTTCCTGCTCCAGCCGCGGCCGCAACGCCAGCCAGCGGGCCGGCGTATTGACCTCCAGTGCGCCGGCGTAACCGGCGCCGGGGAACAGCCAGGCATCCTCGGGCAGGGTCTCGGCCACGTCCCATGGCAGCCCTTCGGTATCCACGCCCGGCGTGAGCCCGGTGCGCTCGAGCTGCTCCATCGCGGTGAGTTCCTCGGCCCGGCGGCGGGTGATCTCCACCAGATGGCCATGGCGCACCCGCCGCACCAGCGGCTCGCCGCCGCGGCCCGGCA
>JAGWVM010000030.1 GCA_018970895.1 Lysobacteraceae bacterium | reverse complement strand
GCACCTCCGGCTCGTGCGGTTCCAGCGCGGCGAGCATGCGACCCAGCCGCAGCGCCTCCTCGCACAGCGCCGGACGCATCCAGTCCTCGCCGGCCGTGGCGGCGTAGCCCTCGTTGAAGATCAGGTAGACCACGCCCAGCACGCTGGCCAGCCGTTCGCCCCGCTCCTTGCCCCGCGGCATGTCGTAGGGCACCCGTTTCTCCGCCAGCGTCCGCTTGGCGCGCACGATGCGCTGCGCCACGGTGGGCTCGGGTTGCAGGAAGGCGCGCGCGATCTCGGCGGTGGTGAGGCCGCCAAGCAGGCGCAGGGTCAGCGCGATGCGTGCCTCGTGCGGCAGCACCGGGTGGCAGGCGGTGAAGATCAGCCGCAGGCGGTCGTCGCCGATGTCGTCGTCGAGGGCGTCGAAGTCAGGCATCACGTGCGGCTCGAATTCCGGGTCGCCGCCGAGCATCGCGTGCTTGCGCCCGGCGAGCTGGCGGTGGCGCAGCAGGTCGATGCCGCGGTTGCGCGCGGTGGTCATCAGCCAGGCGCCCGGATTGTCCGGTATGCCGCTGTCCGGCCAGCGCTCGAGCGCGCTGACCAGCGCGTCCTGCGCCAGCTCTTCGGCCAGGTCGATGTCGCGCACCACGCGGGCCAGGGCACCGATCAGCTTCGGCGCCTCCAGCCGCCACACGGCATCGATGCGGCGGTGCAGTTCGGCCTTCTCCATGCCGCCGATCACAGCACCCGGTGGCGCGCGGGGCAAGCATGCCGGTTCATCAGCGCGACCGTTCTTCCAGTTGCGCGCGCAGCAGGGCCTCGGACTCGCGCAACTCGGGCGACATGATGTCGGCGAAGTCGGCCTCCTCGTACAGCGGCCGGATCTCGATCTCGCATTCGCCCACGAACGGGGCCGGGCAGCGGCGTGCCCACTCCAGCGCCTCGTCCATCGAGCGCACCTGCCACAGCCAGAATCCGGCGATCAGTTCCCGCGTCTCGGCAAACGGACCGTCGACGACCTGCCGTCCGCCGTCGGCGAAGCGCACCCGCTTGCCGTCGCGGCTGGGTCGGAGCCCCTCGCCGGCCAGCATCACGCCAGCCTGCACCAGCGCCTCGTTGAACCGGCCCATGGCGTCCAGGATCGCGGGGTCGGGCATCGCCCCGTCCTCGGACTGGGCCGTGGCCCGCACCATCACCATGCAGCGCATCGTCGTCTCTCCCTCGCCGGCAACAGGCCGGGCTCCGTGGGCACGACGGGCGGGCGGTCGCCGGATCGACAACGGGGCTAGGAGGCCGGCTCGAGCACCAGTGTGTGCGCGGCCGGCCCCGGCAGCAGCGGCGTGGCCCGACCGTGCACCCAGTCCTCGTGGCCGGCGCCGAAGAACGGCGACAGCGGGTTGTCGCTCTGTCCGCCGGGCATGTGGAACAGGCCGTGGTCCTCGTGCCCGGGCGAAACGTCCATCCGTTCGGAAGCCCCGAAACCGGGCGCCGCCACGCGCGGCATGTTGCTGTCGCCGGGCACCGGCTGGTCGGGCATGTCGATGAAGCGGGCCAGCCACCCGGGCAGGGCGCGGGCCAGCGGGTGGTCGACCGCGTCGCGGTTGCGTTCACCCCAGGTGCGCGCGGCGAGCCCTCCGGGCTGCTTGCCCAGGGTGTCCACCACACGCCGGGCCGAAGCAAGCAGCAGCGCGTGCCAGTCGGCGTAGCGCGGGTCGAGCAGGTGCTTCGGCTGCTGCTGCACCAGCGCCCACACGGCCGCTTCCGGATCGCCGAGGCCGGGCCAGGCGAAGTCGGGGAAGCGCGCCTGCACGCGGGCGGCGAACGGCGCCAGCACGGCCTGGTGCACCTGCTCGCGGAACGCCCGCACCAGCCGGTAGGCGACGCTCTCCACGTCGGCGCGGCCGTTCCACGAACCGGTGAGCTCGCGCAGTTGCAGCAGCGACGGGTCGGTGGCGTCGGCCAGCGTCTGCTGCAGCAGGTGCTGCCAGCGGCCGAGCAGCACGCTGCGGTCGTCGAGCTGGATGTCCAGCAGGTCGCCGGGCGAGAACGCTGCGTGGGCGCGCAGATCGTCGCGGATCGCCTGCGCACGGGCGCCGAGGTCGTGGCCGCCGTTGCCGAGCAGGGCCAGCCAGTCGCCGCCCACCGTGCGGTTGTTGGCGGTCCACAGCCGTCCGCCGGGCGGATTCTCGATGCGCGGGTACTGCGACGGAGCCGCCCAGCCGGTCCAGCCGGTGCCGGGCTGCGACCAGTCGGCGGGCACCTGCGGGTCGAAGCCGTGGCGCAGCGGGATGCTGTTGCTGGCGATGGTCCAGCCGATGTGGCCCTGGCTGTCGGCGGCGAGCAGGTTCTGCGCCGGCATGCCCAGGGCGGGGGCGAGGTCGAGCGCCTGGTCCACGTCGCTGGCGCGCTCGAGCTGCATCAGCGTGAGGTTGTAGCCGCGCGGGCGATCGCCGGTCCAGGCCAGCGCCAGCGGCGTGCCGTCGGTGTCGGTCGCGGTGATCGGGCCCCAGCGGGTGTCTTGCACCGTGATCACGTGGTCGGACCCGCCTTTCACGTGGATCGTCTCGCGGTGGGTGGCGATCGTGGCCCAGCCGTCGGGCGTGCGGTAGCGCGTGGGGTGGGCCGGGTCGCGCAGCACGCGCACCCAGTCCTCCCAGTCGCCGTAGCTGTTGGTGAAGCCCCAGGCGATCTGGCCGTTGGAGCCGACCACCAGCGCCGGCGTGCCGGGCAGGGTCACGCCGCTGGCGTCGCGGGTGCCGTGCGGCGCGCTCGGGTCGGGGTAGCGCAGGCGCGCGCGGAACCACAGGTTGGGCACGCGCAGGCCCAGGTGCATGTCGTTGGCCAGCATCGCCGCACCGGTGCCGGTGAGTGCGCCGGCCACGGCGAAGTTGTTGCTGCCGGGGCGGGCGTCGTCCAGCGCGGGGGCGAGCACGGCCGCGAGGTCGTGGCCCGTGGCCGGCGCGCTGGCGCGCAGGTCGAGCACCGCCGCGCCTGGCACCACCGGATCGCGCGAAAGCGGTCCGGCCAGCGGCGCCTCCCAGAACGGGTCGGGTGCGAGCAGGAAATCGACCACCGGAGCCGGTAGCGCCGCGCGCATCTGCGCAATGCGCAGCTCGCGGGTGTTGCGGCCATCGCTGTTGAGGTCCAGGTACATCGCGGCGATCACCAGCAGGCTGTCCTCCGAGCGCCAGGGCTGCGGCTTGGTGCCGAGCAGGAAATATTCCCAGGGGCGCGCCTTCAGTGCGGCCAGCCCGGCGTTCACGCCGTCGCGGTAGCGGTCCAGCGTGTGCCGCTGCGCCGCCGGCAGCTGCGCGTAGGCCTGTTCGGCCACGGCGCGCAGGCGCAGGCGGCGGTGCGCCTCGTCGGTCTTCAGCGCTGCCGGACCGACCAGCGCCGACAGCTCGCCGGCCGGCAGCCGGCGCATCAGGTCCATGTCGAAGTAGCGCTCCTGCGCATGCACGTAGCCCATCGCATAGCTGATGTCGTCGCGGCTCCGGCCATCGAACGTGGCGGTGCCGAGCGCATCACGCGTCACGGTGACCGGGGCGGTCAGTCCGGTTGCGGCGACCTGGCCGTCCAGTCGGGCCCGGCCCAGGGCCAGCAGGCTCCAGGTGGCGGCGATGGCGGCGAGCAGCAGCAGGGCGAGCGCGATCAGGCTGCGGCGCAGCCAGCGCCGGCGGGGAGGAGTCGTCATGGTTTGTCGAAGACCGCGAAGATGCCCGCGTAGGGCTTGAGCATGAAGGTCGGCGCGCCGCTGTAGCCCTCGCCGTCCACGTACATCTGCGAGATGGTGCCGTCCAGGTACAGCGCGTCGCGGCAGCCCAGGCCGTCGCGGAACAGGCGGGCGAAGGTGTGGAAGTTCACCGGCGTCTCGCTGACCGCGAAAACCACCTTGCGAGGCGTCACCGCGCACACGCCGCTGCGCCACTTCACGCTGGCCGAGGCGTCCTCGAACTGCGGGTTGAGCCGGCCGTCGATCACCAGCATCGGGCCGGACTGGGTGGCCAGCGTCACCGGCTTTCCCTCGGCCTTGAACGCCTCGCTGGTGCGTACCGCGGCATGGCCGTCCGGATACACCGCGAACACCCCGTTGGGGCGCAGCGAGAAATTGCCGGCGGCCGGATTGCCGTGCGCCATGTTCAGCGGCACGCGCACGTGGCCGTCCTCGACGAAGAGTCCCAGCGGCGCATTCTTCCGGTCGTAGATGCCGGCGTTGGCGGCGAACAGCAGCCGCCGGCCGTGCCGCTCGCCCCACTGCTGCAGGTTCTCGATGCTGCCGAAGGCGACGCCGCTGTCCGGATCGCGCCAGTGCAGCGAGAGCGTCTGGCGGGCGAGGTCGATGGTCACCACGTGGAAGCGCTGGCCGTCGAAATCGCGCTCGGCGCTGTCCACGGCGCGCGCGCGGGGGGCGCAGGCGGCGAGCAGCGGCAGCAGCACGGCGGCACCCAGCAGGGCGGGCCAGCGGCGGGAACGGGGCAGGGAGGGAAAAAGGCGCGGCATCCCCCCGATGGTCGCCGCCCCGCGGCCCACGGTGCAAGCACGGCCGGCGGCGCGGTTCAGCCGGCCCGCGCCGGGACGCTACACTGCGTTTTTTGCCGGCCGCGCCATGCCTTACTGCCCCATTGTCGCCACGCTCGGATACGTGCTGTCGCCCGACCGCCGCCGGGTGCTGATGATCCACCGCAACGCCCGCCCCGACGACCAGCACCTGGGCAAGTACAACGGCCTGGGCGGCAAGATGGAGCCGGGCGAGGACATCGCCGCCTGCATGCGTCGCGAGATCCGCGAGGAGGCCGCTATCGAGTGCACCTCGATGCAGCTGCGCGGCACCCTCAACTGGCCGGGCTTCGGCAAGCAGGGCGAGGACTGGCTGGGCTTCATCTTCATCATCGACGGCTACGCCGGCACGCCGCTGGAACGCAATCCGGAAGGCACGCTGGAATGGGTCGAGCGCGCGCGCCTGATGGAGCTGCCGATGTGGGAGGGTGACCGCCACTTCCTGCCGCTGGTGTTCGACGACGACCCGCGGCCGTTCCACGGCGTGATGCCGTACCGGGACGGGCGCATGCAGTCCTGGGCGTACAGCCGGCTGTGAGCGGGGCGCCGACGCCGATCCGCATCGTCGTGGCGGTGATTCGTGACGAGGCGGGCCGCGTGCTGCTGGTGCGCAAGCGCGGCGCCACGATGTTCCAGCAGCCCGGCGGCAAGCGCGATGCGGGCGATGCCGATGATCTCGCCACGCTGGCGCGCGAGCTGCGCGAGGAACTGGGCGTGGCGCTGGTGGCCGCCTCCGCGCGCCACCTGTGGCGGGCCCGCGCGCCGGCGGCGAACGAGCCGGGGCACGTGGTGGAGGGCGAGGTGTACGCGGTGGCGATCGAGGGTGTCCCCACCGCCTGTGCCGAGATCGAGACGTTGCGCTGGGTCGATCCGACCGATCCAGGCGACCTGCCGATCGCCCGGCTGAGTCGCGAGCACATCCTGCCGCGTCTTTGAACGGACGATGGCGTCGCGCTTGACGCTGGTACGGGAGCGCGCGGACGATGCCGGCGTCCGCGGGCCATGGTGGCCCGCGTTCCACCCGTCAGGAGCAGCTTTTCATGGATCGATTTTCGATGCGCGTCATCGGCCTGGTTCTGTTCGGTGCCGCCTCCACCGCCGCGATCGCCAGCGCCGCGGCCAGGTCGCACTGGCTGAGCTTTCCCGCCGATGCGCCGTTGCGCGCGACGATTACCCTGCTGCCGAAACAGGGCGACATGGGTCGCGAAACGCCGATCTACACCGGCTACGCGCCCGTGCTGGCGTTCCATCCGGGCAGCGACGACGTGAGTTGCCGGCTCGATCTGGGTGGCCAAGATGCCCACCTCGACCCGGGCGCCACGCGGACGGTGGGCGTGGACTGTTTCGAGGTACTGAAGGTGCGTGACGACAGGCGGTCATTCGTGGTGCTCGAGGGCGGGCGCAAGGTCGGCGAGGGTGTGCTGCTGCGCTGATCCGGATGGGGTGATCCGGCCGGCTCGGTGGAACGGTCATTCGGCGCCGTCGTTCCGGCACTCATGGTTCACCCGGCGATTGCCGCGGGAACGGGGCAGACGCCGTCCGGGTCGTCCGGGCGCATCGTCGCGCATGAGGGGGCGCGGTACATGCGGGGGCATAGAATCGCCCACCCCGGCACGAAGACCGCCCGATGACCGATGAATCCTCCAGCACCGCGGCGAACGATCAGCCGCGCGGCCCGTTCGCGCTGGCCGTGCTGGCGCTGCTCGGGCTGGTGCTGTTCGCCGGCTTCATCGCACTGGGCACCTGGCAGGTGCACCGGCTGGCGTGGAAGCGGTCGCTGATCGCCCATGTCGATGCGCGCGTGCATGCGCCGCCGGTGGATGCGCCCGGTCCGGCGCAGTGGCCACAGGTCACCGCGTCCAGCGATGAATACCGGCACGTGCGGCTGCACGGCAGCTTCCTGTACGACCGCTCGACCTACGTGTGGGCGGCGACGGCCGAGGGCAGCGGACTCTGGGTGATGACGCCGCTGCGCCGCGACGACGGCTCGGTGGTGCTGGTCAACCGCGGGTTCGTGACGCCGGAGTGGTGCGGCCGCCGCGGTACCTGCGCGCCCGGCGCCGCCGGCGAGGTGACCGTGACCGGCCTGCTGCGGATCAGCGAACCGCCGGGTTTCCTGCGCCACAACAATCCGGCGAGGGACGACTGGTACACCCGCGACGTGGCCGCCATCGCGGCCCGGCGCGGGCTGCGCGACGTGGCGCCGTACTTCGTGGACGAGGATGCGGCGTCCGAGGCTGGCGTGCCGGATGCGCCGAAGGGTGGCCTGACGGTGATCCACTTCCCCAACAACCACCTGAGCTACCTGATCACCTGGTACGCGATGGCGCTGATGGTGCTGGTGGCGGGGTTCTTCGTCGGACGCTCGGAATGGCGCCGGCGGCAGCACGCTGCCTAGCGGCCGCCGACGCGGCGACTCAGTGGCCCCAGCGTCGGTCGTGGTCGAAATGCCCCTTGCCGGCGCCGATGGAGATGCTCATGCCGCCGGTCGGGTGGTCGCAGCTGCCGAAGGCCTTGTGGATGCTGACCGTGCCGGTCTGGTAGTTGCCGCTGAGGTGGTTGCCGGCGACCACGCCCATGCCCACGCTGCCGTGCACCTGCGGCTGGTTGTAGGTGGCGTCGTCACAGGCGTCGGCCGGGGCGTTGGCCGCGATGCCGGCATCGGTGGTGCCACTGGTGTCGCCGTAGTAGACGCCCGGTGCGGTGCTGGCCGCGGCGGGCCTCGCGGTGCTGCTGCCGGTGGCGGGAACGGCGCCCGGCGGTAGCTTGAGGTTGAGTGGCCGGCTTGCACTCTGTGCCGCGGCGGAGGTGGCCAGTGCGCCGGCGAGGAGCAGGCCGAGGGGTCGATGGATGGTCATGTGCGCTCCGCGGATAAGGCCGTGACAACGCGCGGGGACGCGGTGCGTGCACAGCCATGCTTTGGGTGCCGCGACGGCGGGAAGTTCCTGCCGTCGCCAACGCAGTCGATCCCTGAAACCAATGTAGGAGCCCGCTCGCGGGCGATGCTTTTGCCTTGATGCGGCATCAGAGCCGAGAGCATCGCCCGCGAGCGGGCTCCTGCAGGGTGGTGCGGGGCCGGCTCAGCCGGTGGTCTCGATCCGCTCCACCCGGCGCAGGCCGCGCGGCAGCACGCCGCCGCGGGTGGCGCGATTGCCACCGTACTCGACCAGGTCGGCCCACTTCAGTGTGAGCTTGCGCTGGCCAGCGTACAGGGTGACTTCGCCCTTGCCCTCGGCGACCACCGCCACGCCCACCACGCGCTCGCCTTCCGCCATCTGCTTCCTGGGAATATCGATCAGCTTGTTGCCCTTGCCCTTGTCCAGCTCGGGCAGCTCGGCCACCGAGAACATCAGCAGGTGACCCTCGCCGGTGACCACCACGATGCGGTCGCGCGCCGGGTCGGCGGTGACCACGGGCGTGAGCACCCGGGCGCCGTCGGCCAGGGTGATCAGCTGCTTGCCGGCCTTGTTGCGGCCGGTGAGCGCTTCGAAGCGGGTGACGAAGCCGTAGCCGAAGTCTGTGGCCAGGATCAGCCGGGTGTCGTTGTCGCCCGCGGCCAGCGCGTCGAAGCTGGCGCCGGCCGGCGGCGTGAAGCGGCCGGTCAGCGGCTCGCCGTTGCCGCGCGCCGAGGGCAGGGTGTGGGCCGCGGTGGAATAGCTGCGACCGGTGGAGTCGATCACTGCGATCTGCTGGGTGGTGCGCGCCTTCACCGCGGCGAGCAGGCCGTCGCCCTCGCGGTAGTTGAGGCCTTCGGCGTCGACGTCGTGGCCCTTGCCGGCGCGGATCCAGCCCTTCTGGCTGAGCACCACGGTGACCGGCTCGCTGGCGACCAGCGCGCTCTCGTCCAGCGCCTGCGCCACCTCGCGCTGCACCAGCGGCGAGCGGCGGTCGTCGCCGTACCTGGCGGCGTCGGCGCGCAGTTCTTCCTTGATCAGGCCCTTGAGCTTGGCCGGCGACTTCAGCAGCACGTTGATGCGCGCGCGCTCCTCTTCGAGCTGGTTCGCCTCGGCGGTGATCTTCATTTCCTCGAGTCGGGCCAGCTGTCGCAGCTTCGTCTCGAGGATGTAGTCGGTCTGCTCGTCGCTGAGCCGGAACCGGCTCATCAGCACCGGCTTGGGCTCGTCCTCGGTGCGGACGATGCGGATCACCTCGTCCAGGTTGAGGTAGGCGATGCGCAGACCTTCCAGCAGGTGCAGCCGGCGTTCGACCTTGCCCAGGCGGTGCTCCAGGCGGCGGGTGACCGTGGCGGTGCGGAACTGCAGCCACTCGGTGAGGATCTTCTTCAGATCCTTCACCTGCGGCCGGCCGTCCATGCCGATCATGTTGAGGTTGACGCGGAAGCTCTTCTCGAGGTCGGTGGTGGCGAAGAGGTGCTGCATCATCTCCGCGACATCGACGCGGTTGGAGCGCGGCACGACGACCAGGCGGATCGGGTTCTCGTGGTCGGACTCGTCGCGCAGGTCCTCGATCATCGGCAGCTTCTTGGCGCGCATCTGCGCGGCGATCTGCTCGAGGATCTTCGACGGGCTGACCTGGTGCGGCAGCGCGGTGATCACGACGTTGCCGTCCTCCACCTGGTACACCGCGCGGGCACGCAGCGAGCCGTTGCCGGTGGTGTAGATGGCCAGCAGCTCCTTGCGCGGCGTGATGATTTCCGCCTCGGTCGGGTAGTCCGGGCCGAGCACGTGCTCGCACAGGTCGGCCACGGTGGCATCGGGCTCGTCCAGCAGGCGGATGCAGGCGGTGACCACCTCGCGCAGGTTGTGCGGCGGGATGTCGGTAGCCATGCCCACGGCGATGCCCATCGAGCCGTTCAGCAGCACGTGCGGCACGCGCGCGGGCAGCCAGCTGGGTTCGTCCATGGTGCCGTCGAAGTTCGGCACCCAGTCCACCGTGCCGTGCGCCAGCTCGCCGAGCAACGCCTCGGCGATCGGGCTGAGCTTGGACTCGGTGTAGCGCATCGCCGCGAAGCTCTTCGGGTCGTCCGGCGAGCCGAAGTTGCCCTGGCCGTCCACCAGCGGGTAGCGGTACGAGAACGGCTGTGCCATCAGCACCATCGCCTCGTAGCACGAGCTGTCTCCGTGCGGATGGAACTTGCCGATCACGTCGCCGATGGTGCGCGCCGACTTTTTCGGCTTGGCGGTGGCGGCCAGGCCCAGCTCGCTCATCGCGTAGATGATGCGTCGCTGCACGGGCTTGAGGCCGTCGCCGACGAAGGGCAGGGCGCGGTCCAGCACCACGTACATGGAATAGTCGAGGTAGGCGCGCTCGGCGTATTCCTTGAGCGGGATCTGTTCGAAATTGGCTTGCAGGTTCATTTTTCGATCAATCGATAAGCGCGCCGGAGGCGCGGACAGCCGGCCGATGGTGCCAGAACGGGCCGGGGGGTGACAGCTTGCGCCGGGCACTGTGCCGTGCTGCCGTCGCACGGATTGCGCCGGCGGTGCTGGCTCCTGATCGGGGCGCTCGGTATCGTCGCGGTTTTGCCACCCACGCCTCGCTCCATGCCGTCATCCTGCCTGCTCGGCCCGGCCGATCCCGCCCCGTTCACCGTGCATCGCGCCGACGGCGCCTCGCCGTTCCTGCTCACCTGCGACCACGCCGGCCGCGCGGTGCCGAAGGCGCTGGGCGACCTGGGCGTGCCGGCGGCGGAGTGGGATCGCCACATAGCCTGGGACATCGGCGCCGCCGGCATGGCGCGGGCGATGGCCGACGCGCTGGACGCCTGGCTGATCTGCCAGACCTATTCGCGGCTGGTGATCGACTGCAACCGGCCGCTGGATGCGCCCGGTTCCATCGTCACGACGAGCGAGCGCACCGCCGTGCCGGGCAATCGTGATCTGTCGCCCGCTGCCGTGGCGGCCCGGCGCGAGGAGATCTTCCAGCCTTACCACCAGCGCACGGTGCAGGAGCTGGACCGGCGCGCCGCCGCCGGCCGGCCGACGATCCTGGTCACCGTGCACAGCTTCACGCCGGTATTCATGGATGACGCCCGCGCGTGGGAGCTGGGTGTGCTGTACCAGCGCGACGCGCGGCTGGCGCACCCGCTGCTGGAGGTGATGCGCGCCGAGGGCTGGTGCGTGGGCGACAACCAGCCCTACGCGGTGAGCGATGCCACCGACTATGCGATCCCCGTCTACGGCGAGCAGCGTGGCCTGCCACACGTGGAGCTGGAAGTGCGCCAGGACCTGATTGCCGACGAGGCCGGCCAGCGCGCGTGGGGCGAGCGCATCGCCGGCTGGCTGGTGCGGGCCGCCGACGCGGCCGGGTTGCCGTCGGTGTGCGGGCAGGTGGCCGCGGCCTGAGGCCCCAGCGGGTGCTCAGGGCGTGTCGATGCGCGTGGCGTCCACGCCCAGCTTGTGCAGCTGTGCCTGCACGCTGTCCGGGCCGGCCAGATGCGCGGCGCCGACGGCGATGAACACGGTCCCCGGCGTGTCCAGCATGGCCTTGATCTTCCGGGCCCATGCCGCGTTGCGCGTCACCAGCAGGCGTTGGTAAAGCGCCGGGGTGTCGCGCTTCATCAGGCTGTTCTCGAGCCGGGCGATGGCCTGCACGTCGCCCGTGTCCCACGCCTGGAGCAACTGCCTGAACTCGAGCCGGGAGGAGTCCGTCTCGCGCAGCGTCTGGCGAAGCATGTCCAGTTGCACCGCGCTGGGCATGTCGGCCAGGAACCGGATCTGTTCCTCGGCCGTTTCCAGGGCACCCACCGGTTTGCCGGCAGCAGCCATCTGCCTGCGCAGCAGGTGATCGACGCCCTGCTTCGGGTCGAGGCCGGCCCGGGCCAGCGGCGCCATGGCGAGGGTGAGCGCGGCCATCCACGGGCGCATCGCGTCGAGTGCGCCGACGCCGGGCAGGCCGGCCAGCCGTGCAGCGCGTTCGAGCCGGTGATAGTCGGCGGAGGAAAGGAGCGTGGACAGCGGGTGGGCCGGATCCATGCCCAGCCGCATCACCAGCGAGCGGATGTTGGCCGGGCTGTCGTCGGTGATTTCCACCACCAGGCGGTCGCTCGACGCCAGTGCCCGTTCCAGCGCCGGATAGCGCCACGGGGTGCCGCCGGGCAGCAGGTGCACGGTGCCGAACAGGTAGATCGTGGTGTCGGCATCCTTCACCACCCACAGCGCCGGGTGCGCCCGTGCGCCCAGCGGGAGCAGCAGCGCGACACCGGCCAGCAACCGCGCGGCGAGGCGCTGCAGGCGCGTGCCCCGGCAACTCAAAGCGGCCGCCGCTGCTCGTCGATCGAGCGGGTCAGCGCGGTGACCTCGTCGCCGGTGTGGCGGGTGGACTTGCGCTCGATCAGCAGCAGGTGACATTCCTGCTCGGCCACCGGATTGTGGCGTACGCCCCGCGGCACCACGCACATCTGGCCCTCGCCCAGTTCGACCACGCCGTCCTCGAGCTCGATCCGCAGCGCGCCCTTGAGCACGTAGAAAAGTTCGTCCTCGTCGGCGTGGCTGTGCCAGGCGAGGGTGCCGTGCACCCTGGCCACCTTGACGTAGGCGTCGTCCACTTCGGCCAGCACGCGCGGCGACCACAGTTCATCGAGGCGGGACGCGGCCTCGCTCGGGGAGATGGGCTTGATCATGCCGCGACCCTACGGGCGTCGTCGTCGCCAGGCAAGCGGTGATGAGGTCAGGCCGTCACCGGAGTGGCGTCGCGACGATGCTGCTTTGCCTCGAGCAGGCGGTCGTCGGCGCGCCGGAAGGCCTCCATGATGCCTTCCCCGTCG
Source organism: Lysobacteraceae bacterium (assembly GCA_018970895.1). Classification (GTDB taxonomy): domain Bacteria; phylum Pseudomonadota; class Gammaproteobacteria; order Xanthomonadales; family Rhodanobacteraceae; genus Dyella_A. The sequence goes on along the minus strand of JAGWVM010000030.1, from coordinate 16,747 downwards.
CCCACCGCGGCGACGCCGAAACTCACCGACAGGCCGGAGGCGAGCCCCGGCGTGCGCATCTCGGCCAGCGCCCGGCGCAGGCGCTCGGCGGTGGCTTCGGCCCGGTCCAGCGCCAGTCCCGGCAGCAGCACCATGAATTCGTCGCCGCCGAAGCGTCCGATCAGATCGGACTGGCGCAACTGGTGGCGCAGGGTGCGGACCAGGCCGACCAGCACCTGGTCGCCCGCGGCATGGCCGTGGCCGTCATTGATCGCCTTGAAGCGATCGATGTCCATCACCAGCAGCGATACCGGCAGGCCCTGGCTGCGCACGTCGGCCAGCTCGCGCTCGCCGTGCTCGAAGAAGTGGGTCTTGGTTGCCGCGCCGGTGAGGCCGTCGGTGGCGGCCAGTTCGCTGAGGTGGCGGTTCTGCGCGACCAGCGCGGGCACCGCGAAGCCGAAATAGCCGCTGGCGGCGATCACGCAGATGGCGAACTGGTAGACCAGCGCCTCGCGGGTGATGCCGAAAAGTGCCACGAGCAGCGCGATCGCGGTGCTCACCAGCGCGATGCTGAGCGCGCTGCGGAACGGGCTCTCGGTATAGACCACCCACATCTGCGGCAGGATCAGGAAGAACATCGCGAAGGCGGCTTCGGACTTGCCCAGGTACGCATCGGCGGCCAGCACCACGATCACCACCAGCATCTCCAGCGCCAGCTTGCCGGCGTAGGTGCCGCTGCCGCGGCTCTGCGGCAGGAAGGAGAGGCCGCCCAGCCACGGTTCGATCTGCGGATATCGCCAGCTGAGCAGGCCGACGAACAGCGGCGTGAGCACCAGCGCGCCGGCCAGGTCACCGATCCACCAGGGCAGCCACAGCGGCGGGGCGGATGCAGCGATCAGGCCGGTCGCTTCCAGCCCGCGGATGCCAAGCACGGTCGCGCTGAGCGATGCCAGCGCACTGACCAGCAGGAACGCCGTCACCACCACCGGCGTGGACGGACTGGTGCTGCGGCGGATCGTCTGCCGCAGCACCAGCGCTCCCAGCCCGTAGGACAGGCAGTGCGCCAGTGCAAACACGATGCCGGAGACCAGCAGCGCGCGCGCGGGCAGGCCGGTGCCGTAAATCCGGTCGATCCAGAACGTGGCGGCGATCGCGCAGGGGACCAGCACCGGCAGCGCCCGCCAGCCCATCACCAGCATGGCCGCGAGGGTGAGCCCGGCCGGCGGAAACCACAGGCTGGCATGCGGGTCGTACTGCATCACGGCCGACAGTCGCCAAAGCGCCAGCCAGGCGAGGGCCAGCGCCCCGTATCGGAACGCTCCGCTGCGATCCGCGCCCGCGTGCGCCAGGGCGCGAAGGCGCCCGAAGTGCTGATGCTCCATGCCCGCCCCCCTTCCCGATGTCCGGTCGACGGACCGGATCGGCGCCGTGACTATGCCAGCGGCCGGCGGCTGCTGGCAAAGCCTTCCGGCGCAGCCACGCGGCGCCGGACGTTCAGCGGTTTTCCACGCCCTCGAGGAACTTCACCAGGCCCGCGAAGTAGGTCTTCTGGTCGTCGTACATGTCCATGTGGCTGCCCTTCGAGCAAAGCAGCAGCTGGCCGTGCGGCAGCTTCTTCGCCATCTCCGCCATGTACGCCGGATTCATGGTGTCGTACTTGCCCGCGATCACCAGGGTGGGCACGGTGATCCGGTGCAGGTCCTTGCTGCGGTCCCAGTGCTCCAGGACGCCGCTGGCACCGAGCTCGCTGGGGCCCTGCATCAGCGTGTAGATGTGCTCGTTGACGTGGTTCATCGAGCGCACCACCGGCTCCGGCCACTGGTCCGCCGGCATGCGCAGCACGTGCTTCTCGTAGTGCATGCGCATGAGGATCTGCATGTAGCGCGGATCGTCGGTGCGATGCTCGGCCTCCATGGCCTTCACTTCCGCCAGTTCCTTCGGGTCCATCGCCGGCTCGAGCACGTGCTTCGCGTAGTCGTTGTACTCGGGGATCGAGTCGACCATGTTGGAGATCACCAGGCACTTCAGGTGCTGCTGGTACTTCAGCGCGTACTCCATCGCCAGGATGCCGCCCCAGGAGTGGCCGAGCAGGCAGAAGTTGTTCCTGTCCAGGTGCAGCGCCTTGCGCACCTGCTCGACCTCGTCGACGAAGCGGTCGGTGGTCCACAGTGCGTCGGTGCCCGGGCCCTTCGGCTGGTCCGAGTAGGCCGAGCCGAGCTGGTCGTAGTAGATGTACTCGATGCCGGCGGCGGGCAGGTAGCTGTCGAAAGCCTCGAAGTATTCGTGGGTCATGCCCGGGCCGCCGTGCAGCAGCAGCACCGCCAGCTTCGGGTTGTTCCCGACCCGCTTGGTCCACACCCGGAATTTTCCGAGCGGGGTGGTGATCGGGATCATCTTGACCCCGCCGGAGAGCACGTCGTCGTGCCCGGCGTGGCTGTAGTAGCTGGCCGGTGGCGCGCTCTGCGCGGCGGCGGCCAGCGGCAGCAGCAGGGCTGCCAGCAGTGCGGCGAACTTGGTCATGGCAAATCTCCCCTGGAGCGTGCGGCGACTATCCCGCGCGCCGCGGCGACCCGCAAGATCGACCAAAGCCGCGCTCAGCGCGGCGCCCGGTAGCCTCCCGGTACGCCCTCGGGGCTCAGCACCAGCTGCCACAGCTGATCGCGCCGGCTGCGGAAAACGGCGGCCGAGCAGGCGAGGTAGAAATGCCACATGCGGCGGAACCGCTCGCCGTAGCTGGCCGAGAGCCCGGGCCAGGCGCGGTCGAAGTTGTCCCGCCAGGCGGTCAGGGTGCGGTCGTAGTCGGCACCGAAGTTGTGCCAGTCCTCCACCACGAACAGGCCCTCAAGCGCCGCCGTGACCTGGCTGGCCGCCGGAATCATCGAGTTCGGGAAGATGTACTTCTCGATCCACGGGTCGGTCTGTGCCGGCGTGCCGTTGCTGCCGATGCAATGCAGCAGGGACAGGCCCTCCGGGCGCAGGCAGCGGCGCACGGTCTCGAAGTAGCTGCGGTAGTTGCGCCCACCGACGTGCTCGAACATGCCGATGGAAAAGATGGCGTCGAAACGGTCCGCGATCTCGCGGAAGTCCTGCAGGCGGATCTCGATCGGCAGGCCGGTGCACAGCTTGCGCGCGTAGTCGGCCTGCTCGCCGGAGACGGTCACGCCCACGCCTTCCACGCCGTAGCGCTCGGCGGCGAACTTCAGCGCCTCGCCCCAGCCGCAGCCGATGTCCAGCACGCGCTGGCCCGGCTTCAGGCGCAGCTTGCGGCAGACCAGGTCGAGCTTGGCGGCCTGGGCGTCGTCGAGGTTGTCCGCCTGCGCCCAGTAGCCGCAGGAGTAGACCAGTCGCCGGCCGAGCATGGCGCGGAACAGGTCGTTGCCGAGGTTGTAGTGGGTCTCGGCCACCTCGTAGGCGTGCTCGCCACGCTGCAGGTTGAGAAAGCGGGCCTTGAGGTGGGCGAGCAGGGTGTCCAGGGTCTTCAGCTCCTGGTCCAGCTGCGCATCCAGGATGCGGGTGAAGAATCCGGGCAGGTCGTCCACGTCCCACCAGCCGTCCATGTAGGCCTCGCCCAGACCGAGGGAGCCGTGCGAGAACACCCGCGCATACAGGCGTTCGTCGTGCACCGTGAGGTCGCAGGGTCGATCGCCGTCGATGCGGATGCCGGCCAGGGCCAGCCGTTGTTCGGCCTTCTGCCGCAGCGAGTCGGAACTCATGGCGCCTCCTTCGCGATCGGAGCGGGCCCCGGGGCGGGTGCCCACGCCGCCGGATGCTACTGCCGGGGGCCGTGACGACGACGTGCCGGTCAGTCGGTGCCGGCGACGCCGAACTCCACCGGGAAGCGCGCCCAGAACAGCGGCGCCCTGTCCTCGCGGACCAGCGCGGTCAGCGTGTCGGCCTCGGCCGCGCTGACCAGGAATTCGACCAGCACGGTCTGCTCACCTGCCGACTCGAAGAAGGTCGCCTCGTGGATCCGGCCGTGCCGGCCGTAACCGGCGATGGCCTTGAACGCCGAGCCGCCGTGCACGCCCTCCGAGCGGGCCGCTTCCAGCAGCCATTCATAAAGCAGCTTGCCGTGATGTTTCTGGTTTTCGTGCATGTAGAAGCGCAGCGCGTAGCCATTCATCGTCGGATTCTCCCGTCTGGTTCCGGTCAGCGCGCCAGCACGCGCACAAGGCCGAGGCCCGCCACCGTCATGGCCAGGGTGCCGAACAGGTGGGCGCTGACGATCGCCACCGTCCAGGCGTACTGCTGGCGCAGCAGCAGGGTGACGGTCTCGTTCGAAAAGGTGGAGAAGGTGGTCAGGCCGCCGAGAAAGCCGGTGCCGATGAACAGCCGGGTCGCCGGCGACAGCGCGCCGTATTGCGCGAACACGCCCATCGCGATGCCCATCAGCAGGCCGCCGAGAAGGTTCGCGCCCAGCGTGCCCAGCGGCAGGGTGGGGAACAGCGGGTTGAGCATCAGGCCGAGCATCCAGCGCAGTACGGCGCCGAGGAAGGCGCCGAAGCCGACGGCCAGCAATGAGGTGAGATCCATGCGCATCCGTAATCCAGTGGCGGTGGAGCGGCGCGGCGGGCATCGACAGGCGGCGCCTGCAAAAATGCCCGGCCACCCCGCGAGGGGTTCGACCAGGCATCATCAGCCTTGCGGCGGTTCGGGGAGGCATGCCATCTCCCGTGTGATCCGGGATGGTAGCAAATGAGCGGCCGAGCCGGTCAAGGCGGGGGTGCTGGCGATATGCTGGCGCACCCGATGCCTCCTGCCGTGCCCATGAGCGATAGCGCGCCCACCGTCCCGCGCAGCCTGCCCTGGCTGCTGGCGGGGCTGTCGATGATCGGCCCGTTCTCGATCGACGCGGTGTTCCCGGCGTTCCCGCTGATCGGTGGCCACTTCGCGGTGGACGACACCGCGTTGCAGCAGCTGATCAGCGTGTACCTGCTGACCTACGGTGCGATGAGCCTGTTCCACGGCGCGATCTCCGACGCGATCGGTCGCAAGCCGGTGATCGTCGGCGGCATGCTGGTGTATGCGCTGGCGTCCGCCGCCGCGGCGCTGTCCACCTCGTTCGCGATGCTGCTGGCCTGCCGCGCCCTGCAGGGCGCGTGCGCCGGGGCGGGGCTGGTGGTGGGGCGGGCGGTGGTGCGCGATTCGTTGCAGGGCGCTGCGGCGCAGCGGCTGATGTCGCGGGTGATGATGATCTTCGGCATCGCGCCGGTGATCGCACCGATGGTCGGCGCGCAGTTGCTGTGGCTGGACGGCTGGCACGGCATCTTCTGGCTGCTGACCGGGTTCACCGTGTTTCTCGCGGTGGTGCTGGTGGCGCTGCTGCGCGAGACGCACCCGCCGGAGAGCCGCACGCGCTTCGTGCCGCGCGAGCTGGTGGCCACCTACCTGTCGTTCGGGCGTGACCGGCCGTTCGCGCCGCTGCTGATTTCCAGCACGGTCAATTTCTGCGGGCTGTTCCTGTTCATCGCCTCGGCGCCGCGCATCGTGCGCGAGCTGCTGCACCTGTCGGCGCAGGGCTTCCCGTGGCTGTTCCTGCCGGTGGTGGCCGGGCTGGTGTCCGGCGCGTGGCTGTCCGGGCGGCTGGCCGAGCGGCACAACGTGGCGTTCACCGTGAACCTGGGCTACGCCTCGATGGGCGCGGCGTGCGTGCTGCACGTGCTGGCCGCGCTGTGGGCGCCGGACGGCGTGCTGCCTTGGTCGATGCTGCCGCTGGTACTGCACGGGGTCGGCGTGCAGCTGGCCTTCCCGACGCTGACCCTGCTGCTGCTGGACCGCTTCCCGCACCGCCGTGGCGGCGCCTCGTCGGTGCAGGCGTTCGTGAGCCTGCTGCTCAATGCGGGCGTCGCCGGCGTGCTTTCGCCGCTGCTGTCGACCAGCCTGCTGCCGCTGGCGCTGGGCAGCTGCGTGCTCACTGCCATCGGCTGGCTGGCCTGGCGCTGGTATCACGTGACGCTGCGCCAGATGCCGCCGTCCCCGCCGCCGCGCGACGTGGAGCTGCAGGCGCAGATCGCCGAGCCGCGCTGATCCGTACCCGCCCGTCGGGTGTCCGCGGACACTCGCGCATGCGTGACTTTTTCCAGTCGGCGGACGGCGCCGCCTTGCCTAGCCTCTGAGGCTGGATCCCCGTTCCCCGCGACCCCATGACCTCGACCGACCGACGCTCCGTGCCGGCCTCCATCCGCTCGCGTGCCCTCTGGGCGCTGGCGCTGCTCGGCTTCGCCGCGCCGGCGCTGGCGGTGCGCATCGACGGTCACATCGATCCGGGCGAGTGGCGAGGGGCCAGGCACATCACCGACTTCCGCAAGGTGCAGCCGCTCAACGGCGAGCCCGGTACCCTGCCGACCGAGGCGTGGATCCTGTCCACGCCGAAGGGCCTGGCGATCGCCTTCCACTGCACCCAGCCACCCGGCGTGCCGCGCACCCGGCAGCGGATCCGTCGCGACGAGAACGCCCAGGTCGACAAGGTCAACCTGATGATCGACTTCAACGGCGACGGTCGCACCGGCTACGACTTCACGGTGACGCTGAGCAACGACATCGACGATGCGGTGATCACCAGCGAGACGTCCTTCAGCACCGACTGGGACGGCAACTGGAAGCACGCGGTCAGCGAGGACGCCAGCGGCTGGAACGTGGAGATGCTGATTCCGTGGTACATCGCGCCGATGCGCGCGGCCGAGGGCGGCGAGCGCACGGTGAAGATCTACCTGGACCGCGTGATCGGCTCCACCGGCGAGCGCGATGCCTGGCCGGTGGCCAGCTTCACCCGGCCGCGCTTCCTGTCCGACTTCACCCCGGTCACGCTGCCGGCCTACAACCAGCCGCTGCTGGCGATCACCCCCTACGTGGTCGGCGTGCGGGACCAGGTGGCCGGGCGCAACCACGGCAACACGGGCGCGGACATCTTCTGGAAGCCGAACGGGCAGACCCAGCTCACCGCCACCATCAATCCGGACTTCGGCCAGGTGGAAAGCGACGACCTGGTGGTGAACTTCGGCGCGGAGGAAACCTTCTTCACCGACAAGCGGCCGTTCTTCACCGAGAACCAGGGCATCTTCGATTTCAGCCTGCTGATCGACAACAGCCAGCTGATCTACACCCGTCGCGTGGGCGGGCCGGCGGACGACGGCAGCGGCGCGGCCGACGTGGCCGGCGCGGTCAAGCTCAACGGCAGCATCGGTGCGACCCAGTACGGCGTGCTGGCGGCGCAGGAGGACGGCACCGCCGGGCGCACCTTCGGCGCGTTGCGGGTGGACCACGACTTCGGCACGCAGTCGCTTGGCCTGCTGGCCACCCGGGTGGTCCGTCCGTTCCTCGACCGCCAGGCCAACGTGGTCGGCGTGGATCACCGCTGGCAACCGAACGACCGGGTCACCGTCACCAGCAACGTGGTCGCCAGCCACATCGACGAGCGCGGCCACCTGGTCACGGGCATGGGCGCGACCAGCGTGGTCGAGTACGAGATGAACGAGCGGTGGACCCAGCAATGGCTGGCGATGCACTTCGACGACCGGCTGGACATCAACGACTTCGGCTACCTGCCGCGCAACAGCCTCAACTACCTGCACTGGGAGGTGCAGCGCCGCTTCGCCAACCTGCCGGCGGATTCGCGCTACGTGTCGCATCGCTGGCGCGTCCGTGTGATCGGCATGGATGACGACCGCGGCATCAAGCTGCAGCGCCAGCTCCGGATCATCCGCCAGAGCCAGCTGCGCGACGGCGGCCAGGAAGACATCCAGCTCAACCTCAACACGCCCGCCTACGACGACCTGCTCACCCGCGGCCACGGCGTGCTGCGCCGACCGGCGATCGACCTGCTCGACTGGGTGCGGACCAGCCCGCGCAAGGGTGACTGGGCGTGGAAACGCGAGCTGACGGTGGCCGGCAGCGATCGCGTCGGCATGCGCCGGATCGGCTACGAGGCGATGTTCGAACCGACCTACTTCATCAGCGACGCGCTGAGCGTGTTCAGCGGCCTGGACTACAAGTTCCAGCCCGAATGGCTGGTGTGGCAGCACGACAACCTGATCGGCAGCTTCGACAGCCACTCGATCCTGCTCGACGCCGGCATGGACTGGAACATCAGTGGTCACCAGGAACTGCGGGTGAAACTGCAGGCGCTCGGCCTGGACGCCCGGCTGCGTGGCGCGTACCGGGTCGGGCCCGACGCGCGCGCCTCGCCAACCCGCGACCCGGTCAACGACTTCAGCGTGCGCAACCTCGGATTCCAGGTGCGCTACCGCTACGAGCTGGCGCCGCTGTCGGACCTGTACGTGGTCTACGCGCGCGGTGGCTACCTGCTGGATCCGCGGTTCGAGGAGGCCGGCTCGCAGTTCCGCCAGAGCTTCGACCTGCGCGACAGCGAGCAGCTGCTGGTCAAGCTTTCCTACCGCTTCGAGATCTGACGCTGGACCGCGGTCAGTCCCTCAGGTCGACCGGCAGCCCGCGCTCGAGCAGGAAGCGTCGCGCGTTCTCTGCGTCGCCCTCGAACCAGGCACGCGACGAGCCGAGGCGGAAGGTGTAGCCCCAGGCGTCCATGTCGGCCATCAGCCGGTCGCGGCCGACCCCGGGAAGCGCGTCGGCCAGCACGATCTGCAGGTAGCAGGTGGCGTCCTCCTCCTCGATCGAGTCGGTGGCGTCGGTGTGCACGGCAGCGCGCCGCTCGGCCGGCAGCACGATCAGGTGGCCGGCCTCGTGCAGCAGCGAGTGCACCGGCGTATCGCCGCGGGCGTAGACGGTGGTGCCGATGATGCCGGCTTCCTCGTCGCCCCAGAAGCTGCCGGGGATGGGCTCGCCGTCGCCCACCGCGACCAGCGCGAGGCCGAAGCGGTCAAGCAGGGCGCGCGGCGTGGCTTCGCCGATGTCGGCGAGGCGCAGCACGCGGCCGGGATCGGGCGCGGGATGATCGGGATGCATGGGATGGACGACGCGCCCGGCCGGTGCCGGGCGACGGGTGGCGTCAGGCGGCGGAGCCGGGCTTGCCGTCGGGCAGGGCCACGGACAGCTCGAGCACTTCGTGTCCGCTGTCGTGCTCGAGGTTGATCGAGATCGCCTCGATGTCCACCTGCACGTACTTCTTGATCACCTCGAGCAGTTCGTTGCGCATCATCGGCAGGTAGTCCGGGGCGCCCCGGGTCGAGCGCTCCTGCGCGACGATGATGCGCAGCCGCTCCTTGGCGACGCTGGCGCTGGCTTCGGGCTTGCGCTTGAGGAAATCGAGGATACCCATGCCGATCAGCTCCCGAACACGCGCTGGAAGAAGCCCTTCTTGACCACGTCGGTGAAGCGCAGCGGCCGTTCCTCGCCGAGGATGCGGGCCACGGTGTCGCCATAGGCCTGGCCGGCGACCGAGTTGTCGTCCAGGATCACCGGCACGCCGGCGTTGGAGGCGGCCAGCACGTTCTCCGACTCGGGGATCACGCCGATCACGCTCAGGCCGAGGATCTCTTCCACGTCCTTCACGCTCAGCATCTCGCCGGCGGCGACGCGGGTCGGGTTGTAGCGGGTCAGCAGCAGATGCTGGGTGATTGCGCCGTCGCCGCGTTCGGCGCGGCGGGTCTTGCTCGCCAGCAGGCCGAGGATGCGGTCGGAGTCGCGCACCGAGGACACCTCGGGGTTGACCACCACGACCGCCTGGTCGGCGAAGTACATCGCCAGGTGCGCGCCCTTCTCGATGCCGGCCGGGGAGTCGCACACGACGAAATCGAAGCCGTCCCCGGAGAGGCCCTCGAGGACCTTCTCCACGCCCTCCTGGGTCAGCGCGTCCTTGTCGCGGGTCTGGCTGGCGGCCAGCACGAACAGATTCTCGTGGCGCTTGTCCTTGATCAGCGCCTGCTTGAGGGTCGCCTCGCCGTGCACCACGTTGACGAAGTCGTACACCACGCGGCGCTCGCAGCCCATGATCAGGTCCAGGTTGCGCAGGCCGACGTCGAAGTCGATCACCGCGACTTTCTTGCCGGCCATGGCCAGGCCGGTGGCCAGCGAGGCGCTGGTGGTGGTCTTGCCCACGCCGCCTTTGCCGGACGTGACAACGATGATCTGTGCAGTCAAGGGTTCATCTCCCGGGAAATCATTCTTGTTGTAGTGGACCGTCGAGCCCGCATCAGAGGCGCGCGATCATCAATTTTTCACCATCGAGCCAGCATTGCACAGACTGGCCTTCCAGATCCTTGGGGATCTGTTCAAACACCCGGTAGTGGCCGGCGATCGCCACCAGTTCGGCGCGGAAGTCGGATACGTAGATGCGCGCCGTCTCGTCGCCCTGGGCGCCGGCCATGGCGCGGCCACGCAGGCCGCCATAGACGTGGATGTGGCCGTCGGCGATCACCTCGGCGCCGTTGGCGATGGCGCCGGTGACGATCAGGTCGCGGTCACGCGCGTAGACCTGCTGGCCCGAACGCACCGTGCCCTCGTGGTACTGCGCGCCGGGGCCCGCGGCGACGGCCGGCGCCGGGGCGTGGACAGGCTCGCGCACGGGCGCGGGGCTGGCCGGTGCGGTGGCCGGCGGTGCCACCGCGCCGTGCTCCGGCTCGTAGGCGGCGCGGAACTTGGCGATCAGCGGAAGGCCCATGCGCACCGCCAGCGCCTCGGTCTCGCTGGTGCCGTAGGCCAGCCCGACCGGCAGCATGCCGGCGCTGCGCACGGCTTCGAGCAGGGCATCGACGGTGCCGTCGTCAGGCAGGTCCAGCAGGTGGCTCAGGTCAAGCACCACCGCGGCACGTGAGAACAACTGCGGTGCGGAGCGCACGCGGCGCTCCAGCTCGTCGCACAGCGCGGCGGCGTCGGGGCGGCGCACGCGCACGCAGGCAATGCCGACCTGGCCGAAGCGCAGGTCGCAGGCGTCGGAGGTATCCATCTTGACGTTCATGCGGGGGATTGGGGGCGGTGGGCCAGGCGCTCGGCCAGCCAGTGCAGGTCGGGCAACCCGCCGTGCTCCAGGTAGGTCTCACGCACGTATCCGAAGCTCGGCAGCTCGCGGGCCAGCAGGCTCACCTGCGGTCCGGAGTCGCCCATGCGCTGCTGGCCGACTTCCTGGAAGCCGTAGGTGCCGTGGAACAGAACGACCACGTCGTCGCGCGGCTCCAGGAACACTTCGCAGGCGAGCAGCGGCACGCGCACCTCGGCATAGCTGGTGACGTCGCAGTAGAAGATGCGTCCCAGGCCGTGCCGCCGGAACGCATTGGCGATCACGATCCGGTCGATGTAGACGAACTGCGGGTAGCGCTCGGAGAACCAGCGGTAGTTCGGGCTGCCGTAATCCGCCCCTTCGCGCATGGCGATCAGGAAGCCCGCGATCTGGCCGTCGATCTCGGCGACGCGGAAGTAGTCCGCGTGCTCGAAGAAGTAGCGCAGCTGCGTCGCGTCGATGGCGAGGATGGAGCGGCCGGCGGTGTTGTTCAATGCCAGGACGGCATCCAGGTCGTGCTCGCGCACGTCGCGGATGGCAAGGGCCATTCGTTGCTCCGCTTGGGTGTCGGTTCGGCTGCCGCGCCGGGCGGCGGGCAGGGCGGCGCATTATGACATGGGGCGTTGCCGCCGGTACGCGCACCGCACCAATGTAAAGCCGGTGTAAATGCCCCCGGGGCATGACTTCCCGCGCATTGCGGCGGGCCCGGCGCGGCCTATGATGCCGGTCATGCCCTGGTTCCAGTTCAACCACATCCGCGTGCTCCGCTACACGGGACTGTTCACGTACCTGTGCGTGAGCCTGCCGCTGTGGCCGGGAAACTGGAGCCTGACCCAGGTCAGCGTCTGGTGGAGCAACCCGACCCTGTCCGGCTGGATCCTGTCCTACCTGCTGTTCGGCGCCGCCTACGTGCTGCTGACCCGCCACGGCAGCGTGGAGCCGAGCCGCTCGCTGGGCATGGCCTCCCGGCTTTTCCTGCTGGTGCTGATCACCGTGTCCGCGGTCGCCGTGGGCTGGTTCAGCCAGAGCGGCCTGTCGGCGATGCTGATGCTGGTGATCGCGGTGGTGCTGCCCTGGCAGCTGCCGGTCAGCGCCGGCCTGGTCTGGCTGCTGGCCCAGAATCTGCTCCTGATCCCGGTGATCGCCAGCTACCCGAGCTGGACGGTGGGCACCGCGACGCTGCAGGTCTGCATGTATCTGGGCCTGTCCGCGCTGGTCTTCATCACCTCCACGGTGGCCACCCAGCAGGCCGAGGAGCGCGAGGTGCAGCGCCGGCTCAACTCCGAACTTCGCGCCACCCGCGCCCTGCTGGCCGAGTCCACCCGCATCGCCGAGCGCATGCGCATCGCGCGCGAGCTGCATGACCTGATCGGGCATCACCTCACTGCGCTGAGCCTCAACCTCGAAGTGGCCAGCCACCTGGCCAACGACAAGGCCGCCGAGCACGTGCGCAAGGCGCAGGCCACGGCCAAGCACCTGCTCGCGGACGTGCGCGAGGCGGTCAGCGAACTGCGCCAGGACGATGCCATCGACCTCAGCCAGGCACTGCGCAGCCTGATCGAGGGCGTGCCCGGGCTGGCCGTGCACGTGCAGACGCCGCCGCGCTTCAGCGTCGAGGATCCGCGCCGGGCGCAGGTCCTGCTGCGCTGCGCCCAGGAAATCATCACCAACACCGCCCGCCATGCCGGTGCACGCAACCTGTGGCTGGAGTTCGCCTATGGGGAGCACGGCCAGCTCGGTCTGCGCGCGCGCGACGACGGCCGTGGCTCGCCGGATTTCAAGCCAGGCAACGGCATGAGCGGCATGCGCGAGCGGCTGGCCGAATTCGGCGGCAGCGTCGCGGTGGATACCGGCATGTCGCGCGGTTTCGCGCTGACCGTGACGCTGCCACTGGGCGAGGCCAGCGCGCTGGCGCATTCGCCCAGTCGCTTCGAACCGCCGGCGCTCAGCCTGACATGAACCGCCGGGCGACCCCGGTCGATCCGGGACCGTGCCAGAATCCCGCCACGCAGGGGAGCTGCCGTGGCACCGCCACGATGTGCGAGGGGCGCACACCGGGCACCGTTATCCACGATTCCGAGGATCCGCGATGATTTCCGTCTGTCTCGTCGACGACCAGAACCTGGTGCGCCAGGGCGTGCGTTCGCTGCTGGACCTGGCCGAGGACATCCGCGTGGTGGCCGAGTGCGCCGACGGCGCGCAGGCCGTGGCGGAGATCCCGCGGATCAAGCCCGACGTGGTGCTGCTGGACCTGCGCATGCCGAACATGAGCGGACTGGAGGTGCTGCAGGCGCTGTCGGCCCGCAACGAACTGCCGCCGACGATCATCCTGACCACCTTCGACGACGACCAGCTGGTGCTGCAGGGCCTGAAGGCCGGCGCGCGCGGCTACCTGCTGAAGGACGTTTCGCTGGAACAACTGGTGGAGGCCGTGCGCACCGTGGCCGCCGGCGGCTCGCTGGTCGCGCCGATGGTCACCCAGCGGCTGCTGGCCGGGGTGGGGCGGATGCAGAACCAGTTCACCAGCCTGGAGCAGCCCGACCCGCTGACCGAGCGCGAGACCGAGATCCTGCGGCTGCTTTCCGGCGGCTATTCCAACAAGGAAATCGCCAACTCGCTGAAGGTGGCCGAGGGCACGGTGAAGAACCACGTCTCCAACATCCTCTCCAAGCTGGGCGTGCGCGACCGCACCCGGGCCGTGCTCAAGGCGCTGGAGCTCGGCATCGTCTGACGGGCCGCGCGGCGGCGCCCGCCATGCGCGCGCGGATGCTGCGGCGCAATGCCGGCCACGTGCCGGCAAGCCAGGCGCAGCAAGGCTTTGTGGCCGTCCAAACGGCTTGCCGCGAGCCGATGGCGTTCCGGCGCACGAGCAAGTAACATCCCAGCCTTCGGCGTTTGCCGACCCCCGCCATCTCCCCGTGTTCGAGCCAACTGCACGGCTCGCACGACGGCTGGGGCAACACCTGAGTACCGCGTACCAACGCTCGGAGACCCTGGAATGATGCGTGTTCGTGTTCTTGAATTCTTGATGGCGTGTGCCATCGTCATCGGCATTGGCGTGGTAGCCGCGGTGGTGATGCCCGGCAGCGGCCACATCGAGCGCTCGCTGGTGCTCGGCAAGGACATGCGCCAGGTGTACGACGTGGTGGACAACCTGCGCCGCCTGCCCGAGTACTCGGTGCTGACCGCGCGCGACCCGCAGATCAAGTACACCTTCTCCGGCAAGTCTTACGGCCCCGGCGCCGAGATCAGCTGGGCCAGCGGCAACCCTGCCGTGGGCAATGGCTCGATCACCATCGACAGCGCCACCCCGAACTTCAACAAGGTCGACGGCACCGCCAAGACCGCGCAGGTCGTGTGGGACATCGAGAACGGCTGGAAGGGCTACGACAAGACCTTCACCTTCGACCTGGAGCGCCAGGGCAGCCGCAACCAGCTCACCAAGGTCACCTGGTCGTACGACGTGAAGTACGGCTGGAACCTGGTCAACCGCTTCGCCAACCTTTACATCCACGGCGATCCCGATGCGTTCATCCAGTACGGCCTGAACAACCTGCAGAACGTGCTGGCCGCGGTGCCGAACGTCAACTACGGTGACCTGATCCCGTACATCCGCCAGACCGAGCCGACCCCGGTGCTGCTGGTGCCGGCCTCGATCCAGCGCAAGGACGGCATCGAAGGCCTGGCCGACACCGTCGACAAGGCGGTGGCGCAGATCCAGGCCGCGGCGAAGAAGCTGGGCGTGAACGTCACCGGCCCGCGCATCGTCTTCACCACCAATTACGGCGACACCACCTACACCTTCGACGTGGCGATGCCGATCGATTCGAGCAGCCTCAACGTCAACGGCCAGACCCAGCAGCTGACCGCGCCGACCACGCCGGCGACGGACGTCAGCGCCCCGGCCGACGCGAGCACCGCTGCTGCCCCGGCCGCTCCGGCCACGCTCAATCCGGGCGATCACGACGGCCACGGCCGCCTCGTGGTGGACGGCAACGTGCGCGCCACCCTGGCGTTCGGTGGTGCGGCGCTGGAAGGCGTGTGGAACGGCACCGCCGCCGGTATACCGCAGACCCGCGACATGCTGAAGGCCTATGCGCTGACCCACGGCTACAAGTTCGACGACGTGGTCCACCGCAGCTACGACATCCTCGCCAAGCCCGAGGTGAAGGACGCGCAGGGCAACATCACCAGCTACGCCGAATACGACGTGTACCTGCCGATCACCAACGCGCCGAACCAGACCCCGGAACAGGCCGCCGGCATGAAGCAGCCGACCCTGGACGTGGAGCCGGCCGCCTCCGGCAGCGCCCCGGCGCCCGCCGGTTCCGCACCGGCACCTGCGGCAAGCAACTGATCCCCAGCGGTCGCATCACCGAAAGGCCCTTCTCCGGAAGGGCCTTTTTTCTTGCGCACGCCGCCATCGGCACACCCTGTCGCGACCCCGGACACGCTAGGCACGGCAACCTGCCACTACGCCATTCGTGCCGATGCGGCGGAACCTTGCCGCGTCCTTGCGGTACATTGCATGGGATTTCTTCGCCCGCTCATCCATGATCGAGACCGAACGACTCACCCGCCGCTACGGCCACCTCATTGCGGTGGATGCGCTGAGCATCCGCGCCGAACCGGGTCAGGTGCTGGGCCTGCTTGGCCCCAATGGCGCGGGCAAGTCCACCGCGATGCGCATGATTGCCGGCTTCCTCGCGCCCACCAGCGGTACCGCGCGGGTCTGCGGTCACGACGTGCAGCGCGAGCCGCTGGCGGCGCGCCGCGCGCTGGGCTACCTGCCCGAAGGCGCGCCCAGTTACGGCGAGATGACGGTGCGCGAGTTCCTGGTGTTCATCGCCCGCATGCGCAAGCTCGGTGCGGAGGTGGGGCGCCGCCGTTTCGACGAGGTGGTGGGCTGGCTGCAGTTGGAGAGCGTGCTGGAAACCTGCATCGAGACGCTCTCCAAGGGCTTGCGCCGACGCGTCGGTCTGGCGCAGGCGATCCTGCACGACCCGCCGGTGCTGATGCTGGACGAACCCACCGACGGCCTCGATCCGAACCAGAAGCACACGGTGCGCCAGTTGATCGATGCGATGGCGCGCGAACGCACCATCCTGATCTCCACCCACCTGCTGGAGGAAGTGCACGCACTGTGCAACCGCGTGGTGATCCTCGCGCATGGACGCCTGCAGGCCGACGCCACACCGGCCGAGCTGGAGGCGCGTTCGCGCTACCACGGCGCGGTGTCGTTCAGCGCCGCGGGCAGCGGCGTCTCGCAGGAGATGCTGGGGCGCCTGCCGCAGGTGGCGGCGATCGAGGTCGACCCGCTGGACGGCCGCGTCACCGTGTTCCCCAAGCCGGGGGCGCGCATCCTCGAGCCGGTGGAGCAGTTGCTGCGCGAGCAGGGCCTCGAGGTCTCCGAGATCCAGCTTGAACGTGGCCGGCTAGACGAGGTGTTCCGTCAGATCACCACCGCGCAGGAAGGGGCGCCATGAGCCCGGTCAACGCCGTCATGCGGCGCGAGTTGCGCAGCTTTTTCGTGACGCCGATGGCCTGGGTCTTCCTGGTCATCTTCCTGGTGCTGGCGGGCATCCTCACGTTCTACACCGGCGATTTCTACGAACGCGGCCAGGCCGACCTGCAGCCGTTCTTCGTGATGCACCCGTGGCTGTACCTGATCCTGGTGCCGGCGGTCACCATGCGCATGTGGGCCGAGGAGGCCAAGGGCGGCACGCTGGAATTGCTGCTGACCCTGCCGGTGACGCTCTGGCAGGCGATGCTGGGCAAGTTCTTCGCCGCCTGGCTGTTCATCGGGATGGCGCTGGCGCTGACCTTCCCGATCTGGCTCACGGTGAACTACCTCGGCTC